>JBJXGY010000208.1:0-66404 GCA_046160185.1 Gaiella sp. | reverse complement strand
TCGGGATCCAGCTCCAGCCGGCGGTCGCGAAGCTCACGCAGGATCGCCTCGCCCTCCGGATCCCTGTGTGTGAGTGCTCCTGCCGGCCGCTCGTCAGGGAGTTCGACCGACGCGTAGTCGGCGACGGCGGGGACCAGGAGCTCGACCAGCCGTCGTGTCCGCCGTTCCACGCCCGAGAGTGCCTCGAGCTCGGAGAGGACCGTCGTGGTCAGCTCGGCCCGACCTCGTGCCCGGGCCTGCTCTTCGATGAGCCCCGCGCGCTGGAGCGCCAGTCCGGATTGGCGGCTGAGCGCCTCGAAGAATGCTTGCCCTTCGGGTTCGCTCTCGGCAAGTGGAGGTGGTCCTTCGAACAAGAGGTGCACCGCGCCCAGACGCTCGTCCTGGCTGAGGAGGGGAAGGCTCCTCGACCGAACGATCGTTTCCGCGCGCAGATCACTTCCGTCTTCGCACTCGTCGGATGCGACCAGCCGTCCGTCGCGAACAGCAGCGGCGAGCGGAGTGGTGGCCGTCAGCGGAACCTCCGGAGGGGAACCGAGGCGCTCGCTGCTGTCCTCGTGAACGAGGCGCAGTGTCCGACCTTCGGTATCGAGGCGAAACACGCCTGCCCAGGCAGCGCCGGTCGCGCTTCGGAACTTGGACGCCAGGACGGCGTGAAGGCGCTCGGGATCCGTCTCCTTCGACACCGCGTCGGTGAAGCTGTAGAGGCGGCTCGCGCGAATCTCGGCTCGCTCGGCGCGGTCGCGCTCCTCTCGCTCGACGTCGAAAAGCGTTGCGCGCTCGAGCGCGACGCCTGCCTGCCTCGCCAGGCCCGTGAGCACGGCCGTCCGTTCCCCGGTCAGCCAGAGCCGGTGATGGGAGCCGGCGTAAAGCGCTCCGAGCACGGTGCCGCCGGATCCCTGAAGCGGGATCACGGCCAGAGCCTCGCTAGGGAGCTCCCCGCGCCTGGTCGCTCGTTCAGGGTAGAGCTCGTCGTAGTCTGCACGCGTCTGGACGATCACGGCATCGCCGCTTCGCAGAACGTCTGCGGTCAAGCCACTGGTGCCGATGTCGATCGCCTCGTCTCCCGCCGCGCCATGTTCGAGACCCGCGACGGCAAGTACCTCGGCAGTGCCTGGCTCTCGGCACCGGATGAAGGCGACAGAGTGGATGCCGTAGTCCTGCACCTCGGCAACCGTTGCCCGCGCCACATCGTTGATCGTGAGAGCGCCGGCGAGCCGCTCGGCGTGCGCCTCGAGGATCTCGGCGTTCCGCCTGGCCTGGCCCTCGAGCTTCAGCAGCCGGGCGCGCGCGAGCGCGTGCGCCGTCATCTCTGCGAGGGCCTCGAGCCTTTGCCACTCGCCGCCCGTGAGCCTGTGGGGATGGCGGAAGCCGAGACCTACCGCCCCGCGCGGCCCGGCGGCCAGCACCGGAAGGGGCACCACCGCACAGGACCCCAGGCCGACGCCTTGCACGACGACCTCGAACTCACGCTCGACGCGCCGGGCACCTGCGATTGCCTGTCCGAAGGGGCCTTCCCAGGCCGCAAGCCCGTCGAGGATGCCCACCGTGGGGCCGGTGAGACGGATGTCGTCGCCGTCGACGACGGCGAGAAACGCGATCTTGGCCCCGAACGGGCGAAGGGCTGTTTGCTCGAGTGCGCTCACGACCCCCGCCTCCGTGGTCGCTGCCGACAACGCGGCGGACACCTCCATCAGCGCCGCACGTTTCGCCGTCACGGCCAGTTCCCGCACCGCCTGGTCGCGGCTGCGAAGCGCGGCCGTGAGCAGGAGAGGCGTGACGATGATGAAGGCCAGCACGAGCTGGAGGTAGATCAGGCCGTCCTGCGGTGAAACGTCCAACTGCTCCCAGAACGTATGGCCGCCGGCAGTCGCTTCCGCCGCGGCCACCGCGATGCCGGCCCCGGAAAGGGTCACCGCGTACATCCCCAGCCGGAAACCGATGACCAGCAGCAGGGCGACCGGAGCGAAGGCCAGCAGGAGATTCTCCAACCAGAAGACGAGCCCGGCGGTCGCGACGGCGAGTGAGACGAGTACAACGGTCTCTGTGGCGCGACCTCGTCCCTCCCTCCGTCTCCAGGCGGCCGCCGCCGCCAGGATGGAGATGCCGACCACCAACATCCCGATGCCGTCCCCGATCCACCACTCGCCCGCGAAGCGGAACCAGCTGCCGCCCGACTCGGCCAGGACGAACGTGGTGGCTCCGATCGCCCCGCCGGCCGCCGGAGCGGCGATCACGGCACACGCGAGATAGGCGCCGAGGTCTCGCATGCGGCTGATGTCGACCCGCTCGCCGACGGCGAGCAGGAGCAGCGTCGCACCGAGTACAGGCTGGACCGTGTTGGCAAGGGTGTAGCCAGCGGTCGCTGTGAGCGTGAGCCCGTGTATCAGGTCGACGACGAATTCCGCGCATCCCGCTCCCGCGACTGCCGCGGGCCACCAGCGAACCGGCAGCAGCACCAGCGCGGCGAGCGTGATCCCTGCTGAGGGGAACATCATCGCACCGGCACCCTCGGCGTTGAACCACGAGTTTGCGAGCTGGGAACCGCCGGCGTAGGGGAGCCCCACCGCCAGAAACACCCCAGCCGCCCGCAGCGCCGTCAATCGAAATGGAGGTTTCGGTCTTCGCGCCCGCCAGCCGGTCTCACGCTCCAAGACTCATCCGTTTCCGAGTAGCCAGACGACACCTCGCACCGATGGCGCGAACCGTGCGAGACAGACAGTCAAGGCTATCAAGTCGCCTGTTTCGCGCAGCGCGCCCGGGGCGGGACCGGCGTTGTGGCACTCCGCGGGTTCGCCGGCGCCGCCGAGTAGCTACGTGCCGCGTTGCCCTGTAATCCCCTCGACGTCGAGGGCCTGGCCGGCACGATCGCACTCGCACTCGAGTTGCCCGAGGACGACAGGCGCGGGCGCATCGAGGCGATGGTGGCAACCGTAGCGCTGCATGACGTCCATCGCTGGTTCGGGACTGAGATGTCCGGGGCCCGCGTGAGCTGACGACGTACCTCGCGCGGCTGAACCGCCGATCATCACGATTCCAGCGAGACCGTCCGCATGGCCGGCGCATCGACAAGAGCGTGAAACGCCCGCTCGGCGTTCTGCTTCGTTGCCCCGAAGACGATCACGACCCGTTGAGCGTCCTCCTCGGCGGTCACTGAGGCCGAATACACGTCGCCGCCTGCCTCCGCCACGACCGCGAACACGTTCTGGATCGTGTCTGCCCCGGAGACGACAGCCGTCAGTGAGTGCGAGGACGTGGAGCGGAGGCCGACCGCTGCCGACAGTTTCCGCACCGGCCACAGGCTGAGCAGGATGATGCCGGTCGCGACCGTGCCCAGCCAGTACTCGCCCGCGCCCACGCCGACACCCACCGCGGCCACCACCCAGAGCGATGCCGCTGTCGTCAGGCCACGCACGTTGAAGCCGCTCTTGATGATAGCGCCGGCTCCGAGGAAGCCGATCCCGGTGACGACGTAGGCGACCACCCGGGAGGGATCGAGAACGACGCCCACCGCGTTGCCGAACGGGAGGCCGTCCCAGGCGTAGTTGCCGGTGATCACGAAGAGCGCCGAGCCCAGGCCGACGAGCATGTGCGTGCGGATTCCCGCGTCCTGATCGCGCAGCTGGCGCTCCAGCCCGACGAGCCCGGCGAGCAGGATGACGAACAGCAGCCGGGCCACCGCCTCCCAGAGTGGTAGAGCCGGCCCGGTCACAGGACTGTCCTCACCGCGACCTCTATTCCCGTTTCCGACCCTCTCCAAACACGTCCGTTGAACCGTGTGGGGAAAGGCGCAGTTGGCGGCCCGGCACCCCTCGGTGGAGAGCCGGGCCGCCATGTCGTCCTGGGGCTCAGTCGGTGCTGCCGCCGAGCTGCACCTGCACGAGCCGGGTGCCCGCGACACCTGCGAGCACCGGATCACCCGCGCGGTACGCCTTGACGTAGAACTGCACCGCGTACCTCGGATCGAGTGCCGGGAAGTCCCGTTGCGGCTCGAGGTCGTAGGTGATCCACCCGTCCTGTCCGGTCCGGCGGTCGTCGCCTCCGCTCGTCACGACCGGCGTCGAGCGGATGAAGACGATCGCGTCGCGCACGACGTAGCCGCGAGTGTCCTTGACCTTGATGCGCGACTGGATTGTCTCGGTGCGCGACCTGACCACGGACGGTGTGAACTCGACGCGGTCTACGACCAATCGCTCCGTGGCGGGCACGGAGCTAGCGGGGATCGAGGTCTCGCCGCTCGGCAGCCTGATCGCCCCTTCCGGGCCACCGTTACCGGTGACGGCGGCCGTCGGCTTCGAAAGCGCTCTGGCGGTCCCGGCCGAGTTGGACGCCTGCACACGCGCACGGAGAGTCTTTCCCGCGTCGCCCTCACGCACGACGTACGCATCGTCGGTCGCATTCGCGAGAGTGACGCAGTCGTTACCGCCCTGGTCGCATCGCAGCCATTGGAACGCGTACGTGATCGGCTGCCGCCCCGTCCAGGTGCCGGCGCTCGACCGCACCGTGCGGCCGACGATCGGCGCGCCCGAGACCGCGGGAAGCGCGGTGTTCGTCGGGGCCCCGGTTGGTGTGGCGGAGCGCACGGCCGCGGTTGCGTTGGACGTTGCCGTCGCCGATCCGTCAGCGTTGGTGGCGGTGACCCTGGCCCGCATCCGCTTGCCGACGTCAGCCTCTCTCAGCGTGTAGCTCCCCGAAGTGGCACCGTCGATGCGCTCGCAGTTGGAGGCGTCCGACGCACCGCCGCCCGCCGGACAACGCCGCCATTCGTACTCGAACGATGTCGGATCACCGGTCCACTTCCCGTTGGTGGTGGTCAGCAGTCCGCCTTCCACGGCCGAACCGGAGATCCGCGGCTCCGCCGTGTTGTCCGGCAAGGCCTGGCTCACCGCGCTGCCGGAGACCGGTGCCAGCAGCGCCAGCAACGCCGCACCGAGCGTGAGGGCGGCTGTGACCCCCGCCAGCGTCCACGTGCGTCCTCGCCGGGACGCTGTTGTGCTGTTTGGCGTATCCATCAAGCACCTCCTGTCAGGTGACGTGCGATCCGCAGCGCGAATCGCGTTGGGTGCGTGTTCCCCGTTCATCCCTGGGGCAACCCCCTCTTACGGAGTGCTTACTGCGTCGTCACACGAGCCGAACGGTTGGGCACCCGAAGGAGGCACCTGTTCGCCGGGCGGTTTCGCGCCGACGGCCGGCGGGAATCACCTCTGGATGAGCAAGTCACCGAGAGACGACGCTCCCGAGCGGCGGCCAACGCAGACGGCGCACGCGGACATCGAGACCGATGCCGAGGCGGACGAGGAAGCCGCGGTCGACGAGACAGCGGATCAGTCGTTTCCGGCGTCAGACCCGCCCAGCCGGTGGGCGGGGAAGGACACACCACCGGCCTGACCGCGTTCCGATCCGCTCCGCGAGCTACACCGGTCACCACATCCCCGGAGGCCACCGGAGCAACGTGAACAGGAGCGCGCAGGAGCGCGCACCACGGCCTGTGCGAGGGTCCCGGAGGCTTTTCCCGTCCGTACCGGGCGGGCGCAGACTGTCATGGCAGGGCATCTGGGATTGGCAGGCCACGAAACGGGGAAGAGATGGCTTGTCAATCTGCGATCGGAGGTTCGAAATGCTCTGGCTACTGATCCTGCTTCTGGTGCTTCTCGCCGTCGGCGGCGGGGTGGCTGTATCCAAGTTCCTGTTCCTGATTCTCATCGTCGCGGTGATCGTCGCCCTGTTCAGCTTCGCGGGCGGCCGGTCTTCGGTGTGAGCAACGTGGCCGGTGACCCGAGAAATCCGGTGTCGTGGTACGCGATCGAGAAGGGCTGGATCGTCGTCTCAGCGGCAGGCGACGTGCTCGGCCAGGTGGCGGAGATCGTCAGCGACGAGGAGCTCGACATCTTCAGCGGCATCGCACTCGCGGGTGACGGGGCGGCGCGTTTTGTCGACGCCGCCACCGTCACCGGCATCGAGCCGGGTCGCGTCACGATCGATCTCGCGGCGGAGCGACTGGCTTCGCTACCGGTCTGGCCAGGCTAGCCCCGCTTCCAATCGGGGGGAGGCGTTTGAGATCGAACGCCTCCTCCGTCCATCGTGTTCACCGGGTAGCTGCTCGTCCGCCAATTGAGCTGCACCGCTTCGCGATGTCGCGCTTCCCACCCACCCTGTGCGACACCGTGCCTCCGGACAGGTCGACCTCGGGCACGCGGATAATCCCGCCGCCGGTTTGTGAAATCGCCGTTCCGGCAAGTACATCTAGATGACTGAGCACGAAAGCGCGCCCGAGGGAGCGGCGCGAACGGGCGAGAACGAGACCCGGGGCGGCCCGGATGTCTGTGTCTTCGCTCCGGTCACCCTGCTCACCGTCACCATCGAGCGCAACGAAGAGGGGGACGAAGAGGTTCACCTTCATGCCGGCGGGCAGGGCGTGTGGATGGCGCGCATGATCGTGACGCTCGGGGGCACGCCCGCGCTCTGCTCGCCGCTCGGCGGCGAGACGGGCGCGGTGCTTCGGTTCCTGCTCGGCGAGGAGGGCATCGAGGCCCGCGCCGTCGACGTACCCGGTTTCTCCCCCGTCTGGGTTCAGGATCGCCGCAACGGGGAGCGACAGCTCATCTTCGAATCGCCGCCCCCTTCGCTCAACCGCCACGATTCGGACGAGTTGTACTCGCTGACGCTCGCCGAGGCTCTCGCCGCGAAAACCTGTGTCTTTGCCGGCAGTCACGGGTCGACGACCGTGGTGCCCGACGGGATGTACCGGCGGCTCGCCGCCGATCTCGCGGCCTCGGATGTCAAGACGGTCGCCGACCTCTCCGCCGGGCAACTCACCGAGGCGCTCGAGGGGGGAGTGCACCTGCTCAAGGTCAGCTCCGAGGAGCTGACGCGAGACGGCCGCGCGAGAGATGCTTCGGACAAGGAGCTCTGGCGGGCGATCGCGGAACTCCAGTCCGCCGGTGCGGACAACGTGGTTGTCTCGCTCGGCGAGGCAGGGCTTCTGGCTGCCGTGGGCGGGCGCCGCCTGGTCGTGCGGCCACCGGAGCTGGAGGTGGCGGACGCCCGCGGTGCAGGTGACTCGATGAGCGGAGCGTTCGGACTCGCACTCGCAAAGGGTCACGGTTGGGCCGATGTGCTTCGCCAGGGCGCCGCCGCCGGGGCGATGGCGGTCACCCGGCACGGTTCGGGAAGCGGGCATGCCGAGGCAATCAGCGCGCTCGCGGAGCGCGTCGTACTGGAGGTGGATCAAGGATGAAGGTCGTAGTCACAAACGACGACGGGATCGAGTCCGAAGGCCTGGACGCTTTGACCCGCGTCGTGGTCGAGCGGGGCTGGGAGGTAACGGTGATCGCTCCCGACCAGGACGTCAGTGGATCGAGTGCGGCCATCTGGCGCTGTGCGAGTGGCGATACGCTCGAGTTGCGTCCGGCCGCCCGGGACGTCGGGGGCGCCGCGGCCGCGTACACGCTGAACGGCCCGCCGGGGTTGGCCGCCCTCGTCGCATGCCGGGGGGCGTTGGGTGAGGAACCCGACCTCGTTCTCTCGGGTGCCAACATAGGTGCCAACACCGGGCATGCCATCCTGCACTCGGGCACGGTCGGCGCCGCGCTTACCGCCGCCAGTTTCGGTGTCTCCGCCCTCGCCGTGAGCGCGGCGGTCGCATGGCCGATGCGCTGGGAACGCATCGCAGGGCCGGTGCATCTCGCTCTCGATCTACTGGTGGACGCCCCCAAGGCCACCGTCCTCAGCCTGAACGTTCCGGAGCAGGTAGCCGCCGAGACCGCGCTGCGCTGGGCCCGGCTCGATCGCTTCGGTGCAGTTCGGGTCGCCGTCGGTCGAAGGGGCGCCACGAACCTGCAGCTCGAATACAGGGACACAGGTCATGAGCTCGACCCCGAATGCGACACGGCACTGCTCGCCGCCGGGTTCGCAACACTCACCGCCCTCGAGGGCATCACGGCGACGACGTTGGAAAGGCGAGAGGTCGCCAACGGCGCACGGGCGATCGAGCCCGCGGTGGTTGCCGGGCCGCCGAGTGCAGGTAGCGAGGGTGCGGCCGGACAGGCGAGGCCGCCTTTGCGACGCCACCGGCGGCCGGCCAGACGTGACGCATACGGGGAGCGCATCCCGGAGTAGGCCGTACGACGCGCCTTCCACCGACAGTGTTTCCGGATAGCGGCTGCAGGGAACACGTAGTTCGTGTCCACGACGATCGACGCGTCCATCGTGATCGGCGCTCCCCGTCCGTCGGTCTGGTTTACCCTGCTCAACTTCGGCGCGTACTCGCGATGGATGGACCGCGTGGAGGAGGTGCGGAAGGTGGGGGAGACGCTGCACTGGAGGGCCGACCTCGGCGGCGGGCGCGTGGAGTGGGAGGCGGAGATCGTGGCCATGGACGACGACGAGCGCCTCGAATGGCACGCGCGCGGCAGCGGTCCCCATGACACTCGGTTCGAGCTCGCCTCAGAAGGCGAGAACGTCACGCGGGTGACGGTGCACGACCGGCTCCGCCCGGAAGGAGCTCTCGAGGGCGCCGGCACCGCGGTCCGACTGGGCAAGTGCAGGTTGCAGAAGGATCTCGAGAACCTGAAACGACGACTGGAGTCGTTGGAGTGACCATGCCCGTCAAGCCTGATCCTGCCCCCCGTCCGGAGCCAGGGCCGGTCTACGTGCCGGACCCTGAGCCCGCCCCTAGCCCTGCGCCTGGTCCAGTGATCGTGCCCGAGCGTGAGCCGGTACCCAGTCCTGCGCCCGGCCCGGTCGTCGTGCCGGAGCCTGCTCCCGTTCCTTCGCCGGTCGGGCCGGAGCAGCTCGAGAACACCAGCGTGTGACCTGCGCCGCCACCGCCCTGCCGCGCTGTGCAGCGGGCGGCGGCGGCCTTCGGCATCTATGGAGCGGCGGGTGGCAGCGGATTGCGGCTCTCAGCCTCCGCGAGTGGGTCACGCAGCGGCGGCTTCGCCTTGCCCCCGTGGATCTCCCCGCGCCAGGCGCCCGTCTCGCCGCCTCGCGACTCGATCATCTCCTTGAACCGCTCGAGGTCGTGCTCGACCCCCATAGCATCGAGTCCGAGGGCCGCTCCGGCTCTCTGCTTCATGCCCGCCGGCTCGTACTCCATACGGAGCGTGACGCGCGTCATTCCGTTCTCGCCGGCGAACTCGACCCGACCCGCGTTGCGCTTGGCCCCCGTCCCCCGCCATTCGATCACGCGATCAGGCCGTTGCTCCACGATCTCCGCGTCCCATTCCTGACGCTCGCCACCGATCTCGGCGACCCAGTGCAGATGCCGGTCGTCGAGCTGCTGAACCTCGAGTACGTGATCCATGAAGGACGGAAACTCCGTGAACTGCGTCCACTGGTTGTACGCCGTCGAAACCGGAACGGCGACGTTGATCGACTTCTCGACTGTTGCCATAGCTGGCCTCCTCGTTTCCCTGGATGCTGGTTGCCTTCCCGGGACGCCCTGGGGGCAAACGCAAAGCGAGCGAGCCCCCTCCAGATGCCGGGGCGATGGCCAATGCGATGATCTTGCTGGGACGGCGGGCTCAGGCAGCGGGGGGCGCTAGTCCCTGCGCAGGCCGTTTCTCGACCTGAAACGTGATCGTGTGTGCCTGCTCCCCTTCGAGCCGAGCGTGGTGAACGAGCCGTTCCAGTGATGGCAACACTTCGCGCACGGCCGGCCCGAGTCCCCCGATGCGACATGTGACGCCGTGCTCCGCCGGTTCGAACTCGAGCTCGGCGCGCTCGTCGGGGGCAAGCGTCGAAAGCACCAAGCCGAGCGCGAGCTGAAGGTCGTCGATCCGGTCGATGTCCAGATCCACACGGCTCCCGAGACCGCCGGCGACCAGCATCGCCACCGGCGTGAGGCGGTCGCGATGCGAAAGGCTGAGACCTATGACGTCGTTCACGCTTCGGCCCGCGAGAGTGCCTCGGCGCGCGTCTCGTAGAGCAGGAAGATCTTGTCGAGAAGCGTGATCTCGAAGATCCTGCGGATTCCCCCGTCGGTCGGAACAACCACGCGTAACTGGGCGCCGCAGGCGCGGAGACGCTTGTTCGCGCCGAGCAGGACTCCGAGTGTCATCGAATCGATGAAGGTGACGCTCGAGAGGTCGACCACGGCGAGGTTCGCTCTCTTCATGCTCGCCTCCGTGAGGCGCTCGCGTACCTCCGGCGCGGTATGGAGATCGACCTCGCCCGTCAACGTGAGCAGAAAGACCCCATCGCCCGTCCACTCGACGTCGGCAGAGAATTCGGTCACGCCCGCGCTCGGCTCACCGGCCATTGTCACTTCTTACCACGTGGCGCACCTTCTCAAACCCGTCGACGTTTCAGCGGGGTGGGAACAGGGAACAGCCTGACCACAGGTCAACGTCAACGAAAGGAACGACATGGGCATCTCTGCAAGCTTGATTCTAGTCGCCGCCGGAGCCATCCTCACGTGGGCCGTGAACGCCGAGGTGTCGGGGCTCGAAGTCCAGACGATTGGCGTAATCCTGCTGATCGTGGGCATCGTCGGGCTGCTGCTGTCGCTGGTGTTCTGGTCGAGTTGGGGTGGATTCACCACGGAGCGACGTGTCGAGCGTGTCGAACACGATCCACGGGTCTGACGGGAGCCCACACCGCGGCTCTGACGGGAACCCGGTGGGATCCGGTCAGCGGCGCGGGATGCACGCGTCGAACGCGATCCGCTCTGGCCGGATCCCAGCTGGGGATCCGGCCAGAGACATTCAGGGGGGTTCTTTGACGAGCGAAGGTCTGTTTCCTCGGCGGCGGCGGTGTGCCGCCATACCTGTCAGTCTTGAAGGCGGAATGCGATCGGCCGCCGAATGAGCTACAGGGTCACCAGCGAACGCGCACACGAGAGATCGTCGGTCGTCGCGAGCGGGGAGCTCGACGCCTTCGCCGCGCCCGACCTGCGCGTCGCGCTGCACGCCGAACGCGAGGCTTCCGCTCTCGTGTGCGACCTCTCGGGTGCCACGTTCCTCGACTCGACGGCCCTGGGGGTGATCGTCGGCGCGTTCCGGCGGGCACGCGAGGCTGGAACGATGTTCCACGTCGTGCTGCCGGCCGGCCCGGCCCGGAGGATCTTTGAGCTGACGGCCCACGACCAGGTTCTGCCGCTAAGAGAGTCTGGGCTGAGCGAGCCCGGTTCGCGCACGGCAACGTCCTGACGCTCCTGGGTCAGTCTCCTCCAGCTTGACGGTCGTACTCACGCTGGCTGCGACCGTCTTCCCGTGCCGCCCACAGCAGGAGGCCGAGCCAGAGTGCGATCCCCGCCAACGACACGGCGGCCGCGACGAGAGCCACCAGGGTGCCGGCGCTCATCCCGGTGGCATGCGCTCTGGGAGCGAGGACTGAGAGTCCCCTCGCGGAGAATCCTCCGGCCCCGGCGTAGCGAGGCGCTTCCGCATGGTGACCACCGCCCCCTGCTGACCGTTCGTCCGAGACTCGATCTCCGTCTCGTCGACGATGGCGCGGATGATCGAGAGCCCCATGCCCGACTCGACCAGCCCGTCCTTGAGCATGAGCAGATGGTCAGTGGGTGCGTCGGCTGGGAGGTCGCGGCCGGTGCCCTCGTCGGCGACCACGATCTCGATGTGGCCTTCTTCCAGCGTGTACTGGATGTGCACCGGCCCTGCCTCTCCGTCGTACGCGTGACGGGCGGCGTTGCCGCATGCTTCCGTAACCGCGAGCTTGAGGTCGGCGAGAGTGACGTCGTCGAGGGCGGGAGTCGTGCGAGCGATACCCGTGAGCGCGAGGCGGGCGAGGATCAGAAACTCAGGCCGCGCGGGCATCGTCAGCTGCACTACGTGCTTCATGATCTGTCCTCCGTTGTCCGCTGCTGGCCGGCGTGCATCTGCTCGAGCGCCTTGCGAAGAAGCCGAGAGACATGCATCTGCGAGATGCCGAGCTCTGCAGCGATTTGAGACTGCGTCATCTCCTCGTAGAAACGGAGCCGGACGATCTCCCGTTCCCGCTCGGCCAGTCCGGCCAGGGTTTCCGTCACGACGATGGTGTCCTCCACTCGCGTGAACGCCTCGTCCGGTCCGCCGATCAGCTCCGAGAGCGACTCGTCGTCATCGCCGTCGACGCCCAGGTCGAGCGAGCGCGTCGAGTAGGCCAGGGTGCAGTCGAGCGCGTCGATCACATCCTCTTCGCTCGCTCCGGACGCGTGCGCGAGCTCGGCAACCGTGGGCGGACGTGAGAGGTTGCCGGTGAGCTCTTCGGTGATCCTGTTCAGGCGCACGCTCAGCTCCTTGACCGGGCGAGGCACGTGGAGCGACCAGGTCTTGTCTCGGAAATACCGCCGGATCTCGCCGATGATCGTCGGGATCGCGTAGCTGGAGAAGTTCACGCCGCGGTCCGGGTCGAAGCGGTCGAACGCCTTGATCAGACCGATCGACCCCACCTGCACCAGATCCTCCAGGGGCTCGCCTCTGCCTGCGTAGCGGGCAGCCAGTCCTCGTACCATCGGCAGCAGGCGCTCCACCGCCTTGTCGCGCGCGCGAATGTCGCCGTCCTCGCGGTAAGCCCGTAACAGTGATTCCAGGGTCTGCTCGGTCAAGACGCTCATACCTGCCTCTTAGTGTGGCACCAGCTCGAGTTCGGCGCGGACGGAGCTGGGTATCTCCGACCTGGGCTCGGTCGCAGCTGACAAAGTCACGTGGAGAAGCTCGCCGGATCTCGGACATCGAGCGTCTGGTCGAGCAGCGTGAGGGCCAGCAGCCTGCGCAGGCCGGGGTCGTCGGCGACGACGATCAGGCGTCCATCGACCTCGCGCAGCGCTCTCGTCGCGTCGTACAGCAGCATGAGCGTGTCGGCGTCCATGTCGTGACTTTGGAGCTGGACCACGATGTCGCGAGCTCCCGCTGCCAGCGCGGCGCACAGCTGCGGTCCGGTCTCGCGTTCTCGAGCTGCTGCGACCAATGTCGTCACGTTGTGTTCTGTACCCACCAGCGCGGTCACTGAAACCGGCTGAGAGCACCATCAGGATCGATCGTGACGCGACGGAGCGCCGACGACGTCGCTTTCTGCCCGACTCGCCTGCCTGCCTCGAGGTAGAACGCGTAGTGCTCCGCAGGTTGCAGCGTGCTCCCGAGCGCGGACACGCGGTCGCTGGTGATCGACAGGGCGAGCCAGGGCACGAACATCGAGCGCGAACGATCCTGAACCTCGATCCCGAGCGCCCTGGGCGCCTGGCGATCGAGGATGATGTCGCGCACGGGCAGGCTCCGGCCGTCGTCCACCTGAACCTCGGCAGCGAGGAGCGTTCCGGCAAGGATCGGCGCCCGCATCATCGGAAGCGAGGTACCCGAGAGGGAATGCGCCGAAACGGCGTTTCGATAGGCCCGTGCCCGGGAACCGAACGCTCGGAACCGTCGTGGAGAAAGGAGCCGCCCGATGCGCGTTGTCCTGATTCTCACCCAGGAGCCTGACGACACCGAGCTGGACGAGATCGTCTCGCCTGGCGACGAGGTGCACGTGATCGCCCCTGCCGTGACCCAGAGCAGGCTTCAGTGGCTGACGAACGCGGAAGACCAGCCGCGGGCGGACGCGGCGAGACTGGCGGAGGTGACGGCGGCGAAAGCACCGGCGCCGATCACCAGTGCGGAGGAACGTCCCGATGCCCCGGCCCAGGTTGTCGAGGATGCGATCCGCGAATACCGTCCCGACCGGCTGGTCGTCGTGCTCAGGCCCGAGACGGAGGCGAGCTGGCTCGAGTCCGGTGAGCTCGACCGCATTCCCGACGAGTTCGAAGGAGTGCCGATCGAGCGGCACGTCCTGTCCAAACCGGAACCGTCAAGCCGCGCCTGATCTACAGCGCCCGCGAAATGAGCGCCTCGATCTCTTTGCCGCCGACCCTGCCCTCGAGCCTGCCCGCGACCTCGCCATCGTCGATCAGCACGAGCGAAGGGACAACAGTGACGCCAAGCCGTTCGACGGCGACGGGGTTGATCGACGCTTCCAGGTCGACCACCCGCAGCCTTTTCTTCTGCGTGACCCGGATCCACGCCACCAGGCTCTCCATGCGGCGAGACGGCCCCGATGTCTCGTCGCGGACAAAGATCAGCGTCGGCAGCGAAGCATCTTGCTCAGGTGCGCTCGTTCGGACGGGCATACACCCACGGTGCCCGATCACGGCACCCCTCAAACCGGCCGTCGTATCGAAAACCGGCTCCGTGCGTGCGGGGTCTGTTCCTGTTCACCTGGCCGGCGGCCGTCAACGCCAACTGCAGAAGGAGGAAGGATGAACGTACGGACTGAGATCTGGAGCTTCCGTGCAGGGCTGCTCGAGGGCGGCTCGAGCGCAACAGGGCTCACCGGATACGAGGTTGTCGGTCGCGACGGCTCGATCGGCAGGGTCGACCGGGCCAACGAGACCGTCGGAGCAGCCCATCTCGTGGTCGAGACGGGAGGCTGGCTTCACAAACGCGATGTCGTGTTGCCGGCAGCCGCCATCGAAAGCGTCGACCACGAGCGTCGGGTCGTGGCGATCGACCTGCTGCGGGACGAGCTCGAGGGCGCGCCGACCGTCGAGGAGGCATTCCAGGGAGAGGACCTCGCGTTCGAGAACCTCGGCGACTACTACCGCAACCTGCCGCGGATCCGTGGCTGGTGATCCAGGCGGGCGCAAGCAGACCGTCCCGAATGTTTCGGCAGGCCCCGTCGGGGGAACGATCGGGCATGCGCGACATCGATCCTCTCCCACCCGGTCCTCCCGGCGAGCCGATCCCCCTGCCCGACCCCGATCCGGAGCCCTTGCCGGAGCCGGATCCCGAGCCGCTGCTTCGAGTAGTGGGTGTCCTGCTGCCCTTCCGCCGGTCGTCTGCGCCGCCGGGGACGACCCGGCGCCGCTTGCGGCATAGCGGGCTCCGCCGCCGGACAGGCCACGGGCCGGCCAGCCTCGCGAGCTGCCGGCACGAGCCTGTGAGCTGCCGGTGATACCGGCGCGCCTGCTTCACGGCGACGTCTCTTGGCTTACCTGCCGGTCGGAATGTCCAGCGCGTCAACGTGCCTGACGGCCGGCTGGGCTCACTCGCACCGCCGGCGTTCGCCTATTGCGGGATCTCTGCTGTGGCGCTTCGTCTCTGCGCCTCGGCGTTGACCTCCGCGCCGAAGAGCAGCGCAGCGCTCGTCAGCCAGAGCCAGATGAGCGTGATCACCACTGCGGACAGCGTTCCCCACGTCTTGTCGTACGAGCCGAAGTTGGCGGAGTAGGCGGCAAATCCACCCGATGCCGCCAGCCAGACACCAGTGGCGACGATCGCCCCGGGCACCGCGCTCTGCCAGCCCCGGTGCGCCGAGTCGGGGCCGAGGTGGAGCACGACCGAGAAGGCTGCCACCAGCCCGACGACCAGGATCGGCCACTGGGCGGTCCACCAGATCCAGCTGACGGCCGACTCCGCGCCCGTGGCCGAGCCGGCCAGCCGCTCCAGGTGCGGCCCGAGCACAACAAGACCGACTGCCAGACCGGCGGCGACCACCAGCGCGGCGACGAGAGAGATCGCGACGAGTCGTCTGTGTACGAAGCCCCGAGAGTCGTCTCTGTCGTAGGCCTTCGTGAGGGCTGCGATCAGCGTCGCTGCGGCCGACGTGGTCGTCCAGACAGCGAGTGCGCCGCCCACGGCCGTCATCGCGATGCTGCCGCTCGCGGAGTCGGATGTCCTGCGCAGGCTGTCACGCAGCAGCGAGGCGGCCTGCACGGGCATCACGGTTGACAGACGCCGGATCAGGCGGTCGATCAGATCGTCGCTTGCCAGCAGCGAGAAGGCGCCGAGCAGCACGAGGAGAAGAGCGGGGATCGCGAGGAACAGAGAGTACGCCAGTGCCTGTGCGGTTACCGAGACGTCGTCCTCGCGGAACTCGCGGATCGCCGCCCTCAGCACACCCGGCCAGTCACGGCCCTGGACACTGGGACGCTCCGGCGCCCCGCGCGTCACGAGCCGGCGCCTCGCCTTCGCCCGCGCCTCGCTGAAACGGCCGGCTCTCGAGCTCGCGGCGGACCGACTCGACACGCTCGCGAAGCGCCGCGGTTTCGGCCTCGTCGACGTCGTCGGCGGCGGCGAGATTCTCGTCCGCGATGAGTGCCGCGGCCAGGGCGGCAGCGCGTGCGAGCATGCCCGCCACCACCGCGTCCCCGCGCATGGCGCGGGCGCCGCGTTCCATCGTCTCGTCGGCGAGGTCGGCGATCTCGAGCGCAGCTTCGCCGATCTCGCATGGTGGCCGAGCTGCCGCGAGGGCCGCCAGCCGAGAGTCCTCGCTCGAGCCCGGTGGCTCACGCAGGTCGCTGCGCGAGACGGAAACCAGCATCGCGACGGCGACCGCGTCTTCCTTGCTGAGTGCTTCCAGCCGTTCTCCGATCGCATCCGCTCGCGCTGCGATGCCCGGACCGCCATTCCAGTTTCGGGAGGCGAGCGCGACAGTCGCCACCAGGCCGGCGGCCGTCCTCGCTGTAGCAGCTACCGCGGCCCCGGCGCTCCTTGTCGGATCGAACGTCGTCATCGTTGACCTCTTCTCCCGTCGGGGTCACAGCCAAACAGCGCCGGGCGAGGGCCGCGGGGCTGCCCACCGTACCGTGAAGCGGCGGTGAGGTGTAGCCGAGGCGAAAAGCGGGTAGGTCTCCACCGACAGACAGCCCTTGCCAGTGAGAGAGGAGCAAACGATGTCGCTGGACACTGCGAGGCTCATGAAGTTGAGGGATAGCGGCCTCACCGTGGCCGACCCCGCCGAGGATGTACGGGGACACAAGGCGGTCGACCGGGACGGTGAGGAGATCGGCAAGGTAACCGACCTGTACATCGACGAGGAGGAGCGGCGAGCGCGGTTCCTGGAGGTGGAGAGCGGCGGGTTCCTCGGCATCGGTGGGGAATCGCGCCTGATCCCCGTCGATGCGGTCACCGGAGTCGACGAGGACACCGTGCGCATAGGAGCGACCCGCCAGCGCGTGCACGCGTCGCCCCGCTACGACCCGGAGCTCGCGGAGCAAGCCGAGTACTGGGAGGGGGCGTACGGCTACTACGAGAGCGTGCCCTTCTGGGGCGCTGGCTACGTTCACCCGCCGTATCCGTACTACCGGGACGCCCCGGCAGGTCGTGGTGACTGACGACTGCGCCGGGCTGTCCACAGCCCGCCGCGACCGTAGCACCTCGCGCACTTGACAGAGCGGGAACCGAGTGGTGCCCGACGGAGATAGGGTCGAGTCCGTGAGCGTCGTCGATCAGGCCGCACAGCGATACGCCATCGAGCAGACATCCCCGCCGACTGACGCCGTCGCGGCCCTGCGGAGCGAGACAGAGGCCGCGATGGAGAAGCCGCAGATGGCGGGCGGGTACGTCGAGGTCAAGCTCCTCGAAGCGCTCGTCGTCGCGAGCCGCGCGCGGCGCGTGCTCGAGATCGGCACGTTCACCGGGATCAGCGCACTGTCGATGGCGGCACGGCTTCCCGCGGATGGCCGCCTGATCACGATCGAGGCGAATCCTGACCACGCCGCCGTGGCCCGCAAGCACATCGAGGCGAGCCCGCTTGCCGACCGGATCGAGATCGTCGTCGGTGACGCCCTCGAGCACGTGCACCGGCTCGAGGGTCCGTTCGACCTGGTGTTCATCGACGCGTGGAAAGCGGACTACCCGTCCTACTACGAGGCAGTGGTTCCGTTGCTGGCCCCACACGGAGTGATCGTGGCCGACAACGTGCTCTGGGGCGGCAGCGTGCTCGAGGAAGAGCCGGCCGACGGCGCCGCGCGTGTGCTGCGCGCCTTCGCCCAGCAGGTTCGCGTCGATCCGCGCGTCGACTCCGCGCTGCTCACTGTCGGTGACGGGCTGCTCCTGATCTGGCGGCGGTGATCGCAGGGGCGGGCAACCGCCCGCCCGAACTCCGTCGGTGCGTGACCGCTACCCGCCGCGGCCGAGCGCACGTGCCACCGTCGCCTTTGCGATCAGCGTCGCCATCGCTGGGTTCTCTTGCAGGCGGCGCAGCGAGTACTCGTACCAGCGCTGCCCGAACGGGACATAGATCCGGACGCGGTGGCCGGCGGCTACCAGATCGTTCGCCCGCCCCTCGCGTACCCCGAGCAGCATCTGGATCTCGTAGCCGTCGAGCGGGAGCGAGGCGGTGTGCTCGAGGGAGTGCTGAAGCAGCCACTCGTCGTGCGTCGCCAGGGCCACCCGGCACCCGGCCGCGAGCAGGGCGTCCAGGCAAGCGACGAAGCTACTGCGGATGGCGTCTGCATCACGATAGGAGATGCTCGGCGACTCGACGTAGATCCCCTTGCACAGCCGTACCGAAGGCCGCAGCTCGGCGATGCCGGCAATGTCGTCGAGCGTGCGGTGCAGGGCTGCCTGAAAGACGATCCCCACGTTCTCCAGCCCCTCGGCACGGAGCCCCCGGTAGAGGCGCAGCGTGTCGTCCGTGAACCGCGAGTCCTCCATGTCGATCCGCACGAAGCGCCCGAGCGACGCTGCGTGGCGGACGACCTGCTCGAGCAGCCCACGGCAGAGAGCCAGGTCGAGCTCGAGCCCGAGCGCCGTGAGCTTGACGCTGACGTTTGCGTCCAGACCGGCCGTCTCGAACGCGTCGAGCGCCTCGCGATACGCCTCGGCGATCGCCTGCGCCTCCCCGGGCGCACGGATCTCCTCGCCGAGCACGTCGACGGTGGCACACTTGCCGGCCGCGTTCAAACCAGTGACGACGCGCATCGCGTCCGCGAGCGCGGGGCCGGCGATGTACGGGGCCGAGACGCGGCGGACGACCGACCGGGGAACCAGCGGCATGGCCTTCACCACGATCCCGTCCAGCACGCCCATCGCCGCGATCGTAACGGCGGCTTCGCAGCCGGCTCGTCCGTATCTCCCCGCACCGGATTGTGCAACCGACGAGGGGCTCACGGACAGGATCGGACGCCGATCCTGTGCCTTCCTACGCGGGTGTCGGTCATTCGTGAGCAGACCGCGCAGGACCTGCCCGCAGCAACGCCGCCTCGACCCAGCCGGCGGCTGAAAGCAATTCCGCGTCCTGGCCGCGGAGCCCGACAAGCTGGACGCCGAGCGGGAGGCCGGTGGGGCCACGGCCGGCCGGCAGGTTGACGACCGGGACGCCGAGCGCCGACCAGGCACGGTTGAAGATCGGATCGCCCGTCGTGGCCACCGGAGGTGCCTCGCCCGGCGCTGCCGGGGTCAGGAGGACGTCGACGTCCGCGAGCACGGCAGGCAGCTCTGTCCCGCAGCCGGTGATCCGCAGGCGGGCCTCGTCGTAGGCAGCGACCGGAATGCGGCCGCCGTCGGCGATCATCGTCTGCAGCGGCTCGCGGATCCGGTCGGCGAAGCGGGCGTGCTCGTCGACCAGGCAGCGGGCGATCTCGAACGACCACACCGTGTTCTGGGCGTCCACGAGCGACGCGAACGACGCGGGCAGCTCGACCTCGCGAACCTCTGCTCCGGCCGCTCGCAGCTCGCCGGGCAGCGACTCGAACAGCGCCACCGTCTCGGGCAGGGCGGCGGGCCATTCGTGCGTGAAGCACACGCCGATCCGCGGGGCGCGGGCGGGTGCGCTCGACAGCGTCCGCCGGGCGAGCGTCTCCACCACCAGCGCCGCATCGTCCACGCACGCGGCCATCACGCCGACGGTGTCGAAGCTCTCGGAGATCGCCTTCACCCCGACGCAGGGCAGCGTGCCGTGCGTCGGCTTGTAGCCGACGACGCCGCAGAATGCGGCCGGGCGGATGATCGAGCCTGTGGTCTGCGAAGCGAACGCGACGGGAACCATGCCGGCCGCCACCGCGGCCGCCGAGCCCGACGAGGAGCCGCCGGGGGTTCGCGCAGGATCGTGCGGGTTCGTCGTCGGCCCCGGCGGCCAGGCGGCGAACTCCGTCGTCACGAGCTTGCCGAGCAGGAGCATGCCGGCCCGGCGCGCGAGTGCCACGACTGCGCTGTCGGCCGCCGGGCGGTGCCCGGCATAGATGGGTGAGCCGTACTCCGTCGGCAGGTCGTGGGTGTCGAAGATGTCCTTGACACCGATCGGAATCCCGTGCAACGGCCCCCGGTGCCCGGCGGGGATTGCGTCGAGATCGCGCGCGAGTGCCCTGGCCCGCTCCGCGTCGAACGCCACCCACGCCTTGATGCGCTCCTCGTCGGCGTCGACCTCCGCCAGGAACCTCTCCAGCAGCGATGCCGCCGTGAGCCTCCCGGAGGCGAGCTGCGAGAGCGCGAGACGGATCACACGGCCCGTTCCGCGGCCGCCACGTCCAGGGTCTCGCGCACCGTCCGGGCCAGCTCGGCCGGACTGAAGGCTTTCTGCAGGAACGGGATCGACGGATCGAGCGGGGTTCGCGGCGCGAACTCGCCGTCGGTGTAGCCGGACATCATCACGACCGGGAGGTCGGGGAGCTCCCGCCGCAACCTGTCGGCGAGCTCGCGGCCGCTCATCCGCGGCATCACCACGTCCGTGACGACGAGATCGAGGCTGGCACCGTGAGCACGCGCGATGCCGAGCCCCTCGATGCCGTCCGAGGCGGCGAACACGGTGTACCCACGCTTCTCGAGCACGGTCTGCACGAGCAACCGCACTGAGGCTTCGTCCTCGACGACGAGGACTCGCTCCGTCCCGCGGTGCGAGATCTCGCCGTGTCCCGCGTCGACGTCGTCCGTCATCGTCACAGGCTCCTGGGCCTCGGGGAAGCGGACGAGGAACGTCGTACCCCAGCCCGTGGTCGAGTCGATCGAGATCTCGCCGCCGGCGCCGGTCACGATGCCGTGGACCGTGGCGAGGCCCAGCCCTACCCCCTCGCCGCGCGGCTTGGTGGTGAAGAACGGCTCGAAGATGTGCGGGCGAATCGACTCGTCGATGCCGCCGCCGGTGTCGGTGACGGCGAGCAGCACCCGCCGGGGCTCGCCCGGCGCCGTCGCCTCGATCGCCGTTTCGATCTCGATCTGCCCACCGTCTGGCATCGCGTCGCCGGCGTTGACGACGAGGTTGACGAGCACCTGCTGCACCTGTGCGGCATCGCAGACGACGCGGATGTGCTCCGGGGTGAGCTTGAACTGCAGCTCGACGCGCTCGTCGAGCATCTGTTCGAGCATCGCATCGATCTCGCCGATCACCGCGTTGAGGTCGACGACCCGTCGCTGGATCACCTGCCGTCTGGAGAACGTGAGCAGCTGCCGCGTGAGCGTCGAGGCGCGGTCGGCGGCGAGCGCGATCTGGTCGAGGTCGGCCAGCGACTCGCTGTCGGCAGGCAGCTGGGCTCGGGCCAGGTCGAGGTGGCCGTGGATCACCGTGAGCAGGTTGTTGAAATCGTGTGCGAGCCCGCCGGCGAGGCGTCCGACGGCCTCCATGCGCTGCGAGTGACCGCGGAGCGACTCGCTCTCGCGGAGCGCCTCCTCGGCGCGTTGTCGCGCGAGACCGGCGCCGAGGACGCTGGTGGCCGTCCGCATGGCGTCGATCTCGGCTGCGCTCCAGACGCGTTCGCTTACGCAGTCGTCGAAATCGAGGGTTCCCCACAGGCGGCCGTCCACGAAGATCGGGACGAACACCGCCGAACGGACACCCGCCTCGCGGAGCCGCGGCCGGATCGCCACGGGCAGCCTGTCGATCGGGCCGTGGAGAGCGTTGCCCGCCCGGAGCTCGTTGTGGATCCCCTCGAGAGCCGACCCTTCCACGACGTAGTCGTCCCACACGTCGTGCGGGATCCCCTCGGCGCACCATTCCCACAGCTGCCGCTCCGTGATCCAGCCCCCGACCTGCTCGAACGCGAAGATCGCGGCCCTGCTCGCGCTGACCGCCTCCCCGAGCAGCGCCAGCACCTGTTGTGCGCAGTCCTCCAATCGCTGCTCCAGCAGCAGCCGCGCGACGAGGCTGACGGCGTCGAGGATCAGATCGCGCCGCTTCAACGTCTGCTCGGCGAGCTCGCGGGCGGTGACGTCACGGTTGAGGACGAGCACGCCGACCACCGCGTCGCTGTCGTCACGAAGCGGCGTCGCCGTCACGTGGCCGTAGCGCTGCGTTCCGTCCGGCAGCAGATGCAGCTGTGCGTCGGCGATCGTCACGACCTCACCGTCCAGCGCCCGGCGCAGCTTGCCCATGTAGTCGACGAACGGGGGAGGGGAGGGTGCGTATGCCTCTTCCGGTGTGAGTCCGAGCGCGAGCGACACGGTGTGGTCGGACAGCTCCTCGACGTAGCGGTTCCAGATGCGATAGCGGAGATCGAGATCGAGGACGACGATTCCGACGTCGGCGCTGGAGATGACCTGGCGGCTCAGCGACTCTGCGGCTGCGAGGGCGAGCTCGGACTGCTTCTCGGCGGTGACGTCGATCATCACACCGCGGACGACGAGCGTGCCGTCCTCGGCGAGGCTCGCTCGTGAGACGTCGCGGAACCAGCGTGTATGCCCGGAGCGGCCGACCATGCGGTACGTGATCGTGAGCAGCTCACCGAGTTGCCGGCGATGACGATCCGGCATCGACTCGAGGGTGGGGCGGTCCTCCGGCACGGCCATCGCCAGGAGTTCCTCGTGGGTTGCTTCCTCGTACTCCGCCGCCGAGAGCCCGAGCACCTCCTCGACGGCGCCGGCGATCACGTGCCGGCGGTCGGTGGCGCCGATCACGTCGACATACGGGAGCACCGGTAGCCCCTCGAAGACGAGGCGCGGGTCGGCGATCAGCGCCGCGATGTCGTCGGCACGGATCACGATCGGCGACTGTGCTCCCTCGGGCATGTGCGTTGATCGTAACGAGCGTGCCCACGCGATCCGACGTGTTCCGGGCTACCGAACGCGAACGCGGCCATCGAGCCGCATCACGGTCAGGCGAGCTCGAAGACGACGTCCTGAGCACCCTCCCACTGCACGGTGCGGCCGAGCTCCGCGAACTGCTCCGTGCCCTCGTCGACCGTGAGGAAGTGGTTGCCCGCGAGCACACCGGCAACGCTCGAAAACACCGTGGGGCCGTACGGGAAGAGGATCTCCGTCTCGGAGACCCCGCCTGGGTAGATGAGTACCTGCCCGGGCAGGGGCACGGCCGTGGCGTTCTCGGGCGGCAGCGCGAGGTCGTTGCCGTAGCCCATGGGGATCCAGGCGGCGAAGCCGCTCCAGCGAGCCTGGATGATCTTCGCGCGGTAGGGCAGCATCGTGCGGAAGAGCGCGGTGGTGCGCGGTGCAGCCTCGTCCTCGAACCGACCCCCGAAGCGGAAGCGGCCGGCCTGGATCGCGACGCGATTGCTCATGGGGTCTCCTTGGTCGTGAAGGACGAGAGGTGGGCGGCGGGCGCTCGCAGCACGAGTTTGAACCCGGTGCGGCCACCGCCGATGGGCGCCCGGTCGCCGGTGGCCTCGAATCCTAACTGCCGATACACGCGGTGGGCAGGCTGGTTCGCCTCCTGCACGAACAGCACGACGTCACGGCAGCCCTGCGCACCTGCCCAGTCGCCGACGGCCGCGATCAGTCGCTTGGCGATGCCGCTCCCGCGCGCGTCGGGCGACACCCACATCGAGATCAGCTGCGCTTCGGACGGATCGACCCGGACGAACGCGCCGACCACCCCGAGCCACGGGCCGTCGCCGGGATCGGCGCAGAACAGCGCCCTCTGCGAGCTCTCGTCTGCGGTGGCGGCTACCCACGCGCGCCAGCGCTCGTCCGGGTCGCGCACGGCATCCTCGTACCGTGAGGAGAAGAAGTCGGCGTCGTCCCGCAGCATGCGAAGCCGCACGTCCCGCCAGAGCTTCCATTCCTCGGGGAGGACACGCCTGATCGTGATCGCGGACGGCATCTGTGTGATTATGGAAGAATCGCAAATTAGCAGAGCATAATGGAGGTGTCGCTCAATCCGGGCGGCACTCCGCCGTGGGACCTTCGCAGCACCCGATCTTGAACCTGCAGCGAGGGCACTGGAAGGTGCCGTGCCGCCACTCCATGCCGGCGCCGCAGCGCCAGCAGGGCTCGGTCGCGGCGTGGCTGCCCGGGGTCGGCGCCGCGGCCGGAGGAGGGGTATCGGCCACGGTCGTCGCCACGGGCTCCATGGTCGAAGGGTAGAAGCAGCCGAGGACGTTCAGCGCGCGACGGGGAGGTCGGGTGTCGGAGCGCTCTCGTTGGCCGAGGTGTCGATCGCCCGCACGGTGTAGATCGCGCTCTGCCCGACCTGCAGCGTGGGATCCTCGAAGAGCGACCGCGGATGGGGCTGAAGGGTGAGGCGCACCGGAGCGGGGTCGGTGGGCAGGAGACGGTACACGTGGTATCCCGCAAGGTCGGTCTCCAGCCCGTCCGGCCAGTCGAGCGTGACGATCCCGCTGGCCACCGCGGCGGTCGGAATGGCCGGGGTGAGGGGCGGCGTCGCGTCGGCCCGGAGGAACGGAAGGTAGCCGGCGAGCGGGACGACGCCGAGCTCGCGCCGGTCCGAGCGTGGGAAGTTGTTGATTCCGGGAAGGTCGTCGCGCAGGCAGGTCGTCGTGTCGAGCTCCGCGAGCGTGCGGTCGGCTGCCACGAGCAGGGCCGTCTGGCCCGGGGTGGCGGCCGCGGTCGCGGCGAGCTTCTGGCGGCGGAGCTCGTCGCCGAGGATGCCGAGCGCAGTCGCCGGCGACGCCTGCCGCTGGGCGAGAGCGTCGAGGTAGGCGTCCCGCGATCCGGCGAAGGCGGCGGCGATCACCTGCTGCTCCGCTGCTGCCAGCTCGGCGTTGGTCAGCGGCACTGCCTTGCGCAGCGCGTGCCGGGCGAACAGCGCGTCGAGCGCGACCTTGCGGTCGCCGGTCAGTCTGGCGAGGTCACCGATCGCCTTCGCACCCAGCTTGCCCGCCGCCGAGATGCATTGCACGCCGTTCGGGATCACGATCAGCCCTTCGACCCGTGAGCGGTCGAAACCCGGCCCCGCCGCCTTGACGCCGTCGCAGAGAGACGCGTCGCGCGCCCAGAGGTAGACACAGGCGGCTGCGGGCTTGTCCGGGTCGACGGCCTGAGCCGACAGGTTGCCCCAGCCCCACGACCAGACGGAGTGAAGCTTCTCCTCGCTCGTCACCTGCTTGGCCGCGAGCGCGTTCCACTTCACGAACCGGAACCAGGCCTGGGAGGGCTGCAGCCCCTCCCGCCCGAAGGTGCCGGGTTTGACCTGGAAGCCGAGCACGAGACCGAGCCGCTCCCGCGGGATGCCGGCGGTGGTGAAGAGGCGGATCACAGAGCGCATGCCGAGCCGCACGCGTCTCGGGCCGAGGATGCGTCCCAGCCCGTGGACGTTCGGCGCCTTGTAGTACGACTCGTAGGCGAGGATCCCGGCGGCGGCGGCCTGCTGCCACCACGTCGCTGCTTCGCCTGCGACGAAGGGGGTTCCGTGAATGAAGAGGACGGGCGTAACGCCCTTCGCCGCGAGGCCTTGCATCAGGCCCAGGATGTTCTGTCTATAGGTCGTCGTGGTGGGCGACCAGGGCGTCTTCGCGGCGGGGCCGGAGAGCTCGTTGAGCCCGATCCACGGCCTGTCACAGCCCGTCGAGGCGACCGCCTGTGCGTACAGGCGATCGGCGGCGGCGGCGATCCCGGCCGGGTCGGCGGGTTTCGCCGGCGTCCCGGCCCAGCGCGGCAGCTTGAGCACGAAGAACACGGTCGCCGCCCCCTTGGCGCGGTACGTCCTCGGGATCGCCGCACCGCTGGCGGCGACCGCGACACCGGGACGCTGGAAGACCGCCCGCACGGTGGGCGGCACCGAGCCCTCGCCGTACTCGATCCACGCCGGCCCGGTGGAGGGAAGGGCGCACGCGTCACCCTGCGCATCCGCGGAGCCATACCCGATCGCGAGCGCAGCGGCAGCGCAGGCGGCGCCCACGGCCGAGATCGCGCGGAGCGGGACGCGGGCGCTCATCCGCGCCACGGTAGCGATGCGCTGTTAGGGATCTGTACAGGGCCGGTTCGAGTGTGCGCCGCTGCTCGTTTCCGGCCCGGCTACGATGAATTCGGGCGCGGCGACGTGGCCGAGTGGTTAGGCAGAGGCCTGCAAAGCCTTGCACAGCGGTTCGAATCCGCTCGTCGCCTTCTTGCTGTCCGTTGTATTTTCGACGGCTCTTCTCGCTCAATCCGGCGGACAGACGTTTCTGTCCCGGTCCCGCAACGCCGGGATCGAATCGCTCAGCCGCCGGAGGTCTCGATGTCCTCGCTCCTCGCCGCCACGCCCCTTGCTCTCGGCCGCACCAGGTACCGGGAAGTTGCCCGCCGTCCTGCGCCCACACCGGCCGCCGACGCGACGTTCATCGGGGGAGCCGCCGTGCTCGTCCGCTTCCACGACGGCCGGCTCCTGACCGTCGAACACACGTCTCGCGGCTGGCTCGCCTACACCCAGGGCCTGGCGTCCTCGGTGCAGCGGCACGCCTCCCTGGCTGAGGTGCTCGAGCGGTCGGCCGTGCGCCGGCGTGATCTCCAGCCGGCCCAGACGGCGGTGCTCGAAGCCCTGCGGGCAGAGGGCGTGGTCGGCGACCGCTGAGGCTGTCCCCTCGGGCTGGCAGCGTGCCACGCCGGCCCGTACGTCGTGAATCGCCGAGTCGCCGTCCACGTGTCGAATGCGCGATACTCGATCGATGGGTAGCTCCGAGGTCCTGGACGCGCTCGAGGAGCTGGTGAAGCGCGACGGTTCGCTGGCGGTCGATCTGCAAGCCGTGGGCGCTCTGCTCGCCACGGTCGCGGTTGTCCGGGAGCGCGCAGGAGAGACGGCGGCCGCTCTGGCTGCGCTCCCCGAGGAACAGAACAGGCTCGTGAAGCTGATGGCGGAGGCGCAGGCCGACCTTGCAGAGATCGAAGGTGAGCTTGCACAGGCGGCGGCACGACTGGACAAGCTCGAGCGGGAGCGGCGCCCGAACGAACGCGAGCTCGCGCTCGCGCGCTCGCAGGAGCACACGGAGCGAGAGCGGCGAGACGACGGCAAGGCTCGGGTGACCCGCATCGACGCGGAGCTCGCGGGGCTCGGCCGACACCGTGAGCAGCTCGAGGCGGAGTCAACGGAGCTGGTTCGCGAAGCCCACGCCACCCACGACGCCATCGCGAGGACACCGTATGTGCCTGCCGCCGGCACACCGTCATCGCCTCCCGACACGGTCGAGTCCGTCGAGGAGTGGGGGAGCCATGCCCGCGCCTCCCTCACAGTGGCGCGTGGACGGCTCCAGGTCGAGCGCGAGCGCGTGATCGCCGACGCCGAGAGGATCGCGACGTCGGTGCTCGGTGAGAGCCCGGCGGGTCTGAGCGTCGGGCTCCTGCGACAGCACGTAGCCGAGGCACTCGCGTGATCGACCCGGTGCGCCGCTGGCGGGAGGCGGGACTGCCGGACAAGCCCGACTACGCCGGGCTCCTCACGTACTCGGGACTGCCGTACACGGACGATCCGGCCGAGCTCGACGCGGTGGATGTCGCCGTGGTCGGGGCGCCGATGGACGATCTCGTCTCCGAGATCGGAGGGACGCGGCACGGCCCGCGCGCAATCAGGGCGGCGAGCTGCCCGCCGGGCCCGCACCTCGAGGCCGGAGTCGACTGGTCTGCCGCGTTGCGAGTCGTCGACTACGGCGATGCCGCCGTGGTGCCGGCCGACCCGGTGCGCTCGCACGCCGCGATCGAGGCGATCGTGACCGAGGTGGCGGGCACGCGGACGCTGCCGGTCGTGCTCGGCGGCGACCACTCGATCACCGAGCCCGAGGTGCGCGCGCTTTCGCGGATCCACGGGCCCGTCGGCCTCATCCATTTCGACACGCACACCGACACCGGGACCGAGGTGTTCGGGGTCGAGTTCTCGCACGGAACACCCATGTACCGGCTCGTCCGTGACGGGCACGTTCCGGGAGCCCGCTACGTCCAGATCGGGCTCCGCGGCTACTGGCCCGGCGAGGCCGAGTTCGCCTGGCAGCGTGACCATGGCATCACGAGCTTCTTTATGCACGACGTGCGCGAGCTCGGGATCCGCCTGGTGGTGGAGCAGGCGATGACGGCAGTAGGCGCCGGGCCCGTCTTCCTGAGTGTGGACGTGGACGTGCTCGACCCGGCGTTCGCCCCTGGCACCGGCACACCCGAGCCCGGCGGGATGACGAGCGCCGACCTGCTGTGGGCCGTGCGGACGGTCGCGTCGTCCGTCGATCTCGTCGGCCTGGACGTGGTGGAGGTGGCACCGACCGCGATCGGCTCAGCAGACATCACGGCGCTCGTCGCCGAGCGGGTGGTTCGGGAGGCCCTGACCGGGCTGGCGGTGCGCCGGCTGCGGGAAGACGCGATTAGTTGAAGGTCGGCTTCTGGATCGGCACGGGGCACCACCAGACCTGGTGGCGATTCACGATGCCGCGGTTCCTGCAGTTGTCCCGCTCGAGGTTCGGGTAGCCGGACAGCACACCCTCGCGACACGACCACCACTGCCCTCCGGCGTCGCCGGCGCCGAACGGCGGTTGCACGACCTCGCAGCTCGCGGTCAGGCCGATCCTCTTGAACCACGCGCGTTGCTGCGCAAACACGAGGAGCGCGACGATCGCGGCAGCGAAGATGGCGATTTTCAGGAAGACCATGCGGAAACCTCGTTCCTAGAGATCGGCTGCAACAGCGTCTCCCTTTAGGCCGGTCCGGCACGCACGCGCAGACCGCGGGTGTGCGCAGTAGAGTCCCGCGTCGTGGCTGCGGTGATGATGGACGGCAAGGCGCTCTCGGCGGAGGTGCGCGCGGAGGTCGCCCGCGAGGTGCGAGGGCTCGGGCACCTCGGACTCGCGACCGTGCTCGTGGGGGACGACCCGGCCTCGCACGTGTACATCTCCAGCAAGCACAAAGCCGCCACGGAGGCGGGGATCGAGGCCCGCGACGTCCGGCTGCCGGCCGAGACGAGCCAGGAGGATGTGCTGCGGGTCATCGACGAGCTCAACCGTGACGACGGCGTGGACGGCATCCTCGTACAGCTTCCCCTGCCCTCGCACATCGACGAGACGGCGGTGACGTACGCGGTCGATCCGGTGAAGGACGTCGACGGCTTTCACCCGGTCAACGCGGGGAACCTGTACCTCGGCACGCCGCTGCACGTGCCGGCCACGCCCGCGGGGTGCATGAAGCTGCTCGAGGCCTACGAGATTCCCATCACGGGCCGGGAGGCGGTCGTCATCGGCCGCAGCGAGATCGTGGGGCGGCCGATGGCGATGCTCCTGCTGCACCAGAGCGCGACGGTCACCATCTGCCACTCACGCACCGCAGACCTCGCTTCGCACGTGCGGCGCGCAGACATCGTCGTGGCGGCGGTCGGTCGGCCGGGTCTTGTGACCCCGGAGATGGTCAAGCCCGGAGCGGCAGTCCTGGACGTCGGTCTCACGCGCACGGACGAGGGAATCCGGGGCGATGTCGACCCGGCCGTGGCCCAGGTCGCCGGGCACCTCACCCCGATGCCGGGTGGGACGGGCCCGATGACGATCGCCATGCTCCTGCGCAGCACCGTGACCGCCGCCCGCGCACGCCGCGGGCTCTGAGCGGCGTCGGGGCCTGTCCGGAAAGGACAGTTGCGCAGGGCTTTGTGCAACAGCTACGGTTTCACCGTTCTGTCGTTCGCGTCGGCCGGCAGGTCGGCGTTTTGTTTGTAGGAGGCGTTTGTGTCCGAAGTAGGTACCGTCAAGTGGTTCTCCAATGAGAAGGGCTACGGCTTCATCGCCCGGGAGAGCGGCGAGGACGTCTTCGTCCATTACTCGGCGTTGAACATGGACGGGTACAAGACCCTCAACGAGGGTCAGAAGGTTCAGTTCGAGGTCACTCAGGGCCCCAAGGGCGCCCAGGCCGCGAACGTCTCTGCAGCCTGAGAGCCTCGGCTCCGACAGGGCAAGACCGAACACTTCGCAAACGGGCCTCCTACGGGAGGCCCGTTCTGCATCCTGGGGCCTTCTTGCGTGCCCCGGCGGGCACCGGCGCCGGTCGGGGGCGGCGGCACGGCCCCCGCAGGCCCTCTGGCGGGCGCGGAGTTCTGGTTGGATGGAGGAGCAGATGAGCATCTCGCGCGAACAGGTGGAGCACGTGGCGAGGCTGGCGCGGCTCGCGCTCTCCGACGAGGAGATCGAGCGGCTGACAGGCGAGCTCGGGGCGATCCTCGACGCGGTCTCCAAGGTGGCCGAGCTCGACCTGTCCAACGTGCCCCCGACGGCGCACCCACTCGATCTCGTCAACGTCTGGGCCGAGGACGAGCCACATGCGAGCCTTCCGCTCGACGACGCCCTCGCCAACGCGCCCGCGAGGGACGGCGACCTCTTCCGCGTGCCGCCGACGGCATGACGCTGCGCGCGTCATCCGCGCGTGGCCGGGCACCGTCGCCGCATTTCCGGCACAGAACCGGCACAGAGCCGCGCGCATCCGGCCCGTATGGTGTTGGTAGGGGGGCCGTGCGCCCCCTGGTGGGGGCCTGGACCGGCGGCGAGCTTGCCGGCGCCGGAGGGCGCGCCTGATGATCGACACGCTACGGCTCACCGCCGAGCAGGCGATGGGGCTGCTCGACAGGGGCGAGGTCTCCTCGCGCGAGCTCCACGCCGCCTACCTCGACGCCGCCGCCGAGCGCGACGGCGAGCTCCACGCCTATCTCCGCCTGTGCCCTGACGCCGAGGGCACCGGTGTCCCGATCGCGCTCAAGGACGTGATCTCCACGAAGGGCGTGGAGACCACGGCCGGCTCGCAGATCCTCAAGGGCTACGTGCCTGTCTTCGACTCGACCGTCGCCGCTCGTTGCAAGGCGGCCGGGCTGCCCACGATCGGGAAGACGAACACCGACGAGTTCGCCATGGGCTCCTCCACCGAGAACTCCTCCTACGGGCCGTCGCACAATCCGTGGGACCCGACACGCGTCCCGGGTGGCTCGGGCGGCGGCACGGCCGCGGCGGTGTCGGGGGGGCTCGCGCCCTGGGGCCTCGGCTCCGACACGGGCGGCTCGATCAAGCAGCCGTCCGCGCTCTGCGGCAACGTCGGCCTTCGGCCCACGTACGGGACGGTGTCGCGCTACGGCATCGTCGCCTTCGCCTCGAGCCTCGACCAGATCGGCCCGGTGGGGAAGACCGTGCGCGACGTCGCCATCCTCTACGACGTCATCTCCGGTCGCGACGCCGCCGACTCGACCACCGTCGAGAGACCGGCCGTCGAACTTCCCACGGGCGAGCGACTCGACGGCGTCACGATCGGTGTGCCGAGACAGCTGGCCGGCCTCACCGCGATCGAACCGGGCGTCCGTGCCTCCTTCGAGGCCGCGCTCACGCTGGCCGAGTCGCTCGGCGCCTCGCTGGGCGAGTGCGATCTGCCGCTCTCCTACGACTACGGGATGCCTTGCTACTACCTCGTCGCGCCTGCGGAGGCGTCGTCCAACCTCGCACGCTACGACGGCGTCCGCTACGGCGCCCGCGTGGACGGGCCCACGCACAGGGAGATGGTCGAGCGCACGCGGGATGCCGGCTTCGGGGCAGAGCCGAAGCGCCGCATCATGCTGGGCACGTACGCACTCTCAGCCGGCTACTACGACGCCTACTACGGCCAGGCGCAGAAGGTGCGCACGCTGCTGATCCGCGAGCACAAGGCGGTGCTCGAGCAGTTCGACGTGATCGCCACGCCCACGGCTCCGACCGTCGCCTTCCCGCTCGGCGACCGCGCGGCCGACCCGCTCGCCATGTACGCGTGCGATCTGCTCACGATCCCCAGCTGCCTGGCAGGCCTGCCCGGCCTGAGCGTGCCGAGCGGCCTCTCGGCGGGTCTCCCGGTCGGCCTGCAGCTGATCGGCCCCCAATTCGGCGAGAACCTCCTGTTCCGCATCGGGCACGCGCTCGAGCAGCAGATCGGCTTCGACCCGGTCCCGGAGCGGCTGCGATGACCACCACCTGGGAACCGGTGATCGGCCTCGAGATCCACGTCCAGCTGAAGACGCGCACGAAGATGTTCTGCCGGTGCCCGGTCGCGTTCGGCGCGGGGGAGAACACGCTGACCTGTCCCGTCTGCCTTGGCTTCCCCGGTGCGCTCCCGGTGATCAACCGGCAGGCGATCGAGTCGACGATCAAGCTCGGGCTCGCGCTCGGCTGCGAGATCGCGCCGCACGCCGTCTTCGCGCGAAAGAACTACTTCTACCCCGATCTGCCAAAGGGCTATCAGATATCACAATACGATCTGCCATCTTGCATTTCTGGTAAAATGTTAGTTCCTTTGCAGGACGGTGAGCACACTGTGAGCATCGTCCGCGCGCACCTCGAGGAGGACGCTGCCAAGAACGTCCATGTGGGCGGCTCGACCGGTCGCATCGGCGGCGCCTCCGCGACGCTGGTCGACTACAACCGCGGCGGCACACCGCTCGTCGAGATCGTCACCGGCCCCGACATCCGCTCTGCGGACGAGGCCAAGACCTTCCTTCAGCTGCTCCGCCAGACGATCGTGGAGCTCGGCATCTCCGACGCGGAGATGGAGAAGGGGACGATGCGGGTCGACGCCAACGTCTCGGTCCGTCCGGTGGGCTCCGACGAGCTGCGCACGCGCTGCGAGATCAAGAACATGAACTCGTTCACCTTCATTGCACGCGGCATCGAGGCCGAGGTCGCGCGGCAGATTGCCGTCTGGGAGTCCGGCGGCGCGGTGCTCCAGGAGACCTACGACTACGACGCAGCCCACAACCGCCTGACCGCGCGCCGTTCCAAGGAAGAGGCCGACGACTATCGCTACTTCCCCGACCCGGATCTGGTGCCGGTCGAGCCGGCGCCGGAACTGGTCGACCGGCTGGGCGCCGAGATCCCCGTGGCACCCGCCGACCGCATTCACGAGATCCGCGGCACGCTCGGCCATGAGCGGGCCGTGGTGCTCGTCACCGGCGGGCTCGACGCTCTCTGGCGCGCCACGGTGGAGGCGGGCGCCGACTCGACCGCCGCGGCGAACGTGATCGCGAACGCGGTGGTCGCCGCCGGACACGATCCGGCTGAGGTGTCGCCCGCGGAGCTCGCTGCGCTCGTCGGCGCCCGCGAGCGCATACCGCGCCAGGTCTTCGACGAGGCGATCGCGAAGCTCGCCGAGCCCGGATTCACGGCCGCGCCGTACCTCGCGCAGGAGGCGATGAGCGACACCAGCGCGCTCGAGCCGATCATCGCGGCCATCCTCGACGCCAACCCGGGCCAGGTCGCCGCGTTCCGGGGCGGCAAGGAGGGGCTGCTCGGCTTTTTCGTCGGCCAGGTGATGAAGGAAACGCAGGGCAAGGCAGACGCTCGCGTCGTCAGCGACCTCCTCAAGGCCCGGCTCGCGTCCCATCCGGACAGGGGATGACCATTGTTGCTGCTACAGACGATGCCCTGGAAGAGATCGGATCAGGACTCGAGCCAGCTCAGCGCGCCGGGAACGCTCGCCCACAGCGCTGCCGCACCGGCGGCATAGCCGACGGCCTCGCTGTCGTCGCCGAAGCCCACGTAGTCCGGCAGCCGCTTCGGCAGTCGCTTCCGGCCCGAGAGGTATGCGGGGACGTGAGAGTTGCATTCCCGCGCTTCGTGGAGCAGCCGTCTCGCGGCCGCCGAGTCTCCTTCCCGGCGAAAGGCGGCCAGCGCCTTCGGATAGGCGAGGGCGGCCGCAGCGTCATCGTCGTAGGCGGCAAAGACCTCGTCGAGCTGATCGTCGTGCTCGAGCCAGAGCAGCCACTCGGCCTGGCGGTAGCGAAGTCCCTGGTTGTCGTTCGGGTTCAGCCGCAGGAGCTCGCGCTGGTGCTCGACGGCTTCCTCTCGCAGGTCGAGCGCCCAGAGCGTCTCCGCGAGCGCCGCGCGGGCACGCATGTACGGCCGGGTCTCGAGGATGCCCCAGAAGTGGCCGACGTCCTCCTCGAACGGGTCGGGACCAAGCGCCCTTTCGCCGGCGGCGACGCCAAGCTCGAGCAGCGTCCGCGCCTCCTCCACGCTCGAAGCTGCTGCCTCGGCAAGGAGTACGTAGGCGTCGGCGCAATCAGGCGAGATCTCGAGCGCCTCCCGAGCCAGCGCGACACGACGTGCGCCCCGCGCCTCGAAAGCCTCATACATCAGGTCCTGGGCGTGGAACAGCGCCTCGTCCGAGGCGTAATGCACGGCTCCTCTCGCGATCGCAGAGAGCGCGCTCTCCGTCGAGCGACGGTCGGGCAGCGCGGTTGCAGGCGTCGTCGTCGCCGGGATGCGAGCCGGTCCTCGCTTTCGCTTCGCCACGGCTGCACTCTGACAGACCTACGCGGACGCCTCCAACCGGAAAGTCGCGCGGAGCGGCGAATTCGATACCCGTGTCCACACACTTCTTCAGACACCTTCCGGTGTTGCGGGGCCGGGGAAACGGTGCCGAACTCCAAGCCAGCACCACGCCTGCAGGCATGATCTAGGCGATGAGCCGACGCCTGCTCGCCTGGGTCTTCGTCGCGCCGCTCTCGCTTGCCGGCGTGCTCGGCGGTCACGCGCTCGCCTACGGGCTGACCGGTACCGACCCGGGGACGGTCCACGCCTACCTTGAGCATGTGCCGCAGATCGCGCTGATCGCCGCGCTCACGGGGCTCGTCCTGCTCGCGTTCCAGCAGCGCGCGGGAGGCACGGGAAGCCCCTGGCCGTATGCCTGCCTCGGCCTCGTCACCTTCGCCGTGCAGGAGCACGCGGAGCGTCTCGCGCACGGCGACGCGCTTCCGTTCCTGCTCACCGATCGGGCGTTTCTCGCCGGGCTCGCGCTGCAAGTGCCGATCGCGCTCTTGTGCGCCGCGCTCGCCCGCCTGGTGAGCGGCACGATGCTCCAGCGAAACCGCCCACCGCGGCGGCGTGCCACGTTCTGTGTGCAGTACGCGCCGGTTCCGGCGCACGCCGTTCGAGGGCCGGCCGTCGCACATGCTCGCGGCCGCGCACCGCCGCCCCGCCTCCGCTGACCAGGCCGCGCGCCGCACGGCGCGAAACCGGACACTTCTGGAGGTACTCATGCGACGTCTCACGCTCATCGCGCTCTGTGCGACCCTCGTGCTCCTCGCGAGCAGCCTCGCCGGCGCAGCGCCCACCGCCAAGGTCAAACCAGTCCTGATCCCGATCACCGTCGCCAAGGGCAAGATCGTCGGCGGCATCAAGCGCCCCAAAGTCAAGAAGGGCAAGCTCGTCCGCATCATCGTCACGACGGACGTCGGCGAGTCGATCCACCTGCACGGCTACGACATCACGAAACCAGTGCTCCGAGGCAAGAAGGTCGTGATCCAGTTCACGGCCCGGCTCACGGGTCGCTTCGAGGTCGAGATGCACCGTCCCGACGTCGTCCTCGCGGTGATCTCGGTCACGACGTGAGCGGGCTCGTCGGCCACGGGATCGGCAACGTCCAGGATCTGCCGGTCCCCGCCTGGCTCTTCTACTGGGGAGCCGGGATCGTGCTCGTCGCCTCGTTCACCGCGCTCGGCTCGCTCTGGAGGCAACCGCTCCTCGCCCGCTACGGTCAGGGACGGCCGCTTCTTCGCCCCCTCGCCGCGGCAACCAGCCGTCCTGCGCGCATGCTGCTTCAACTGCTGTCCGTCGTCCTCTTCGTGGCCGTCTGGGCGGCCGCGCTCCTCGGCACCGACGACCCGCTCGCCAACATCGCGCCGACCTGGATCTACGTCACGTTCTGGCTCGGGGTGCCGCTACTCGCGGTGCTCTTCGGCGACGTCTGGCGTGTGCTCTCGCCGTGGCGTGCGCTCGCCGACGGTTTCGTCTGGGTGCGGGAGCGGTCGGGCCGCGGAGCGCGCCCGCTCGCCGTGTACCCTGCGGGCCTCGGCCGCTGGCCGGGGGCGGCCGCGCTGTTCGGCTTCGTCGCGCTCGAGCTCGCGTACTACGACCCGTCGTCGCCGCGCGTTCTGGCCTTCGCCATCGCCGTCTACAGCTACATCACCCTGCTCGGCATGGCGGCCTACGGCCGCGACACCTGGACGGCAAACGGCGAGGCGTTCGCCGTGCTGTTCGGGCTCTTCGCCCGGCTCTCGCCGTTTCGAATCGCCGAGGGCCGGCCGCGGCTGAGACTTCCGGCGAGCGGGCTCGCCGGCGAGGAGCGCACGCCCGGGACGACGGCCTTCGTGGCCGTGATGCTCGGCTCGGTCGCCTTCGACGGCTTCTCGCGCACGACGACCTGGCAGGACCTGGTCGCCGACGTGCAGGCTCCTTATGTCCTCGTCAACCCGACGCTGGCCGATCTGCTCGGCATGGGGCTTGCGATCGGCGGCCTGGTCGTGGCTGCAGGCCTCGTCGGTGTCTCGTACATCGCCGCGTGCCGGCTGGCCGGAAGCTCCGTCCGAGATGGGGGATCGCTGGTGCCGGACTTCCTGCTCTCGCTCGTGCCGATCGCCTTCGTCTACGAGGTCGCTCACTACTTCTCCCTGCTCGTGCTCCAGGGGCAGTTCACGATCACGCACATCTCCGATCCTCTCGGGCGCGGCTGGGATCTGTTCGGCACAGCGGACTTCACGCCCAACCTCGCCCTGCTCTCACCGAACCTGGTCTGGTACGTGCAGGCGTCGGCGCTCGTGCTCGGGCACATGGTCGGGTTGATGGTCGCGCACGACCGGGCGATCGCACGCTTCCCGGCCCGGAGCGATGCCCTTCGCTCGCAGTACGCGATGCTCGCTTTGATGGTGCTCTACACCCTGGGCGGGCTCTGGATCCTCTCTCGCGGGTAGCGGGCTCCGGCATACAGCAGCACGCTCGCCACGGCGAACGAGACCGACGCCTCCGCCACGCCGAGACCCGTCAGCGCGCTCCCCGCCGCGGCCACCCCGATCCCGACGAGCAAGAGCATGGAACGCACGGGTCGCCGCTTCAGCGACAGCACCAGCACCGCGACTGCGAGGGCGGTGCCCACCGAGTTCCCGGTGATCGCGAGCAGGCGGGCGGGGACGAGCGCCAGGTGCTCCTGCGCCTCCGGGATCGTGGTGCCCGGGAACGTGCCGTGGAGGGGCACCGCGACCGCAACGCCTACGGCCACGCCGGCATAGGCGGCCGCGACTCCCCCGACCCGCCAGCCGCGCACCGCGACCAGCGAGCCCGCTCCCAGGAGCGGTGCGCTCAACAGCGCACCGGCGAGGTAGTAGACGCGGAAGGCGCGCTCGTCGAAGCCGGCGGCAGCGCCCCAGGCAAGAGCGCCGCACGCGACCGCGAAGGACCCGAGCGAAGCGGCCCACAGTCGGCTCGCGAGCCGCTGCGCTCCCTCCGTGTCACGACTACGGCGCAGCAGCTCGGCGGCGAGTCGGGCGGAGACGAGCGTGGCGACGAAGGCGGCAACGACGTCCATCGCCAGCAGCCTATGGAGGCCGTAGTATTCCGGCGCGATGAAGTGGGCCCGTGGGGTGACCGTGGTTGCCGCGCTCGTCGCGGGAGCGGTCGCGGCCGCCGGCGTCAACTCCGCCACGCCCGACCATGCCGCCCAGGCCTGGAACGTGCTGCCGCCCGGGCAGGCGGGGGGCGTTGCCTTCACCAAGAGCTCCACCGACCAGATCGCGTTGTACGACGGCCTTACGCCCCTGCGCGACAAGATCACCGACACGCAGATCCAGCGGCACTTCAAACGCGCCACGCTCGGGCTCGGCAACGAGCGCGCCGTCTCGACGGAGCGGCCGCGACCGGGCCTCGTCATCCGCCGCGATCGCTGGCAGGTGCCGCACATCACCGGGAAGCGCGACGTCGACGTCGCCTACGGCGCCGGCTGGGTGACCGCGCAGGATCGCCAGCTCCTGATCGAGCTGATGCGCGGCCCGGGTCGTATCGCCGCGCTCGACGTCCCCGGGCTCGATGCGTTCGCGGCCGCGCTCTCCGGCAAGCTGTTCGTCCCCTCGGCAGCCACCGAGGCGAGGTTGACCGCGCAGTTCAGGCTGCTCGCAGCGAGCGGTCCTGAGGGACAGCGGGCCGTCCGCATCATCGACGCCTACGTCGCCGGGATCAACGCCTACTACAAGAAGGCGGGCTTCCCGCTCGCGCCGTGGACGCGCGCGGACGTCGTCGGCATCGCCGGTTTGATCGGCGGTGTGTTCGGCGCCGGCGGCGGAGACGAATGGCGGCGCGCCAACTTCCTCGCGCTCCTGCAGAAGCAGCTCGGCGACGAGGGCGGCAGGCAGGTCTGGGAGGACCTCCGCCAGCGGGACGACCCGGAGGCGCGGGTTGCCGTCGAGGGCACCTTCCCCTACCTGGGGCGGCCCAGAAGCGAGCTCGGCAACGTGGTCATCGACGCCGGCAGCTTCACGTCGGCCGGACCGACCTCCGGCAGCGCGCGCACGTCACGCATGCAGATGTCGAACGCGTTGCTCCTCACCTCGGGCCGGTCGGCTACAGAGCACCCGCTTGTCGTGGCAGGGCCCCAGGTCGGCCACTACTACCCCGGCATCCTGATGGAGCTCGATCTCCAGGGCGGAGGGTTCGCCTCGCGTGGCGCGGCCTTTCCCGGCATCTCGTTCGCGGTGCTGCTCGGGCGCGGGCTCGACTACGTGTGGAGCGCGACCTCTGCGAGCGGCGACCTCGTCGATCAGTACGCCGAGACGCTCTGCGACGGGAGCGACACGAAGTACCTGCACAAGGGTCAGTGCCGCGAGATGACGGTGTTCGACGCCGGTACGCTGCGCGGCGCCCCCGGCACCGCTGAGCAGCGGCTGGTGTACCGCGAGACCGTGCACGGCCCGGTGCTGGGTTACGCCACCGTCGGCGGCGTGAAGGTCGCGATCAGCCAGCGGCGCTCGACACGGGGACGCGAGCTCCTCGCGACGCCGTTCTTCATAGACCTCTCCACGAACAGGATCCGCTCCGCCCAGGAGTTCGTGAAGGCGGCGACCGCGTTCGAGCTGACCTTCAACTGGCTGTACGCCGACGATCGCGATATCGCGCAGGCCACGGCCGGGCGCTTCCCGGTGCGGCCGAGCACCGTCGATTCCGGGCTGCCGGTGAAAGGCACGGGGGAGTACGAGTGGACGGGCTTCATGCCGGCGAAGGCGCACCCGCAGGTGATCAATCCCAAGAGCGGCGCCATCCTCAACTGGAACAACAAGCCGGCGCGTGGTTTCGGCGCCGCCGACGCCGAATGGACGTGGGGCTCGGTGCAGCGCGTCGACCTGCTGTGGGAGCAGGTGCAGACGCGGAAGGTGCACACGCTCGCCTCGCTGGTCGGCGCCATGAACCTCGCGGCCACGCAGGACCTGCGTGCGGTGCGGGCCTGGCCGGTGATCAGGCAGGTGCTCGACCAGGGGCTGGCCTCACCCGCCGCCACAGGCCGGGCGAGGGCGGCGGCCGCGCTCGTCGATGCCTGGGTCGCGGCCGGCTCCACCCGGCTCGACATCGAACTCGACGGCAAGATCGACGATCCGGGCGCCGCGGTGCTCGACGCGTCGTGGACAGGGATCCTCGACGCGGCGTTCGAGCCCGTGCTCGGACCCCTCACGGGCGAGCTGGCGAAGCTCGTGGGACGCAACCAGCCGCTGAACCCCGGCGGCAGCGCCTTCTACGACGGCTGGTGGTCGTGGCTGGACAAGGACCTGCGCTCTCTGCTCGGCCGCCCCGTCAAGGGCGCGTTCACCACGCGCTTCTGCGGCAAAGGGAACGTCGCGGATTGCTCGGCGGCTTTGTGGAGGGCGATCGACACCGCGGCGGCGTCGCTGGAGCAGGCGCAGGGCACAACCCCGGGCGCCTGGCGGGCGGACGCCACCGCCGAGCGCATCCGCTTCAGCCCAGGCATCCTGCCGAGAACCATGCGCGGCACCAACAGGCCGACCTTCCAGCAGGTCTTCTGGTTCCGCTCGCACCGGCCCAGATAGGGGAGCGACCCCTCAGCTCAGATCTTCTTCAGGCGGAAACCCCCGTCGACGTTCACGATCTCGCCCGTCACGAACGAGGCGTCCTCCGAGAGCAGGAAGCGCACGACCTTGGCCACCTCTGAAGGCGTGCCGACGCGTCCGAGCGCGTGATGGGCGGCTGCGTCCTCGCGGGAGACAAGTCCCTCGTCGAACACCTGCCGCACCAGCGGGGTCTCGATCATCCCGGGGGCGATCGCGTTCACCCGTAGTCCGTGCGGTGCCCATTCCACGGCGAGCACCTGCGTCAGTCCGCCGATGCCGCCCTTGGCGGTGATGTAGGGCAGGCGCTTGGGGAAGCCGAAGTGCATGGAGATCGAGGAGATGTTGACGATGGAGCCGCGCCCACCGGCGATCATGCGCCGCCCGACAGCCTGGCACGCGTTGAAGACGCCTCCGAGGTTGATGTCCACCACACGATCGAAGTCCTCCCGCGGCATCGTTGCCGAGTCGCCGTACAGCTGGATCCCCGCGGAGCACACGAGCATGGTCGGTCGGCCGGCGTCCGCCTCTGCTCGGGCGACCGCGGTCTCGACGGCAGCATGATCGGCGACGTCGACGAGGAACGAGCGTACGCGAGCGTGGCCGTGGCGCTCCTCCAGGCGCGAGGCAGTCGCCAGGTCGAGCGATACCAGCACCAGGGTGTCGTCCCAGGCGAGGAGCTCCTCGGCGACCGCCTCACCGATCCCCGAGGCCGCGCCCGTGACCACGGCCACCTCGGTCACGACGCCGCCTGCCGCCGCAGATCGGCGGTCCGCGTCTCGTCCAGCACGAACCCGTAGGGATCGGAGGCGGCCTCGACGATCGCGACCCGATACACCGACTCGGCTGCCGCCACGGAGACGAGGCCGTCGACCACGTCGTCCAGCACCCATGCAGGCGGCCGCTCTTCCGGCGGCCCGTAGCCGCCGCCCCCGGAGTGGTGGTAGCGCATGGGCCGATCGCGGCGGACACGCATGCCGGTGCGGAACATGCCGATGGACTCCTCCTCCTCGGTGCCCGGTGCGTACACGAAGCTGTTCGGCAGGCTGTCCTGTCCGCCGGCGAACCCCCAGGAGCCTCGGGTCTCGCGGTCGCCGATGTCGGAGATCACGGCATCGGCGTGGGTCAGGCGCCACTGACGCGTGACACCGAAGCCGCCCCGATGTCGGCCCGCACCGGCGGAGTCTGGCTCGTAGCGGTAGCAGTCGTACCGCACCGGGAAGACCCGCTCCTGCATCTCCACCGGCTGGTTGGTGGCGCTCGAGCCGAAGAGGGTCATCGCCGTGTGGTTGTCCTTCTTCGCGGGGCGGCCGCCCCAGCCGCCCTCGAGCCACACGTAGCTGACGAATTCACGCTCGTACCCGGGTCGCGGGTCGTAGCCGCCGAAGACGATGTTGCACAGGCCGCACATGCCCGCCATCGACCGCTCCGGCGTGATCTGGATCAGGCAGCCGAGCACGCAGTCGATGATCGACGGGTAGCAGGTGCCCGCCATGCCGCTGATCGGTGCCGGATACTCCGCCGTCACGATCAGGCCCGGCGGCGCCACGAACTCGACGGCGTTGAACAGCCCCTGGTTCATCGGCACGTCGGCGAACACGGCTTTCAACGCCGCCACCGCCGCGGCTCCGAGGACGGCCCGCGGCCCGTTGATCGCCCCCTTGCACTGCGGGCTCGAGCGGCTGAAGTCGAGGGTCATCCGATCGCCTGCGATGCTCAGGTCGAGGCAGACCCAGCGCGGATCGTCGTCGTCCGCGCCGGGATCCCGGTCGATCTTCGCGTCCCAGGACCACGTGCCGTCGGGAAGCGCCGAGAGCTCGGTGCGCAACCGCTTCTCGGAGTGCGCGATCAGCGCCTGCATCTCCGCGAGGACGAGGTCGCGTCCGTGCCGGTCGACGAGTTCGAGCAGGCGCCTGGCGCCGAGCCTCGACGCACCGACCTGGGCCAGCAGGTCTCCGTACGCAAGCTCGGGCATGCGGACGTTGCGCAGGATCATGCGGACCAGGTCACGATCCAGCTCGCCCCGGCGAACCAGCTTGAGCGGCGGGATGATCAGCCCCTCCCCGTGTGAGCTGCGGGCGTTGGGATCGAAGGTGCCGGGGACGCCGCCACCGATGTCCGTCCAGTGTGCGCTGTTCTGGACGAACGCGATGATCTCGCCGTCGTGCCACACGGGCATCACGATTCGCACGTCGTTGTTGTGGGTCCCGCCGATGTAGGCGTCGTTGATGATCGCCAGGTCGCCGGGCTCGAACCACTCGGCGGCGGGGGCGTCGATCCATTCGAGCAACCCTTTGAGCGTGAAGGGGATGGTGCCCAGGTGGGCGGGCAGATCGGTCGAGCCCGAAGAGACGAGATCGCCGCTCGCGGTGCAGATCGTGCCGGAATAGTCCCGGCCTTCACTGACGACGAGCGAGAACGCCACCGTCTGCAGCAGTGCTCCCATCTCGTCCACGATCGAGCGGAACGCGTTGTTCAGCACTTCGAACGTGATCGGGTCGATCTGTGGACTTCTACGCCCTGCGCTCACAGCCGCCTCCAGCGTCTCATACGGCCTCCTGTGTGCGGATCAGGAGGTTGCCGAAGACGTCGACCTCCGCACGCACGCCCGGTGGCAGCACCGTGGTCGTGTCGAGTTGTTCCACGAGGGCCGGCCCGACCAGATGCTGGCTCGCCCGGAGGCCGTCGCGGGCGAAGATCGTGGTCTCGACGAGGCCGCCGTCGAACCACACCGGGCGCGCCCCGATCGGAACCGGGGGACCGTTCGCGGCTCCGACCTGCTCGAGCTCGGGGTGGGGGATCTGCCCGTTCGCGCGGACCCTCGCCGCGCACACCTCGAGCGCGAGATCGTCCGGAACGTACTGGTATCTCGCCTCGTACTCCAAGAGGAAGGCGGCCCGCACCTCCGGCCACTGCTCATCGACCGTGCGGGCGTCCAGGGGCACCGTCAGTGCCCGAATCTGTCCCACGAAACGGAGGTCGAGCAGACGCGCCACGGATCTGGCCTCAGGTGCGAACCCGTCACGCTCGAGGTCCTCGCTCGCGTGTGCTTCGAGCCCGGCGAGAAGATCGTCGAGCGACCCGCCCAGAAGGCGATCCTCGCGGCAGACGAGCGTCGCCGAGTAATCGTGCACGACGTCCGAGAAGAGCAAGCCGAGCGCCGACGTGACGCCCGGATGGAGCGGCACGAGCACTTCGGGCACCTCCAAGTCGCGTGCGAGATCGACGGCATGCATCGGTCCTGCGCCGCCGAACGCGAACAGGGTGAACTCGCGGGGGTCGAGCCCGCGCTCCACGGTGACGACCCGCAGCCAGCGAGCCATGTTCGCGTTCGCGATGCGGATGATCCCGGCTGCCGCCTCTTCGACGCCCAGACCGAGCCGTTCACCGAAGCGCGAGACTGCGGCCCGGGCGAGCTCGGGAGCGAGCTCGAGCCCGCCGGCGAGTGCGCGTCCGGGGGTGAGGCGGCCGAGCACGATGTTCGCGTCGGTCACCGTGGCGTCGGTGCCACCACGCCCGTACGCCGCAGGCCCGGGGACGGCACCCGCGCTACGGGGGCCCACCCTGGGTGACCCGGCCGGGTCGAGCCAGGCGATGGAGCCGCCCCCTGCGCCCATCGTCACCAGGTCGATCGCGGGGAAGCGAATCGGGAGTCCGAACTCCGGGCTGAACTGCCGCGTCAGGCGCACGACCCCGTCGCGGACGGTTGCGATGTCTGCGCTCGTACCGCCGACGTCGATCGTCAAGAGGTTTCGCCGGCCCGCGGCCGCGCCGATCCCTGCCGCCGCGATCACCCCGGCAGCCGGCCCCGAGGTCACCGTCCGTGCAGGCACGCGAGCGATCGAGTCCGCCGGCATCAGACCGCCGCCGGAATGCATCACGAACAGGCCGCCCGCGAACCCGGTCGTCTCGAGCGCGGAAGCGAGACGTGTCACGTAGCCGCGCAGGATCGGGCCGAGGTAGGCGTTGGCGACGGTCGTCGCCGTGCGCTCGAACTCCTGCTCCTCGGGAAGCAAGGAGGACGAGGTCACGATGTACGTCTCCGGCAGCGCCTCCGCCAGGATCTCCCGCACCTGCTCTTCGTGTGTTGCGTTGGCGTAGCTGTGGAGGAACACCACCGCGACGGCCTCCACGCCGCGCCTCGCCAGGAGCGCTGCCGCCTCCCGGGCTGCTGCCTCGTCGAGCGGAGTCACCACCTGCCCGTCGTAGGCGACCCGTTCCTCCACCTCCAGTCTGTCCCGCCGCCGGACGAGAGGCTCGGGGGGATCCCAGTAGATGTCGTACAGATCCTCGCGGTTGTGACGGCGCAGCTCGAGCACGTCCCGAAAGCCCGACGTGGTGACGAGCGCCGTGCGCGCCCCGCTCTTCGTGATGATCGCGTTCGTGGTGGCTGTCGTCCCGTGCGCGAAGAACTCGACATCCGACCCCGTGAGCGCCGCCGCTGCCAGTGTGGCGACGATGCCCTCCTCGAAGGCCGGCGGGGTGGACGGCACCTTCGCGACGAGCAGACGCCCCCCGTCGTCGAGTGCGACCAGGTCGGTGAACGTCCCGCCGGTGTCGACGCCCACGAGGACACGCGTGGCTTGCGTCATCCGGCCGCCCCGGTCGCCTGGAGATCGAAGCCGAACTGGGTGAGCAGTCCCCCGTCAACGGGCAGGCAGGCTCCGGTCACGAACGATGCCCGGTCACCGGCCAGGAAGGTGACGGCGGCCGCCACCTCGCTTGCCTCGCCGACGCGATCGAGGGGATGAAGGCGCGCGATGTGCTGCTTCCGCGCCTCGGGATGGCCGTGCTCGAACATGTCGGTGCGGATGAACCCCGGCGCGACGCAGTTCACGCGTATGCCGAGCGGAGCGAGTTCGTTCGCCTGCTGGCGCGTAAGGTGATGAAGGCCGCCCTTGGCGGCGCAATAGGCGGTGAGCTCTCGCGCTGTTGTCTCCCCCATCACGGACCCGACGTGGACGACCGAGCCTCTGCCGCCCCGCTGGAGGTGGGCGACGCTGTCCCGAGTCAGGGCGAAAGGCGCGGTGAGGTTCGTGGCCAGCACGTCGCTCCACCCGTCGTCAGACTCCGCCGCCGCGCCGCCCGAACGGGCGATCCCGGCGTTGTTGACCAGGACATTCAGGCCGCCGAGGCTGGACACGCAGCAGGCCACCGCCTCGCGCCGGGCGGCAGGATCCCGGATGTCGGCCAGCACCGCGATCGCCTTCGCTCCGGTGGCGCGGCACGCCGCCGCGGTCTCCTCCGTCGCCTCCGGCGCACGTGAGACGCAGGCCACTGCCGCGCCGTGGCGGGCCAGGTCGATGCAGATCGCGCGCCCGATGCCTCTGCTTGCGCCCGTGACCAGCGCAACACGTCCGTCCAGCCCCCAGAGGTCTTTGAGTACTTCCGCCGGCTCGCTCACGCCGGTCGACCGGGAGCGACGAGAGTGCACGCCGAGGGCAGTTCCTCGCCGGCGATCCACGCGCGCGTCAGCTCGGTGGCCTTGGCGCCGATTTCTGCGAAACCGTGGTCGGTGCAGCCGGCGAGATGCGGGCTCAGCGTCACGTTGTCGAGCGCGAGCAGCGGGTGATCGTCGCCCGGCGGCTCCTGCTCGAGCACGTCGATTGCGGCGTGCGCAATGGTGCCGGTCCGGAGCGCCTCGTGCAGCGCCGCAGTATCGACGACGCCACCCCGCGAGGCGTTCACGAACAGCGCCGTCGGCTTCATTTGCGCGAACTGCTCCCGGCCCACGAGGTGGTGCGTCGAATCGTCGAGCACGACGTGGACGCTGACGACGTCGGACGCCGGGAGCAGGACCTCGAGCGGCACGAGCACGGCTCCGGCCGCTGCGGCGGCCGCCTCGTCGAGGAAGGGGTCGGCCGCCAGCACCTGCATCCCGTGGGCTGTCGCCAGGCGCGCGACCTCGCGCCCGATCGCGCCGAGCCCGACGATGCCGAGCGTCTTGCCGGTGAGGGAGCCGACGAGGCCGGACCAGGCCAGCCTCGTCTCCACCCAGCGCGCAGCGCGCACGGCGCGGTCAAGCTCGACAAGCCGGCGGCTGTACTGCAAGGCCACCGCGATCACGTACTCGGCGGCGCCCAGCACGTTGACGCCGGCCGTGCGGACGACCCCGACGCCGCGAGCCCGCGCGGCCTCCAGGTCGATGTTCTCGGTGCCGATCCCGCACTTGACGATCAGCCGCAACTCCGGCGCCGCCGCGATCACGGCTGCATCGGCACGGCCGAGCGCCACCGCCAGGATCGCGGCCCTCCCGACCTCTGCGGCCATCTCCGCCGCCGGAGTCGAGAAGCGCGTGCCCAGGCTGACCTCCAGCCCCAGCTCCCGGTAGCGCCCCGACATGTCCATCCGTTCCGAGGCCTCGGTGTCGGCGATGTGCGCGAGCACCGGCGCTCCTCAGCCTGCCCCGGGCATGCCCGACTTGGAGGCCGGCAGGTCCGGCGCACCGATCGCCTTCGAGCCGAAGACGGACGGCTTCGTGCGGCCGACACGCTCGTAGTACTCCGCGGGCACGTTCGTCGGGTCCTTGAACATCTGCCACTGGCACTGCTGTCGCACCGCCGGGTCACGGTCCGTGTCCGGGTACACCGGTGGGTCGACGACGCGCACCGGGTAGCCGAAGCGGTCGATCGGCAGTTCCTCCATCAGGCGGATGCAGTGCGTGCAGTAGTGGCAGACACCCTTCGTGTTGTGGTTCCACGGGTGGGGCTCCTGCGACACCGACCAGTTGTACGGTGGCTCCATGCGCGCGGGCGTCTCCTCGATCCAGTCGCCCCGGATCGTGCGGCCTCCCGACCCGCACGGGTCGAAGCGCAGGATGTAGCGGTCGTCGGTCTCGATCAGCTCGAAGTCACCCGTGCGCTCCGGCCCGACCAGGTGGCCGCGCATCGCCTCGCAGGCCACGATCATCAGCACCTCGAGCCCTTTCTCCCAGGCGTGCTTGTCGATGTCGAACTTCTCGTAGCGCCACGTGAAGAGCGGCAGGAGCACCTTGTCCCACATCGGGCCGATCGCGCTCTCGCCGAGCCGTGCGACGATCTCGCTCATCAGGCCGTAGGTGTGGTCGACGTCGCGGTCGTGGCAGCGCCGCCACGTCTCCTTCAGTTCCTCGAGCTCGGCGAGCGCCTCCTCCACCTGCTCCCGGTGGACGTGCGCCACGAATCGCTCGACCCCCATCGTGAAGTCATGCCACTGCCTGTACGGGTCCCACGGGCGCCCGTCGGGGAGGGCGAGCTTGTCGGTGATGTCGGCGTTGACCTCTCGCAGGTCGTCGGCGCCCACACCGTTCTCGGCCAGAAAGGCATTGAGATCGGGGATCCACTGGCGGTAGATGGCGAAGCACACCCTTGCCTCGTCAACGAAGAAGTTGCCGAGTTCGGCGGCGTCGTCGAAGCGCCGCTCCGCCAGCGCCTCCTGGATCTTGCGATACGTCGAGATCTTCTGGTCCTGCCAGCTCCCGAGCCGCGTGCGCCGACCGAGGGCCGGGACGTACTCGATGCGCGTCTCACTCATGGCGTGTCCTCCCTGGTGGCCCGGTGGCTGTTGAAACGATTCCAGAACCGATCCTAACGCCTGGACGCGGCGCTGGCAGCCGACGTACAGCTGCTTTTCGGAGGCGGGGGCGGGGAGGACGCGGTCCGCAGCTCCAGCGTGGGAGAATGCGGTGGGGAGGCTCACGGCATACGGCTCCTCGTCGCGCTGTTAGCCGTCCCGACAGCAGCGCCGCGCGGCCGTGCGTCCCACCTCCTTGTTGTCTCTTCCGACGACCGCAATCGGCGGTGGGAAGCACTCGGTGACGACGATGTCGTCCAATCTCCGGCGGATCGCTGATGTACGGTACCGGTACCGTTTCCCGCTTTGAACAGGGAGGTTGCCGTGGAACGCCTGTGCTTCACCTTCGAGATCCGTCCCGGAACCGAGGACGAGTACAAGAAGCGACACGACGAGATCTGGCCCGAGCTGGTCGAGGCGATTAAGGACGCGGGCTTCGCGAACTACACGCTCTTCCGGCGCGGCACGACGATCACCGCCTACGCCGAGGTTTCCCCGGACGTGGCCACGGCCTTCGCCAGCCTCGGCGCAACCGACGTGAGCAGCCGCTGGGCGACCTGGTTCGAGGATCTCATCGTGCAGCTGACCGACGAGAACGGCAACGTCTTCCGCGCTGACGAGGTGTGGCATCTCGCGTGAGCGTCCGCGCGTTGCGCTGATCCTCCCGTACAACACGTTCTGGGAGGCCGCTGTCCCCTACGACCTGCGCGCCGAGCGCGAGGCGATCGCCGACCGCGTGGCGTCCGCCCTGGCCGGAACGGTCGACGTCGTCGCCCGCGGGACGGTGGCAAGCGTCGAGGACGGCGCGACCCTCGCGAGGCAGCTCGAGGCTGCGCGTGCCGAGGCGGCGCTCGTGCTGCAGACGCTGGCGGTGATGCCGGCGTACACGCAGGCCGTGCTGCGGCCGCTGCCGGACCTGCCGGTCGTCGTGTGGACGGCCCACCGCCAAGAGCGTCTGCCCGCCGACTTCGACCACGGCGCGATCACGAGCGAGGGCGCGACCGTGGGCACGCCCATGCTCACCAATACGCTCGTCCGCGCCGGCCGGCCCTTCGAGCTCGTGGTCGGCCGCGTCGACGACCCTCTCACGATCGAGGCCGTGGCCGGCGCGCTCCGCGCCGCCGCCGCCGCCTCGCGGTTGCGTCGCGCGCGCATCGGTCGCGTCGGCCCCGTCTTCCAGGGCTACGACTGCGTGGACGCCGACGACTCGCGGTTGCGCACGGCCACCGGGATCGACGCGGTCCGCATCGAGGCGGCCGAGCTGCGGGAGCTCTATCTCGCCGTCGAGCCCGCGCGCGTGCGGGAGCTGGAGTCCGAGGCGCGGGCGATCTTCACTGTCGCCGAGGACGTCGAGGGCGACTCGCTGGCGCGGACGCTGCGCGCGGCTGCGGCGCTCGACGATCTCGTCGAGCGCCACCGGCTCGACGCCGGCGCCATCAACTGCCACGTCCCGGAGATCCGCTTCGGAGCCGACGTCGGCATCGCACCCTGCTACGCGCTGGGGCGGCAGACGAGCAACGGCATCCCCTGGGCATGCGCCGGCGACGTGGTCACCGCGGTGGCGATGCTCACGCTCAAGCTGCTCGGCGCCGCGGCCCAGTACCACGAGCTGGAGTCCCTCGACTACGAGACCGGCGAGCTCGTGATCGCCAGCTCCGGCGAGCACGACCTGGCCTTCGGGGACGGCGCGCGGCCGGCGCTCATTCGCAACCTCTGGTTCGACGGCGACGAGCACTGCGGCGCATGTGCGTGCTTCGGGGCCCCCGCCGGACCGGCCACCCTCGTCGGCTTCACCGAGCTCGACGGCCCACAGCCCGGGTACCGCTACATCGTTGCCCCCGGCGCCTTCACCGCCACTGCCTGGCCCGGGGTCGGCACGCCGTACGCGGCCTTCCGCTTCTCCGGCGACGATGCGGTCGCCTCCTGGATCCGCTGGTGCCGGGCGGGCGCAAACCACCACTCGGCGGCCACCCCTGGTGAGCTGGCAAGGCAGGTGGCTGCCGTCGCGGCGTTCCTGGGGGTCGAGGCCGTCACCGTCTGACCGGCGTCAGGGCACGAGCACGCTTCGCAGCACGCGGCCCGCGCGAAGGTCTTCGAGGGCCTCGTTCGCCTGCTCGAGCGGCCTCGTGCCGGCGGTCAGGTGATCCGTCTGCAGACGGCCCGCCAGCTGGAGGGCGACGACCTCCCGGATGTCCTCGGCTGTGAAGCCGCGTGAGCCGAGCAGCGTCAACTCCTTCCAGCAGAGCTCGACGGCGCGCGCCCTGAACTGGTCCGGTGTCGACCCGACGAAGACGACGCGGCCGGCGAAGGTGGCGAGCTCGATCGCCTGCTCGTCGACGGCGGCCGAGCCGACACACTGGATCACGACCTCGGGCCCGTCGTCGCCGCAGGCGGCCCGGGCTCGCGCCACGGTGTCGTCGCCGCCGGCCTGGACGATCTCGTCGGCGCCCAGCCTGCGGGCAAGGTCGAGCTTCGCCTCGCTGCGGCTGATCGCCACCACCCGGGCGCCGAGCAGCTTGCCGAGCTGCACCGCGTTCGACCCCAGGCCGCCGATCCCGAACACGGCCAGCGTTTCGCCCGGCTGCAGACGGGCGATCCGGACGAGCGCGTGGTAGGGCGTGGCGACGGCGTCGGTGAGCACGGCGAGGGTCGCCGGGTCGATCGGGGAGGGAGTGCGGATCAGCGTCGCCGCCGGGCGGACCACGTACTCGGCGAATGCGCCGTCGACGTCGACTCCCATCCGCACCACGCCCGGGCCGATGTTCGGCCTGCCGAGCCGCGCCCACCGCGAGTCGGACGGCGCGTCGATGTAGTAGACCGCCACTTGCTCGCCCTGCGCCCAACCCTCCACTCCCTCGCCGAGCGCGTCGACCACGCCGGCCGCCTCGTGCCCCGGGATCACGGGCATGCGGATCTGGGGGCCGAAGCCTCCCTTCTGCAGGAAGAGGTCGGAGCCGCAAACCCCGCAGGCCTGCACGCGCACCCGCACCTCACCCGGTCCCGGCACCGGCACGGGACGCTCCACCAGCCGCAGGTCGGCCCCGACCCCGGGCAGCTCGACGGCCCGCATGGCGGTGCCCGGGGTCATCACACGGGTGACGGTGCGAACACGTCCTCGTGGATCGACCCCGGCGTGGGGAACGGGGCAGCCTCGGCCTCGCGACGGGCATGTGCAGCCTCGGCCAGCGCCTCTTCGTCGATCCGGTCGAGCACGGCCTCCTCCCCGACACCCCACGCGAGCAGGGCGTTGCGGAAGCGGGGGATGGGGTCGACCCGCTGCCAGGCCTCGCGCCCGGCCGCGGGATCCGCGCCCGCCGACAGCGCAGAGTGTCGCTCCCAGCGGACGGTCTTGCACTCGATGAAGGTCGGTCCCCGGCCGGAGCGGGCACGAGCAACCGCCTCGAGCACCGCCTCGCGCACGGCGATCGGGTCGTTGCCGTCGACGATGCGTGTCGGTATCCCGAAGCCGGTTGCCCGGTCAGCGATGTCCGGGGTCGCCTGGCTCTTGCTCGCCGGGACCGAGATCGCCCAGCCGTTGTTCTCGCAGATGAAGACGAGGGGTACCTTCCACAGCGCGGCCATGTTCAGCGTCTCGAAGAACTCGCCCTCGCACGAAGCCCCGTCTCCGAAATAACAGAGGACGACCTGCCCCGTGCCGCGCTTCTGGCAGGAGAGCGCAACGCCACCCGCGATCGGGATGTGGCCGGCTACGATCGCGTTGGTGGAGACGAGGCCGTGGTCAGGGTCGGAGAGATGCATCGAGCCGCCCTTGCCCTTGCACATGCCGGTCGAGCGGCACATCAGCTCCGACATCATGGAGACCGGGTCACAACCCTTGGCGAGCGCCTCGCCGTGCCCGCGGTACGTCGCCAGCACGAGGTCGTCCGGCGCGATGGCCGAGATCGAGCCCGCCTTCGCCGCTTCCTGGCCGATGCAGGGGTGCGTCGACCCCGGGACGAGGCGCTGGTTGTAGGCGTCGACCACCTGTTCCTCGAAGCGGCGGATCCGGCACATCGTGCGGAAGAGGCCGAGTAGAGCCTCGTCGGAGAGGTCGGGCTTCGGGCCGGGGACGGCGTCGGCGACGGGGACGGGAATGGTCGTGCTCACGGGCGCTGGGCCTCCTTTTGCAGGCGAGCCGGGAGTTCGGAGAGACGTTGCTCGAGCGCCGCCAGGAAGCGTCCGCCCGCCTCCCCGTCGGCGCCGCGATGGTCGATGGCGGCATTCGTCCAGATTCGATGGCGGACACCGAGCATGCCGTCGATCGCGACCGGTCGCTCGAGCATCCGGCCGGTCGCGATCAGCGCGATCTGTGGAGCCGTGATCACGGGCGCGAAGAAGTCCACAGGGTACGACCCGAGGTTGGAGAGCGTGCAGGTCGCGCCGCCCAGGTCGCGCTTCTCCAGCGCACCGTTGCGAGCCGCCGCGACGAGGCGGCCGCGCTCGGCCGCGATCTGCGCGACGGTCAGCTCTGCCGCGTCCCGGATGACCGGCGCCGCCACGCCCTCGGGCCCTGCCACGGCGATCGCGAGATGCACCCGTGGCGAAACCGTGGGCCGATGCTCCGCGTCGACCGCGCCGTTGAGCTCGGGAACGTCGACCAGGGCAGCGGCGACGGCCGCGACGAGGAGGTCGGTGACCGTCGTGCCCGGCGCCGCCGCGCTCTTCGCGGCTGCCAGGCCCTCCGCGTCGAGGTCGCCGGCGATGTGGATGTGCGGCACCGTCTGCCAGCTGTGGCTGACGGAGGCGACGACGAGATCACGAAACGTCCTGGCGGCCGCGCGGGCCGGAGCCGTGGGAGGGCTCACGGCCGGCCCGGCGGCCGCCGCGCTACGGACGTCTGCTGCAACCACGCGGCCACCCGGGCCGGAGCCCGTGACCGACGAGATGTCCACGCCGCGCTCGCGGGCGATCCGACGCGCCGCCGGCGAGCAGAAGCGGCGACCGTTGGTCGCCGGCTCGATCGGATCCGGCCGCTGCGCCTCGCCTTCGGGCGCGGCAGCCGCCGCACCGGCGAGGGGGGTGGAGGCCGGCGACGACGGCGGCGCCTGCGTGCCGCCGTCCGGCACCAGTCGGGCCAGCTCCGTGTCCACGGGCACCGTTGCCCCCTCCTGGACGACGATCGTCAGCACGCCGTCCGCCGGGGCCTCGACCTCGACGGTCGACTTGTCCGTCTCCACCTCCACCACGACCTGGCCCTTGCTCACGGTCGCGCCGTCGGGAACGAGCCAACGCAGGACGACGCCCTCTTCCATCGAGATCGACAGCTGTTCGAGGAGGAGCGGGATCACCGGCGATCTCCCCGGCACGCGCGTTCGGCGGCGGCCACGATGCCCTCCGCGGTCGGGTAGACCTCCTCGAGCTCCTTGCCCGAGGGAATCGGCACATCGAGGCCGCACACCCGCTCCACCGGCGCGTCGAGATAGTCGAACGCGTGCTCCCAGCAGAGCGCGGCCAGCTCGGCACCGAAGCCGCCCGTCTTGTGCGCGTCGTGCGTGATCACGAGGCGCATCGTCTTGCGCAGCGAGCCGAGGATCGTCTCGAGGTCGAGCGGCGCGATCGTGCGGGGATCGATCACCTCGGCCGAGATCCCACGCTCATCGAGTGTCTCGGCCGCGGCCAGCGCCTCGTCGACCATGTTGGAGAGGGCGACGATCGTGACGTCGCTGCCCTCGCGGGCGATGCGAGCGCTCCCGAACGAGATCGGTGGGGCGTCCAGGTCGACCTCGCCGCGGCGGCCGTAGAGTCGCACGTTCTCGACGAAGAGCACGGGGTTCTCGTCGCGCAGCGCAGTCCGCATCAGCCCGTAGGCGTCGGCCGCGTTCGAGGGCATGGCGATCTTGATCCCGGGGATGTGCATGAACCACGCCTCCAGGCTCTGCGAGTGCTGAGGGCCGGTGCCGAGCCGGGAGACGATGGGGGTGCGGATGACGAGCGGCACCTTGAGCCGCCCGCCTGAGAAGTAGTGCAGCTTGGCCGCCTGGTTGAAGACCTGATCCATGGCGACGCCGATGAAGTCGAAGAACTCGATCTCCACGATCGCGCGGACGCCGCTGATCGCAAGACCGATGGCGAAGCCGACGGTCGACGACTCGCACAGGGGGCCGTCACGCACGACGTCGTCGCCGAAGCGCTCCCAGAGTCCTCGGGTCACGCCGAACGTCCCGCCGTACGGTCCGATGTCCTGCCCGAGGTGCATGATCGGCTCGTCGCGCTCGAGGGCCTCCGCGATGGCACGGTTCAGCGCCTCGCTCATCGTCAACTCGACACGTCCGGATGTCGCGACAGTCGTCATCGTCCTCCTCAGTCGATCAGGAAGCCGCCGTTGACGTCGACGACCTCGCCTGTGATGTATCCGGCATGTCCGGAGGCCAGGAAGGCAATCAGATCGGCGACGTCCTGGGGTTGCCCAACCCGCCCCACGGGGATCAGCGAGGAGAGGTCGGGCAGGCCAGCGATCATGTCCGTGTCGATCAGGGCAGGTGCGACGGCGTTCACCGTCACGCCCGACCCGCCGAACTCCTGCGCCAGCCCCTTGGCCAGGGTCATGATCCCCGCCTTGGAGGCGCCGTACGCTGCAGCAGGTCTCTTGCCGCCGGTCTTCCCCGCGCTCGAGCCGACGGCGACGACTCTCCCGTAGCCGCGGTCACGCATGCCCGGGAGCGCCCGCTTCGCGCACAGGAATGCGCCGTCGAGGTTGACCGCCATCGTCTCGCGCCAGGAGTCGAAGGTCGTCTCCTCGAGATTCTCGACGACGTAGATCCCGGCGTTGAGCACGAGCACGTCGACCGGCCCGAGGTGCGATTCGACGCTCGCAAAACCCTGGTCGACGCTGTCCTCGGAGCGGACGTCCATGGCGAGGCCGAGCACGCCGTCGATGTCGGGTGCGGCGAGATCGCCGGCGGCCACACGTACGCCCTGCTCGCGAAGCGTCTCGGCGATGCAGCGCCCGATACCGCGCGAGGCGCCAGTGACGAGCGCGACACGGCCCTCGAGTCCGTCGAGCTTCAAGTGGAAATCCTTTCCAGCTACGATTCCAGCGGTGTGCCGGGCCGACTTTACCACGATGCGGATCGGCGTCGACAGCTACTCGTACCACCGTCTGCTGGGTGAGCTGCGCAGCGGGGAGAGCGACCCGGGCGAACGGCTGGGAGACGGTGGGCGGGCCGTGCTCGCCGAGGTACAGCCGCTCGGCGTGGACGTCGTCGCGCTCGAGACGTGCTATCTGACGGCGTCCGACCTCGCCGACCTCGGCTCGCTGGTGGCCGCCGCTGCGCCGATGGAGCTCTGCCTCAGCTGGGGTGCGCCCAACGGTCTCTGCTTCGGAGCACGACCCGAGGCGCTCCCCGACCTGCTCGGCTGGATCGACGCGGCTGCAGCTGCCGGCGTCGCCCTGCTGCGCATCGTCGTTGCCGGCCCGTCACTGCGTGGGGTGGAGCCGGTGGCGGTCCAGATCGAGCGGACGCTGGAGCCGCTGGCGCTGGCGGCGCGGCGCGCGGGCGAGCACGGGCTCCAGCTCGCGGTCGAGAACCACGGCGATCTCACGGCCGCAGAGCTGGAGCAGCTGCTCGATGCGACGGGCCGTCCCGAGCTCGGCGTCTGCCTCGACACGGCCAATCTCCTGCGGCTCGGCGACGACGTGCTCGCGGGCACACGGCGGCTCGCTGCCCGCACGCTGATCGTCCATCTCAAGGACATCGAGGCTCCCACCGCGACCACCGATCCGGTCGCCGGGCCCTGCTCGGTCGCCTTCGGGACGGGCGTGATCCCGCTGGACGGGGTGCTGACCGAGCTCGCCGCTGTCGGCTTCTCGGGCCCGGTGTGCGTGGAGGTGGCGCAGCTGGCGCCGGGGAGCGACGAGCGCGAGCTGGTGCGCGACGGAGTCGCCTGGCTCCGGCGGTTCGCCCCTCGCGCGGGCTGACCCCGGAACCATCTGCGGTCAACCGTCGTCGCCCTCGGGTGCCGACGGCACCGAGCCCGCCCACGCCGGCCCGTCCAGGACCCGACGAGCCGCCTCGGCGGCCGCGACCGGCGCGTGGGCCAGGGTGATCGGCCGCCACGCCCGGGAGACGAAGCCCAGCGGCACCGTCTCGGAGGCGTCGTCGAGGCGAGCGAGGCCGGGGAAGGCTCGCCACAGCCCGAAGAGCGCCTCGGTCGCCTCCATCCTGGCCAGGTGCGCGCCGGAGCAGTGGCGCGGCCCGACGTTGAACGCGAGATGACCCCACAGTCGCGGCCGGTCGGGGTCGAGCTCGGCGGGTCGCTCCCACCGGTCGGGATCGTGGTTGGCTGCGGCGTTGACGGCGATGACCCGCTCTCCGGCCGCGATGCGCACCCCCGCGAGATCGACGTCGCGGGTCGCCCGTCGGGCGCGCAGGTGCACCACGGTTGAGTGCCGCAGCACCTCCTCGAGGAAGCGCGCGAACCGGGCAGGGTCGCCGAGGGTTCTCGCGCGATCCTCGTCGGGCAGGTCGAGGAGGTGGTGCGTGGCGTTGCAGATCAGGAACGCCGTCGTCTCCGACCCACCCTCGAAGAGGAACTTGACGTTGTCCACCACATCCTGTTCGCCCCAGTCCGGGGCGATCTGGGGCCCGACCTCCCAGAGCAGGCTGATCGTGTCACGCTCGGGTCGTTCCCGCCTGGCGCGCACCGTGTCGAGCACGAGCGGTTCCAGCTCCCTGGTGGCCTCGACTGCGGCTGCCCGGGCCTCCGCATCTTCGCCGTAGGAATGGCGCCAGGCCAGGACCGCCTCCATCCACGCCTTGGCGCGGTCGAGCGTCTCGAGATCGTGGTCGGGCAGACCGAGAACGCGTGCGATGACAGCGATGGGCAGCAGTCGCGCGAAGTCGTCGTACAGCTCGAATCCACCCTGCCCGGCGAGGCCGCCGAGCCGTTCCGCCACGAGCGGCCTGACGGCGGAGAGGGCGAGCGGGGTGATCGGGTCGGGCCGCCAGGCGCGTGAGATACCGCTGTGCAGAGCCCGGTGAGGGGTACCGACGAGTGAGCGGATGTCCCTTCGACCGACGATTGCCGCGGCCCCGAGAAGCGCGCCCGTCGGCTCTTCGAACAGATCCTCGCGCCGTTCCACGAAGGTGCAGCCGTCGTGCGAGAGGACGAGCCACGCGGCCATTCCCTCGTCCCATACCACCGGCCCGACCAGGCGCATCTCCTCGTACGCCGGATACGGATCCACGTCCCGCAGGTCCTGCAACGAGACAGGTGCACGGGGTCGAGCATCGAGACCGCTCACTCGGTCGCCGTCACGTCGTCCTCGAACGGGAACAGCGGGACCGGGCGCAGCCGGAAGTCGAGCCGTCCGAGATCGCCGGTCGTCGGTCCGCCGGTGTCCGCCACGACGCTGCGGTCGGTGAGGTGGGCGAAACCCGACTTGAAGGTCACGTGCGACTTCGCCTGGATCACGGCTGCCCTGCCGAGATCGGCACCGGCCGCCAGGTAGAGCGCCGGGTCGATCACCCCGACGCTCCGGGAGTGCACCACGATCTGCAGGCCGCCGGGCCCTTGCAGGACGGCGGTGGGGCCGGTTGCTGCCCGGTACCCGGCGTTGACCGGGTGGGTGTACACGACGTCGCCGTCGAAGAGCCCGCCAACGGTGGCGGGTACCACGACCTTCTCGTTGTAGGCTCCGGCCGGCCCGTCGCCGAGCACCACGTCCACGTTCGCTCCCTCGCCGGCCGCCCAGGCCGCGGCAGCGGCGGAGGCAGACCGGACGGAGAGCAGGACGGGCGCGCCACCGCCCGCCAGCGCCGCGCGCAGGAGCTCAGTCGAGTCGCCGACGGCGCCGCCGTTCGTGGCGTCGCCCGCGTCGCCGAGCATGATCGGTGGTGGGCCCTCGAGCGCCTCCCGCAATGCCTCACCGACGGGTGGCCGGTGCCCCTCGAGAAAGGCACGGCGCTGCCGCCAGGCTTCGTCCATCAACCGCTCGGCCCACCGCTCCGCCGCCGCCCGGTCTCCGTCCGCCGTGACGACGGCCTTCCACGACAGCCCGGGCACGTCGATCCACGGCTGCACGGGAAGCAGGCACGAAGCCAGCGCCCCCTCGGCCTCGACGGCGTCGTTGAGCGCCATCAGGGCGCGGAACGGGTCACGGCTGGAGTCGTGGAGCTGAGGCGGCGTGATCATGGGCCGGGAGGCGACGGCGGTCACGGGGCGCACCCGTCCGTAGAGGGTGGCGGCGAGCAGCCGCCCGGCCTGCTCGCCGGTGCGGCGGGTGTCCACGTGGGGGCACGTCCGGTACGCGCTGAAGGCGTCCGCCGCGGCGGTCATGCGCTCGGTCAGGTTGGCATGGCAGTCGAGGCTTGCGACGATGGGGCATCCGGGTCCGAGCCGGTCTCGCAGCGCGCCCAGGAGCACACCCTCGGGGTCGTGCTCGTCGCGCGCCACGCACGAGCCGTGCAGCATCAGGTAGGCGCCGACGATCGAATCGTCCACGGGCGCGAGCACCAGCCGCACGAGCTCGGCGACGACGCCGGCGGCAAGCGGGCTGCCCGGCCCGCACCAGGCGGCCAGCGACGGCACCGGCTCGAACCCGGCGTCCTCCAGCGCACTCCAGGCCCCTCCCAGCTCGCTGTCCGGTCCCATGAATTCGCGGTGGACCTGTGGCCCGACACCGAAGACCTGCGCCTGCAGATCGGCCAGCGACGTCTCACCGGCGGCGAACGTGTTCGCCTCCATGGAGAAGCCGCCGACGAGGACACGGGGTCGCAAAACGGCGCCTCAGGTCATCGTGAGGCCACCGTCCGGGGCGATCTGCTGCCCCGTGAGGTACCCCGCGGCCGGTGAGAGCAACCACACGACGGTCTCGGCACATTCCCGCGGCGAGGACGTGCGCCCGAGCGGCACCTGTCCGAGACGGGTGGCGTGCAGCTCCGCGGGCGTCGACCCGCGCGCCGTCGCTGCCGCCGCCAGGAAGCTCTCCTGCATCGCCGTGTCGATGATGCCCGGCAGCACGGCGTTGACACGGACGCCGCGCGGCGCAAGCAGGTACGCGAAGCTACGGGTGATCGAGCTCACGGCCGCCTTGGAGGCGCAGTACACCGACTGCTCCTGCGAGGCGGCGCTGCGTGCGGAGACCGAGGACAGCGTGACGACCGAGCCGCCGTCGGCGATCGCGGGGGCGAGGCGTTGCAGGAGAAAGTAGGTCGCCTTGGCGTTGATCCCGACGATCGCGTCCCAGTCGTCCTCACCGGTCTCGGCGATGGGCTTCGGCCGCACGATCCCGTGGGCGACGACGACGTGGTCGATGCTGCCGGCCGCTGCGGCGACCGTCTCGCGCCCGGCGGCGTCGCCGAGGTCTGCGCTGACGACCTCCGCGCCGCGCGCGCGAGCCGCCTCCAGACCCGCCGGCGAGAGATCCGTGCCGAGCACCGCCGCGCCGCGCTCCAGCAGCAGTTCGACGACTGCGCCACCGATGCCGCCGCCCGCGCCGGTGACGAGGGCGCGGCGACCCGAGAAGTCGAGGGGGTCGCCCACCCGCTCTCCGCTACCTGTCACCGAGCCTCAGCCGCAGCTGATCGAAGCCGACCGCGGCGACCAGCAGCAGCCCGCGGATCACCTCTTGCCAGTACGAGATGATGTTGAGCAGGGTCAGGCCGTTGTTGATGACGCCGATGATCAGCACCCCCAGGATCGTCCCCACGACCGAACCGCGACCCCCGGCCAGGCTTGCGCCACCGAGGACGACCGCGGTGATCGCGGACAGCTCGAGGCCGATGGCGGCGTTTCCGGTTCCCTGCCCCGTTTGCGAGGCGATGATCAGCCCGGAGAGTGCCATCGCAGCGCCGGAGATGATGAAGCCGATGAACAGGACGCGCGGGACGCGAATACCGGCGAGGCGGGCCGCGAACGGGTTCGACCCGATCGCGTAGAGGGAGCGGCCGTACACCGTGTAGCGCATGGCCAGCCAGGTGAGGATCGCAATGGCGGCGAAGATCCACACCATCCACGGAATCTCGAAGAGGGGGCGGCTGAGACCGAGCGTGGTGAAGCCGTTGATCTGGATCGCCTGTCCGTCGCCGATGATGTAGGCGAAGTTGCGCATGATCGCGAGCGTGGCGATCGTCGTGATCAGGGCGTTGATGCCGGCGACGGTGACGAGCACGCCGTTGACGAGCCCGATGCCGAGGCCGGTTCCGACCCCGACGAGTACGGCGAGGGCCAGCCCCGTGCCCGAGCTGTACGTCCACGCGAACATGGTCGCCACGAGCGCTGCCCCGGCCCCCACGGAGAGGTCGAACTGCCCTGCGACCAGCAGCATCGTCGTCGCACACGCGAGGATGCCGACCGTGGCCACCGCGATCAGCACGTTGCGGAGGTTGTCCCAGCGCATGAAGAACGGTGACGTGGCCCAGAAGACGCCGACCAGAACGGCGAGCACCACGGCGAGCACACCCCACTCGGGCAGGTCGACGAGGATGCGGCGGATTCGCTTCCCGCGCGCGGGCGGCGGTGCGCCGCCGCGACCTGGGGTGTCCGTTTCCATGCTCTCCGTGTGCGTCATGTGCTCGTCAGCCTCCTGCTTCGGTAAGGAGTCGCTCCGTGGTGATCTCGTCGCCGTCGAGCCTCGCGACCAGCCGGCCGCGCGCCATGACTGCGGCTCGGTCTGCGACCTGCACGACTTCCTCGTAGTCCGACGTGCAGACGAGCATGCCCATCCCGCTCGCGGCGAGCTCCCGCATCGACCGGTAGAGCTCGGCGCGCGCGCCGACGTCCACGCCCCGTGTCGGCTCGACCAGGACGAGCAGCGGCGTGCCTCGCTCGAGCCAGCGTGCGAGCACAGCCTTTTGCTGGTTGCCGCCCGACAGCGTGCTGATCGGCTGGGCCGGATCGTTGCGTGAGCGGATCGACAGCTCGTCGTGCCAGCGGCGGTAGGCGCGCGCTTCCGGCCGCGTCGTCAGGAAGGTGCCCCAGCGGGCCAACCGTCTCCAGGAGGGGGCGGCAACGTTCTCCGCCACCGGGCGCACGGCGAAGATCGCCTCGCGTTTGCGGTCGGCCGGCACGAAGCCCACGCCGCGGCCGATCGCACGTGCAGGCCCACGTGCCGGAAAAGGCTTGCCGGCCACGCGGAGCTCGCCCGCCACCAGGCGTCGCAGCCCGAACGCAGCCTCCGCCACCTCCATCGAGCCGGAGCCGAGCTTGCCGTAGAGGGCGACGATCTCGCCGGGCAAAACGTCGAGGGATACGCTCTCGAACACCGGGTCCGAGCTGGCCTCTTCGAACTCGAGCACGGGGTGCGCCCCGAGCTTCCAGGTCCGTGGCTCGGGCCGCGCGACAACCGCCCCCGAGCGGCCGATCATCGCCTCCACGAGGGCCTTGCGGTCGAAGTCGGCGGTCTTGCCGACGGCGGCGACCGAACCGTCGCGCAGCACCTGGACACGATCGGAGATGGCGTGCACCTCGTCGAGCCGGTGGGTGATGTAGACGATCGCGGCGCCCTGGTCGCGCAGCCGGCGCAGGAACTCGAAAAGCCGGTCCACCTCCTGTTGCGAGAGCGCAGCGCTCGGCTCGTCGAGGATCAGCACGCGTGCGTCGTCCGAGAGCGCCCGGGCGATCTCCACCACCTGGCGCTCGCCGACGCCGAGGGTGCCGACCTGGGCTTTCGGGTCGAGCGGGACACCCATCTGCGCGAGGGTGTCCTGGGCGCGCTGACGCACTGCACGCCAGTCGACGATGCCGCGCCGCGCGGGCAGACGGCCGAGCGAGATGTTCTCGGCCACCGTCAGCGGAGGGGCGTCCTGGAACTCCTGGTAGATCATCCGCACCCCGGCGCTGCGGGCGGTGATCGGCGTGAGGTGGTCGTAGCTCCGGCCGCCGATCTCGATCTCCGCGTCGTCCGGCTGGTAGTCGCCGGAGAGGATCTTCACGAGCGTCGACTTTCCGGCCCCGTTCTCGCCGAGGAGCGCGAGGATCGATCCTTCGGCGGCGTCGAGGTCCACACCGTGCAGGACCTCGACACCACCGAAGGACTTCCGGACGCCTCGTGCGCTGAGGAGGGTGGTCACGGGCGTCTGGGTTGTCCGTGCGCTACTTGCAGGCCTTCGGGTAGACCGTCTTCAGGTTGGCGGGTGTGACCACGCGGTGGTTGACGAACACCTCTTTCGGCTTCTTCTGACCGTCGATCAGGGACAGCAGGAGCGGGATCACCGTGTCCCCGTAGCGCTCCGGGAAGTACGCGACGTCGGCGATCCAGTTCTTGAACGGTGTCTTGCCGCAGAGATACGGCCACGACGTCGGGTCGGCGCCCTGGCTGCCTGTGTAGATGTCACCGAGCCGGCCCACGGCCTGCGCGGCCTTGATCGCGCCGATCGTCTGGTCGTCGTTGGTGGCGGTCACCAGCAGGCGGGATTTGCCGGGAAGACGGGCCAGCGTGTCCGTGAACGGCTGGATCGTGGAGTCGGTCGTCGCCTTGCTGACGACCTTGATCACCTGCACGCCAGGGCATGCGGCCTTGACGCCTGCGATCGCGCCGTTCTCGCGCAGCACCACGACCCTGCCTGCGGTCGGTGCGTTGATCGAGAGCAGGGCGTCGATCTTGCAGCCCCACTTCGCCTTGGCGAACTTGCCGAGCGCGGAGCCCGCAAGCTTGCCGGCGTTGAAGTTGTCGGCGCCGTAGAAGACTGTTTCGCACGGCTTCTGGTGGATGTCGATGGAGACGACCGGCACCTTTGGCCCGGCCGCGCACACCCGAGGAGCAGCCGTGGCGTCGAGCTGGAAGTTGGCGATGCCCTGCACGCCCTGTGTCTTGAACTGGGCCGCGCAGGTGATCGCCTTCTGTGCGTCGATCTGGGAGTCGCAGACCAGCAGCTTCACGCCGTTGGCCTTCGCGGCCTTCTGCAGGCCCTTGGTCACCAGCGCCACGAACGGGATCTGCTCCCCGAGGCTGATGTATCCGATCTTGATGGCCGCCTGGTCTTTGGCGACGGCCGCTGTGTTGCCGGCGCTCGTTGCCCCCGCCGCCAGGGCGACGGCGACGATGACGGCGAGGAACGCTGCGGCGAGCCGCGTGCGTCGGGACGATCGCATCCGGTTACCACCTCCAAGTGTCGCTGAGAACCCGGCCTGCCCGAACGGACGGTCCGGATTCGATTCCGGAAGCGATCCTACCGTGGCTGGACGAAGGGAGTCAAGGCACGCAATCGAGTCCGGTATGCATTCCACCGACGATCCGTACGGGTTACGATCGGTGTCGATGAGCCCGCGCGATGCGCTGCCGCCACTGACGGCCGACCGTGTCCACCACGTCGGGATGAGCGTGGCCAGCCTCGACGAGGCACTCGCCTTCTGGGAGCCGTTCCTCGGGGTGGACGCCCGCTGGCGTACCGTGCTCGACCGGCCCTACCTCGGTCGCCATGTCGGCTACCCGGGGGTGAGCATCGAGGCGGCCTTCCTCGACCTGCCGGGCGGCGGGACGCTCGAGCTTCTCGACTATGCCGTTGCCGACCGGCAACAGGTTCCTCCGGCGACGGCCAATCCGGGCAACGTCCACGTCTGCCTCCAGGTCGTGGACGCCGGTGCGGCCTGGGAGCGGGCGGTCGCTTGCGGGGCGACGCCGATCGTGCCCGAGGGACCGATCGAGGTCGACGGCGGGCCCAATCGTGGCGCCCGCGCGGCCTACCTGCGCATCCACGACGGCGTCACGCTCGAGCTCTTCCAGCCGGCAGCGCGGTGAAGGAGCGCCGGTACGAGCGGCTGCATCCGGCGGAGCTCCGCGAGATCGTCGCGCGCGAGCCGATCGCCTATGTGCCGCTCGGAACGCTCGAGTTCCACGGCGAGCACCTGCCCACTGGGGTCGACTCGTTCGAGGCGCTCGCGCTCTGCCTGCGGGCCGCGAAGCGGTCGGGTGGCGTGGTGCTGCCACCTGTCTACGTGGCCTCAGGCTGCCTCGATCTACCCTTCACGCTGTCCTACGACCACGCACTCGTGCATGCGTGGGCAACCTCGACGGTGGCCCAGCTCGCCCGATGGGGCTTCCGCGTGGTCGTGCTCCTCACCGGCCACGGCCCGCTCGACCTCAACCACCTCCTCAAGCGGGTCTGCGCGGAAGTGGTGGCAGAGACGCCTGGCCTGGCCGGATACGCCCTCTGCTGGCTCGAGCTGAACGCCGCGGGACTCACCGGTCCCGAGCGCGGTGAGCCGACCACCGTCGATCACGCCGCGCGGATAGAGACCTCGTGGATGCTCGAACTCGAGCCCGGGCTCGTCCACCTCGACCGTCTCTCGGACGATGTCGACGCGCAACAGCTCGGTATCTACGGCCGCAACCCGCGCTTCACGGCCTCAGCAGAGTTCGGCCGCTCCCAGCTCGAGGCCGCGGCGGAGTTGCTGGCAGATCGCGTCCGCTCGTTACGCGCCGGCAAGCCGATGGATCCGCTCGCCGATCTACGCCGCTTTGTCGACTTCGGATGGCCCGAGCCGCTGCTCCTCAGGGGCTACTCGGGGTCGCCTGCATCCCTCGTCCTGCACAATCCAGGCACCTCGTCGCGCTACCTGTCCTCGTTGGCTCTCGAGATCGACGGGGCGCCGGTGCCGCCGTCGTCGACCGTCCTCACGAACCCGAGCCCCGGAGAGACCGGGCTTGCGGTGCGAGCCGCCGAGCTGGGCGCGGAGAGCGGCTTTTACATCCGCCGGGGTCAGGACGCCACGATCACGCTCGAGAGCCTGGCGGCGGCAGCCGGGCCGCACCGCGTGCGGGCGGAGATCGGGCTAGCCGGCGTGACCTCCGTCGTACTCGACGAGAACGTGCAGTTCCTGTAATCCGAGCCAAGGAGATGTGATGGGCAAGCTACGACTCGGGGTGATCGGCGCAGGCTCCTGGGCGGTCTCCTCGCACCTTCCAAACTTCGCGACGCGGCGCGCCGACGTGGAGTTCGTGGGCGTCTGTCGCAAGGGGCCGCTGCTCGGGAAGATCAGGGACAGCTGGGGCTTCGAGATGGCCAGTGAGGACTATCGCGACGTGATCGAGGCCGGCATGGACATCTGTCTCGTCGGGAGCCCTCACGGGCTGCATTACGAGCACGCGAAGGCAGCCCTCGAGGCCGGCGCGCACGTGCTCTGCGAGAAGCCCTTCACCGTCAAGCCGGAGCACGCCTGGGAGCTGGTCGAGCTGGCCGAGCGCAAGGGCCTGCATCTCGTGCTCTCGTACGGCTGGAACTACCTGCCCTGGGCCAGGGAGGCCAAGCGCCTGATGGACGAGGAGGGAATCGGCGACATCGAGCAGTCGATGCTGCACATGGCCTCGGTGTGCCGGGAGCTCCTCTCCAACACGGGTGGCTATCCGGACCAGTCCGACGAGTCGGTGCCGGAACAGGCAACATGGACCGACCCCGCGAACGGAGGTGGCTACGCACAGGCCCAGCTCACCCACGCGCTCGGGATGGCGCTGTGGCTGACCGGCCTTCGCGGCGACGCGGTGTTCGCGCTGATGAAGGCGGTGCTCGGCGCGCCGGTCGAGCTGCACGATGCGGCGGTGATCCGCTACCGCAACGGCGCTATCGGGACGATGGACGGAGGCTCGTGCCACCTCGGGTCGGGAGGGAACCGCCACCAGGTCGAGTTCCGCGCGATCGGCTCCGAGGGCCAGCTGCTGATCGATCTCGAACGCGACGAGCTGTGGCTGTACCGCGCCGACGGGAGTGAGGTGCGCCCGGATCTGCCCAAGGACGCCTTCCTCTACAACTGCGAAGGACCGCCGAACACGCTCGTCGATCTCGCACTCGGCAAGGACGTGCGGAACTGCTCCCCGGGCGAGCTGGGTGCGCGCACCGTGGAGATCCTGGACGCGTGCTACCGCAGCGCGGCCAGCGGGCAGCTCGAGGCGATCGTGTCGTGATCAAGCGGGTCAGCCTCGTCCGGCGCCGCGAGGGCATGTCGGTGGACGACTTCGCGCGGCACTGGACCGGCCCGCACGCGGAGATCGTCAGGCAGCTCCCCGGCCTTCGCGGCCTCCGCTTCGGCCTCGTCCGCTGGTCGCCCGAGTCGGAGGCGTGGGACGGGGTCGGCGAGGTGTGGTTCGACAGCATCGAGGCGGCCGAGCGGGCGTTCGCGGCCGAGCCGCATCGCAGCCGCCTCGTCGAGGATCGCAAGCTCTTCCTCGGCCAGGCGCAGGTGTGCTTCGTGGAGGAGCTGACGGTCGTGCCCCCGCCCCTGTGAGCGCAGGACGGTTGTGAGCGCGGCGCTGCTCGCGCTGGCCGCCGCGCTCACGCTCGCCGTCGCCACGGGGGTCACGAAGCAGCTGGTCACCGACTACGCGCCCGGACAGCTGATCGGTCCGCTGCTGCTGCTCAACGCCGCCCTCCTGGCGCCGTTCCTACCGCTCGGCTCGTGGCGGTGGAGCGGCGAGATCATGTGGTTGCACCTTGCCTCCGCAGGTTGCATCGTGGCCGTCAGCGCCTGCGTGTTCTTCCTCTTCGTCCATGGCAGCGCGGCCGCGGTCTCGTTCGGTACCGCGCTGAGCCCGATCGGCGCCGTCCTCTTCTCCGCCGTGCTTCTCACCGGCTCGCTGACCTGGGCACAGGTGGTCGGGGCCGTGGTCGTGACGGCCGCGGTCGCTTTCGCCGTCGGCGACGCCTTTGGGGTGGCGCGCGGGCGGGCCGCCGCGGCCGTGCTCGTCAACGCGGTGCTCGGGGGGTTGCTGACGGTGTTGACGAAGCTGCTGACCGATCGCGGCGTCGGCCTGCCGGAGATCTACGTCTCCCGGACGCTGCTTGCCGGCGCCATCTGGCTCGTGGCCGTTCCACCGCGCGACCTGCCGCGCCGGGCGGTGCCGGCGCTGGTCGGGCGATCCGCCCTGCAGTCGGCGTACTTCGTACTCGTGATCGCCGCTGTCGCGCGCGGAACGCCCACGACCGTGCAGACGATCGCGGCCACCACGCCGCTCTTCCTGCTGCTGGGCATCGCGGCGCGCAGGCGCGAGCGGCCGTCGCCGAGGCTCCTCGCCGCCTCGGTCGCGGTCGTGGCCGGCGTCAGCCTGGCCGTCGGCTGAGCCGGGGCCGGCCCGAGTTCAGATCCCCTCCCTGGCCGTCAGCCTCTACTAGTGCGCCATCTCGCAATGTTCCACCGGAAACTCGGTGAGGGAGTGCGCCCTCTTCAGGATCACGTTGTCGGACGCATTGCGGCCGACAACGTGCAGCAAGCATCTGGTGCGGCGGCTCACAACG
>JBJXGY010000207.1:0-2610 GCA_046160185.1 Gaiella sp. | reverse complement strand
CCGTACTGCCGCTCGTGCGGCTTCTTGTAGACCTCGATCAGGTGGTCGAAGCCGAGCACGCGTCGTGCGAACGGCCGGTCCCAGAGCAGGTTGTCGAACGGCGAAAGCAGGACGGCGGCCGTCGGGCTTGCGGACTCCGGATCGGCTCCAGCTGCCACCACGACCGGCGGGCCGCCGTCCTCCACAGCGACGCGCTCGACCAGTCCGTCGCCGACGAGCGAGTCCACCACTGGCGCGATCCGCTTCACCCCACCCTGTAGACGCCAGTGCTCCACGATTCCCCGCTCCGTGAGCGCGCCGCGAGCGGCGACTGCCCGGAGCGCCAGCTGCCGCAGGCGTTCGGGCTCGGGCGGTGTCGGCGCGTCGAGCACCGCACGCGGGATGACGCGCTCGGTGAGGTCGTACAGCCGTTGAAAGCTCCGGCGTCCGGCGATCGCGAGCTCGCCGCGATTCCAGAGCCGGTCGAGCATCGCCTTCGCGGGCTTGCGCTCCCACATGCCTTTGTCCGCTGTCCCCTCGAAGTCGCGCGAGCCGAGCGGGCCGCGCTCCCGGATCGTCTCCAGGATCTCCTCGTGGAGGTGAGGGTGCGTCTGCTCGACGTGACTCCACCACAAGCGGCCCCCCTCTTCCATCGCCGGGCGGAAGAGGGGCCAGTCCGCGACCGGGATCAGCGAGGCCTCGTGCGCCCAGTACTCGAAGACGCTGCCCTCACGTAGGAGTCGGGAGACGGTGTCGCGTGGATACGTGCCGACCCGCGAGGCGAGCGCGATGCGGTGGCTCCGCTCGACGACCGAGATCGAGTCGAGCTGCACGCACGAAAGCGCGCGGATCGTGCGTTCGATGTCGGCAGTGGTGCCGAGGCGCGCGCGGGTCGTGTACCCCTGCGCCGCGATCACGTGGCGCCGCAGGGCGGCGAGCGGGAAGGTGCGCACGGGTTCAATACTCGTCGATGATCCGGTTCCTCGTCGCGCTCTACCTGCTTTGTGCCTGCTGCTTCTGGGCGTGGGCGGGGTTTCTGCTTACCCGACCCGACGACACGGTGAGCGCGGCCGACGCCGTCGTCGTGCTCGCCGGTAACAGCCGGCGACTACCCACCGCAGTCGAGCTCGTGCGAAACGGTGTCGCGCCCGTGCTCGTCGTGTCGGTCGACACGAGCGGCCGCGACCCGGCCCGCGATCGACTCTGCGCCGAAGGGCTCGCGGAGGTCGAGGTGCAGTGCAGCGTTGCCGTCCCGTACTCGACACGCGGGGAGGCCCGCATGCTCGCCCGCCTCGTCCGCGAGCGCGGCTGGAAGCGCGTGGCCGTGGTGAGCTCGCGCTACCACCTGTTTCGCGCGCGCCGCGTCCTCGAGCGCTGTCTCGGCGACACCGCGGTGCTCATGCGCGGTGCGCCGACGACGCTGCTGCAGAAGGCGATTGCGGTACCGCTCGAGGCCGTCAAGACGGTGCTCGTCCACACCACCCGGCGCTCGTGCTGACGCGAAAGACACCCCGAAGCGGCCGCTGACGCGGCCGGCCGCAACCAGCGGACGCAAGGCGCCTCGTTGACACAGAACATCTCACGTCGGGACGCGGCCCTCGAGGATCGCCGTCAGCCGCGAGGCGTCGATGTTGCCACCCGACACGATGCAGACAACGCGTCCGGCGCCGCCGTCTCCGCGGAGTGCTGCCGCCACCGCGAGTGCGCCTGCGCCCTCGGCGATCACGCGCACGCGCTCCGCCAGCAGGCGCACCGCCGCCGCAGCCTCCGCAAGCGAGACGGCAGCAGCGCCGGACAGGAACGGCGCCGCGTGTTCCCACATGTCCGGCAGCACCGTCTTCGCTCCTGCGCCGTCCACGAAGGACGCCGTGTAGGGCACCTCGACCGGACCGCCGGCCGCGATGGCGCCGGTAACGGCGGCAGCCGTCTCGGGCTCGCAGGCGACCACGCGTGTGGCCGGGGACAGCTCGGCCAGTGCGCTGCCGATCCCCGTCGTCAGGCCGCCGCCGCCCCACGGCACCAGCACCGCGTCGATCTCGCCCAGCTGCTCGATCAGCTCGATCCCGATCGTGCCGTTGCCCGCGATCACGGCGGGATCGCGCACGGGGTGGACGAAGTGGCCGCGGATCCCTTCGAAGTTGCCGGTCTCCATCGCTTCCCACCAGCGGGCGAAGGGCACCGGGATCGTGGTTGCGCCGAGCCGGTGGATCGCGTCGAGCTTCGTCTGCGGCGCATGATCGGGAACCACGATCGTCGCCCGCACGCCCAGCTCCCGGGCCAGCCAGGCCACCCCCTGTGCCATGTTTCCGGCGCTCGTCGTCCAGAGGCCGCCGGCCACCGTCTCGGGCGCGGCCGAGCGTACCGCGTTCCCGGCGCCGCGCAGCTTGAAGGAGGCGATGGGGGAGAGGTTCTCGAGCTTGAGCCAGATCTCCGCCGGCGCGTCGGCGTGGAGCCGGATCAGTGGCGTCGGGCGGACGAGGTCGGCGATCCGCTCCCGCGCCGCCGCGATCTCGGCGAAGGGGATCAGAAGTCGACCTCGGTGCCGAGGCCGCGCTCGCGCGCCCGCCGCACACAGAGCTCGGCCGCGGCGAGGTCTTCGACCGCGATGCCCAGCGACTTGAAGACCGTCAG
>JBJXGY010000206.1:0-8023 GCA_046160185.1 Gaiella sp. | reverse complement strand
GCCGCCCACGAGCTCGCGCTCCACGAGAGCGACCTCCAGACCCTTCTCGCCGAGGCGCCCGGCGCACACCTCTCCGGCGGGCCCGCCGCCGATCACGATCGCGTCGAACGTCTGCTCGCTCATGCGGCAGCTCGGACGTCGCGGGCAAAGGAGCGGCAGCGGCGTGCGCGCACGCGGATCGAGGCAGGACCTGATGTGCGCAGCCGCTCGCTCGAAAGAAACCTCAACACGGCGTTCGAAGGGTCGCGATCCGTTGGCACGAGAGCGCACGACACACGGCCTGGGCAGTGTACGAGTTGCGAGCGGAGGCGACCGAGTCGGCGAGCCACCGCTTCATCGGACAGACCCGGTGCCTGCGGACGCACGACCAGCTGCGCAGCTAGAGCGTGAAGGCGGACGCGGGGACGTCTCGCTCGTCGGCTTCGATCGCCTGGACGAGTCGCTCGGCCACGAAGACCGGGTCGAGGCCATCGCGCATCTTGGGAGGATCTCCATGCAGTGAGCGTCCCGCGAGACCGGTTTCGGTATGTGGCGGGCGGGCGTCGATCACGGACAGGCCGCGTGTCCGTACTTCGCGTGCAAGGGCCCGGAAGCCCGCTGAAATGCCGGCCTTCGCGGCCGTGTACGCGACGAGGCCGGCCGTGGGGAGCTCGGCGATGACGCCGCTGACGTTGAGGATGAAGCCGCCACGCGTCAAAACGGGGATCGCAGCCCTGGCCAGCATCAGCGGTGCCACGAGGTCGACCGCGACGATCTCGTGGAGCACGTCTTGAGGGATCTCGTCGAGGGGGCCGAAGGCTACGGCGCCGGCGCAGCAGACGACGCCGTCGAGGCCACCGAGCGCTCCGGCTGCCGCGACGATGAGCGGCTCCGCCGCGGCGGCGTCCGCAAGATCGAACGCGAATGTGTACCGCTCGCCGCCGCCGAGATCGCTGAGCCTGCTCCTGTCGCGCCCGGCCATGGCGAGGTGCGCACCGCGGTCCGCGAGTGTCGTCGCGAGGGGCCGTCCCATGCCACCTGAGGCCCCGACGATCAGGATCCGCGCCCCGCGGAGCGACCTGGCCTGGGTGGAGGAGGCGTTCATCGTGCGGTCCCTTCGTCTGTCTGCGGGTCGGGTGTGCGTCTCATGGCTGGAGGGACCTGCCCTTCGGACCGTGCTCAGCCCGTGGCGGCGGCCCTGTGGGCCACGCTCGGGGTCGAGCTGTCGTCGAGCTTGCGTACGACGGCGATCAGATCCTGCGGCGGGGTGCGGTCCGCGGCGTCAGCGGCGAGGTGGAGAAATGCGATCTGACCGTCTCGGTCGAGGACGACGTCGGCGCCGAGTTGCAGGGTGTCGTCGCCGCGTGTCACGCTGACGCTCTCGCCTGCGAGGAGCGCGCGGAGGCCCGCGCGGGCAACGCGGGGGCGCAGCACCCAGAGTGGCTTCGGCCGGCGGGCGCCGAGAGCGTGATACAGCGTCCGTTCCGGGTCGGCGATGACGAGGGCGTCCCCGAGAGCCAGCTCGTCACGCCAGGCAGCGGCTCGACCTGCGCTTTGCGGGGTGACGACGACCAGTCTGGCGCCTGCAGCCTCGATCTCGGGAACGGCCTCCACGACACGGCGGAGGTAGGAGCGACAGACGTTTCAGCCGGGGTGCCGTGCGAGGTACACGACGGCCGGATGCCCAAGGAGATCACGGTCGGTCACCGTCTGCCCGTCGGCTCCGTCGAGCTGGAAGGAGGGGAAGGACTTCATTGCCACATCTTATACTAAACTTCGACAGCACTTGGACAGAAGTCTCTATAGTGAGGCGGAGATGCCGAACGTGCCAGAAGGTCACTTCTCGTTCGCTCCTCGCGATCTGCGCTCCGGCACGACCTACGCTCGGGCCCGGCTGCTCCTCGGAATAGCCTCGGTCGGCACGCTGGTCGTCCTCTCCGCGGGCCTTCTCCTGCTCGGCGTGCCGGGCGAGGTGCTGCCGGGCACGACCTCCTGGGCGTTGACCGACGTGGTGTGGCTCGCGCTCCTCGTCGCGCTGTATGTTGCGCTCTCGGCGCCGTTCGATGTGCTCGGTGGCCGGACTCTGCCGCGCCGCTACGGCCGACCGCTGGTCGCCCAGGGCTTCGCGCGTACGTGGGTGCGCGGTGCCACCTGGCATGGCGTCTCCCTGTTCGCCGTCGGACTCATCCTGCTCGCCGCCGGCCGGGGGGGTGGGGACGGTGCCGCTCTTGCCGTGTCGTCGGTGCTCATGGTCGGCCTGCTCTCGGCGCAGGTGCGGCTGGCGGAGCTCGTCGGCGGCGTCTGCCGGGACGGAGACCGGCTGAGTGCGCCCGACCCATCCTTCGTGGGTGGCATCGTCGGGCTGCCCGGGCGCGACCGGACGATCCTCTCGGCCGCCTGGGATGACGAGACGGTCAGGGTGCAGTTGGTGCGCCGCGAGGCCCTCAGGCGTAGCGGCGCCCGCAGGCTTGGCGTCGTCACAGCAGCCCTGTTCGATCTCCTCGGGCTGGCGATCGTGTTGTTCGCGACGCCAGCCTCGGCCACGTCGGTCTCCGGCATCGCCACCCTCTCGCTCTGGATGACGCTCTGGTCGTTCCTGGGGCTCCTGGTTCTGCCGTCCCTCTCTCGCCGCGCCGTCATCGCTGCCGACCGAGCCGCCGTCTTGAGCGGGATCGACCCGGGTGACCTCACCCGTGTGCTGCGGAGGCTCGATGCGGAGCAGGAGGACGAGCCTGGGCGCAGCCGTCTCGTCGAGACCGTGTTCCACCCCGTCCCTTCACTCGAGCGCCGGTTCGCCGCTCTCGCCGCGGAACGCGGCCCCGAGCTGCCGCAGCCCTGGAACACGGCACGGACAGCACTCTTCCTCTCGTGGGCCTCGCTCGGCCTCCTCTCACGTGCAGTCCATTGCAACTGCGGGCGGCCTGCGCTCTGGGTCGTGTTCCCGGGCGACTGACGGGGCGCCGGCGCGGCTCGACTGATCCAGGAACCGACGCCTCGCCGTATACGTGGACAAAGCCAGACAAACGAAGGAGCTGCTCCGATGCAACACCCGCACGTACGTCTTCGCGCCTCTGCCGCAATTCTCCTGGCCGCCTTCGCCGCGTTCGTCCTCTCCGTGACGCTGTGGTTCACGGGCAGCCGCGAGGAGGGCATCTTCGTCGGCCTCTGGGTCCCCTCGATCCTCTCCTTCGGTGCTGTCGCACTCCAGATGGGCGGCAGTCGAAATGGGTGACGTCGGCCTCTTCATTGCAGGCTTCCTGATCACGATCCCTGCGGCGGCCGGGATCGTCGCACTCGTCTTGGCGGCGATCTCGGACGGACGCGAGAACGACAGGATCCAGGCACAGATCCGGGCACAACAACAAGAACAGGGCGGCGCGACGCAGTAACTTGACGGGGCCGCCGCTCCCGCATCGCGAGGCGAACCATGGCCGCTCGTCTGGGAGATCCTCCTGCTGCGGGAAGATCAGGCCGCGAGAGCGGAGGCGGCGGCAGCGGCCTCCACGGCGTCCGCCGCGAGTTGGGCGCCTGGAGCGTGCCGGAGCTCGATTCCGAGCTCGGCCGCCCGCCGGGCCGCAGCGCCGCCGAGCACTGAGCTGAGAACGCCGGCGATCTCGTCGCCGGTTGTGGCAGAGGGGTCGATCGCGTCGCCGAGGCCGGCGCGGCGCAGGTCTTCGGCTCCGGCGAACTGATCGGTCGAGAAGGGGGCAGCGATCACCGGCAGGCCGGCCGTGAGCGCCTCCGTGACGGTGTTGTTGCCGCCGTGGCAGACGACGACGTCGCACGCCTCGAGCGCGGCCACCTGTGGGAGGTGCTCTCTCACGACCCAGTTCGCCGGCGTCGACCCGAGTGCCCCGGGGTCTGTGTAACCCGTGGCGATCACGGCGTCCCAGCCGAGTGCCCGTAGCGCCTCGGTGATCAGCTGCATGACGTCGGTTCGTGCGGAGAGGAAGCTACCGAGCGAGACGTACGCTCGTGGTCGCTCTCTGCGCTCGTGGGCGAGCCGCTCGAGAGCAGGGTCGGGTGTCTCGGACCGGATGCAGGAGCCTACGAATCGGGCGTGGGGGCGTCGATCGGCGTGCGCGCCCATCTGCCAGGGGTAGTTGACGAGCGTCCCCAGGGTTCCTCCGGCAGCGAAGGCATCGTCGAGCGGTGTCGCTGTCGCGTGGAGGCTCGCCGTGACAGCGTTGTAGGTGGCGGTGAATTCAGACGCGACGTCGGCGCAGAGCGTCTTCAGCGATCGGAGCGCTGCGACGGACGGCGCGAAGGTCGGCGGTCGGAGCCCGGGGTAGCCGAATGTCTCGCCCTGCGCGGGTAGCTGGCACGGGTGACCCGGGAGGAACGAGAGAAACGGCACGCGCAGGCCGCGCAGAGCGGCGGTGGCGCCGAATGCAAGCTGGTCGACGAGAACGGTGTCCGGGAGGACGGTCTTTAGGATGTGGCGGAGCCGTTCGGCGACAGCCTGCGGCTCCCAGAGGAGATCGCGTCGGCGTCGCTCGGCCTGGTAGCGCAGCGTCTGGATCATTCCCTCCCGGGTCGTGGCGAAGAACGCGTTCAACTCGGCATCTGCGCCCGACGCCGGCACCCCGGCGTTACTCCCGGATCCGAGCTTGAGCTCGACGTGCTCGTGGCCTGCGGCGGCGACGAGTGGAGCAAGCGTCTTCCCCGTCGCGACCACGACCCTGTGCCCTCGGGTGCCGAGAGCTTCGGCGACCGCTGACAGCGGGTACCAGTGCGACGCGTAGTCGGGGACGACCAGGAGAACGATCACGCCGCAACCTGTGCAGGCTCACGGACGACGTTCGTGTAGACGTCGGCGAGGGATGCAGCCATCGCCTCGATCGTGTAGCGGGAGCGAACAACGTTGGATGCGCGCCGAGCCCGAGGCTCGTCGGCGCGGGCGGCCACGGCCCGCCGCAAAGCGGCCTTCACATCCTCGATCGACGAAGTGTCTGCGAGTGACCCCGTCAACCCTTCTTGCACGTATGTTGCAGGCCCGCCGGCATCAGGTGCGACAACCGCAAGACCTGACGCCATCGCCTCCAGCAGTGCCACGCCGAACTCCTCTTTCTGGCTCGTGCATGCGTAGACACCGTACGGGCCGACGAGGCTACCGAGCCCTGCTCGGGCGATCCGCAGCACCGTGGCCACCTCGCGATTCGCGCGGTGGCCGAGGAGGACGAAACCCTCACGGGCACGGGGGATGCGGGCACAGACCTCCTCGAATTGCCCGAGCACCAAGGTCTCTTCCGGTGTCGGCTGCTCGAGGCCGCCGCCGACGATCACGAGGTTGAGCGAGCGGTGAAGCTCGTCGTCACCGGCCCACGCCTCGAGCAGGAGCGAAAGGCCCTTCACCCGATGCAGGCGTCCGACGCTGACGAGCAGCGGTAGCCCGTGCCGTTGCTGCGGCAGCGCGAAGACGCGGTCGAGCAGGACGTTCGCGACGGTAGGCAGGCCACCGTCCCGCCCAGCATCTGCCAGCTCAGAGCCGGCATCGTCGATCTCCGCGAGCGAGATCCCTTCCGCGATCGTGTGTACGCGTCCGCCCTCGACGCTCGTGAACGGAGTGCCGATCAACTGGCCGAGAGCCGCCTTGGCTCGGTGGCGGGGCAGCACGACGACCGCTTCCGCCTGGCCGAGGAGATCTGCGACGAGCTGCGCGCGGAAGAGGTAGTGCTCGGTGAGTTCTGCCGCCGGGAAGCTGTCGCGGGTCAGCTCGCCACGTCGCTCTGCGGCTTCGATCACGCCGTGCGGATCGGGTGCCGCCGTGAATGCCACCGGGATCCCCAGCCGCCTGCAGACCCGAGCCGCGGCGAAGGCCCCCGCGTCGGCGAAACGCAGATGGGCGACGTCGACCCCTCCGACCTCCGAGATAGCCGTCTCGAGCGACCGCTCCAACTCGAGCCGATGCCTCCACATGTCCACGGCCGGCAGATATCCAGCGGGGCCGAACGGCACACGCTCGATCGAAACTCCCGGGCCCTGGACCTCACTCAGCCGGGTGTGAGCCCAGCCTGTTTCGGGTTCCGCGAGAGCGCGAGCGATCGTGACCACGCGAGAGATGTCAGGCTCCACACCGAGTGCACGAGCGAGATGCACGAGCAGTGTCGAGATTCCGCCACCGTCTCCCGCGCCCGCGCTCCGCAGTTCACCGTCGAGCCGGCCCTGCATGAAGATCTGAGCGATTCTCAGACCGGGTCGCTCCGGGGAGGGCCGTGAGCGGCCGCGGACGAGCGCGGCGAGAAGCCGGTCGAACGGCTCATCAGAGCTGCTCGCCACTGTGGCGAGTGAGGCAGCGGCCTTGCCGGCCAGGGGGGTGCGGGTCGCCAGGAGCGCGCGGGCGCAGGCAAATCGCAGCTCGGGCCCACCGTCGACGCCGGCACGCCAAAGCTCATCGACCAGCATCGGGACGGGCCACGCCGCGAGCCCGCGCGCCGCCGCGGCACGCACGACCTCGGGCTCGTCGGTCGTGCGCAGCAAGCGGGTGAGGAGCGGAACCAGCCCGGCATGGTCGGCAACGGTTGCAGCCTCCACGAGACGGACACGGGCATCGCCCTCGGCGTGGTCGGCGAGAGCGTCCGAGATCGCAGCCAGGACAGCCGGGTTCGAGGGGGCCCAGCGCTCGATCGTGAGCTGGGCGAGTACGGCCGCGTGACCGCCCTCGGCGATGGCGCCGACGGTGGCCGCGATACCCGCCGGCGTGACGGGGCGACCGGCCAGGGCCCAGAGCGCCTGCTCTCGGAGCAGCGGATCGTCGTCGCCCGCGAGGGCAGACAGCGCCGTGTCGAAGTCTCGCCCGGCCAACCGGGCCAGAGGCCGGATCGCGAGGCCACGAGCAAGGCGGTCGCCCGAGGCCAGGAGCCACCGCAATCCGGCGAGGTCTACCGCACCACGCGGGGCGTGAAGCAGAGCGGCGTGGGCCTGGACTGCGGCCAGAGGGCCTCCGTCCGCGAGAGCACCGAACGCGACGCAGGCATCGGTGGTTCGAATCCTGTACATCGCATTCCGGCCCGCTCAGGGCCGGGGGCGACCCCGGCCGAGAGCGGAACGGACGGCGAAGCGCGGGCCGAGCTGGACTCGTGGCAAGCGGAGCAAGCGGCTCAGGATCCCCGGCTTGGCCTGGCGACCGGCGAGGAGGAGGCGCCGGTCGCCGCTTTGCACGTGGAGTGTGAAGCCGGCCCGAGCCAGTTCGGTGCCGAGAACCCGAAGCTGGCCGAGCCCGAGGACGCCGAACAGCACGGAAGGCTCGTCGACGTCGAGGAACAACTGCTGGCCGTCGGCGACGAGCCGCCCACGGCTTGCGCCGAACTCGATCTCCACGCTGCCGACGGCATCGAGCATGAGGGTGCTACTTGCCACTTTCCGAGGTGCGGATACGGATCGTTCCGTTCAGCTGCCACTTCGCCCGGGGCGAGTTGTCGGCTGCATGACGCGGGACGAGGATCTCCAGCTGGTCGAGGCCGTACTCGATGGTGGCGCCGCGACCGGTGAGGAATCCGTACAGCCCCTCGGCGAACTCGGGCCAGGTGGTCGTCTCCGGCTGAGTCTCCGTTGTGCTCATGACACTCCCTTCGTAGTTAGACAGAACATGAACATACTCTATACAAACTCCTCGGTCCGTGCGATTATTCCCGTCTTGCTGAGACTGAGCGTGAGGCGCTTCGAGCGAGCGAAGACGGGCGGGGCAGCGCAGAAGACGGGTGCGGCGCGGCGGACAGCGGGCGGGCCGCGCACCGGGTCGGACTGAACCGTGGCATCGTCCGACGGCCATCGGTCCCCGGGCTGCGCGGGCCGGGTGCCGCCTCAGGGGCCCGTACGACGGGCCCGCCGCGGCGGCGGTTTCCCGCGGACATCTGCCGGGCATGCGCGGCGCGGCCCATTTCGAGACGACCCGGGTAGGCTCACCGAATGGCGAACGCCGCTGGGAAAGCGCGGAGCGGATCGGCGAACGACCCGCTTCGTCCCTTCGTCCCCCGGCTCGCCGCGGACTGGCTGCGCGAGGCTCCTTCGGCCCTCGCGCGCACGTTCGAGGGCACGCTGGTCT
>JBJXGY010000205.1:0-6037 GCA_046160185.1 Gaiella sp. | reverse complement strand
CTTGCCGACGAAGTCCTCGTCCTTGACCTTCGGCCGCTGCATGCCCGCCTCGACCACGTCGTACTCGGTCTCCAGCTCCGCCCCATAGGCCCGGTAGGACTTCTCGAGCCGCCCCGTCGTACCGTAGACCCCGATCCCACACGCCGTCAGCGAGTGCGGGAGCCCGGCCTCCCAGAGTGTGTCCCACAGGCGCGCGCCCTGCTCGATGGGCACATAGAGCTCCCAGCCGAGATCGCCGACGTAGGAGATGCGTGACGCCAGCACGAGCTGAGAGCCGATCTCCAGTTCGCGGCAGCGACCGAAGGGAAAGCCCTCGTTCGAGACGTCGTCCCGTGTGACGGAGGAGAGGATGTCGCGGGCGCGCGGCCCCCACAGCCCGATCGTCGTCCAGGCTGTGGTCACGTCGACCAGGCCTGCTGAGCCGTCGGCAGGGAGCAGGTCGCTGAACCATTTGCGGTCGGCCATCCCGTGCGCGCCGCCGGTGACGATGCGGAAGGTCTCGTCGGCGAGGCGCATCACGGTGAGATCCGACTTGAAGCCGCCGCCCTGGCCGAGCACCGGCGTGTAGACGACGCGGCCGACGGGGACGTCCATCTGGGCGAGGCAGGCGCGTTGCAGCATCGGGAGCGCGCCGGCGCCGGTGACGTCGAAGATGGCGAAGGCGGAGAGATCGAAGATGCCGGCGTGCTCGCGCATCGCGAGATGCTCGGCGTTGATGATGGGCGACCACCATCGGGCGTCCCACTCGGCCTCGCGCCCGTCGACGCCGTACTTCGCCACGAGCGGCGCGTTCGCCTCGTACCACTGCGGCCGTTCCCAGCCGGCGGCCTCGTAGAAGACGGCGCCAAGCTCCTGCTCGCGCTCGTGCATCGGTGAGAGTCGGAGGTTGCGGTCGCTGGACCACTGCTCGGCGGGGTGGACGATGCCGTAGGTCTTGGGGAACGCCTCGAACGTGCGCGCACGTACGTGGCTGCGCGTCTTCTGGTGGGCGTGGAAGCGGCTGATGTCGGAGGTGTGGAGGTCGATGTGCGACTCGCCGTGCGCCATCCACTCGGCCAGGGACTTGCCCACGCCGGGGCCTTCCTTGACCCACACCGCGGCGGCCGACCAGAGGCCCTTCACCTCGGGTGTCTCGCCGAGGAGCGGCATGCCGTCAGGGGTCAGCGAGATGAGCCCGTTGATCGCGTACTTCACCCCGACCGACTCGTCGCCCACGATCTCCGGCATCAGGTCGAGCGCGTCCTGCATCTGCGGGTCGAAGTCGGCCTGCGTGAACGGGAACTCGGTAGGGGACAGCGCGGCCTCCTCGATCGAGGGGATCTCCTCCGGGTCGTGCTGGATCGAGCGGTGGGCGTACGACCCGATCTCGAGGCCGATCCCGTCCTGGCGCTCGTACATGAAGACGTCCATGTCGCGGACGATGGGGAACTCGATCGCGCGTGTGCACTTCTCGAAGCGAGGCACGGGGCCGACGTCGATCATCTGGTGCACCATCGGCACGAGCGGGATGTGCGCGCCGGCCATTCGCGCGAGGATCGGGCTCCACACACCGCAGGCGACGACCACGACCTCCGCCTCGACCGTGCCCCGCGAGGTGTGCACCCGGCGGATGCGGCCGTGCTCCACGTCCATTCCCGACACGTGCGTGTTCGCAAACACGCTCAGCGCACCTGATTCGGCGGCGCTCTCGCGCATCATCGTGCCTGCCCGCAACGAGTCGACGACCCCGACGCCCGGCGTGTAGAAGCCTCCGAGCAGGATCGACTCGTCGATGAACGGGACCAGCTCCTTGATCTGCGCGGGAGTCACGAGCGAGACCGGCTCGATGCCCCAGGACTTGGCCGAGGCCATGCGCCTGCGCAGCTCCTCCATCCGCTCCTCGGTGCGGGCGACCTCGATCCCGCCGCACTCCGTGTACACGCCGAGCTCCCGGTACTGGCGGGCGCTGTCCACCGTGAGCTGCGTCATCTCCTTCGAGTGGTCGACGAGGAAGATGAAATTCGACGCGTGACCGGTGGAGCCGCCGGGGTTCGGCAGCGGTCCCTTGTCGATGAGCAGGACGTCCGACCACCCCAGCCTCGTGAGGTGGAAGGCGAGGCTGTTGCCGACGATGCCGCAGCCGACGACGACGGCCCTGGCGCTGGCGGGGAAGCTCATCTGAGGTCTCCTTGGGATCGGTACAGTATCGCTGTTATCAGTCTAGAGAACGGTACGGACGGCGGTGTCGAAATTGAGAACATGGCGTTGCACTGCGTGCTCAGCGCGGTCGCCGTCACGGTCGCGGATCGCCTCGAGCAGCTCGCGGTGCTCGCCGACGGCGTCGCCGAGGGCGGGGAGGCGGTCGAGCGCGAGGAACCAGATACGCAAGGCGAGCACGTAGTACCCGGCAAGCGTCGACTCGAGTACCGGGCTGTGCGCGGACGCGTACATGTGCCGGTGGATGCGCTGGTCAAGATCGATCAGCGCGCGCTGTCCGCTCCCGCCCCCGGCCCGCTCGACCTCCTCGAGCAGCGTCGCGGTCACGGTGCGGTCGCCGTCGGTCGCCCGCTCGGCGGCCAGGCGTGCTGCGGCCCCCTCGAGGGGCAGGCGCGCCTCGGTGAGCGCAGCGAGGTCGCCGGCATCGACGCGCGCTACCGTCATCCCGCGCCGCGGATAGACCTCCACCAGCCCCTCGCGCGCGAGCGCGCGGAGCGCCTCGCGAACGGGTGTGCGACCGAGCGCGAGCCGCTCCATCAGCTCCCGCTCGTCGACGACGGAGCCAGGGGTCAGCTCGAGGGTGACGATCAGCTCGCGCAACCGGTAGTAGGCCTGGTCGGAGAGCAGGCTCGCGGACTCCGCCTCGGGCTGCAATAGATGAACGGCCGCCGTTCTCATATGCAACAAATATATCAGTTGGTTGCATCCGGCCATGCTGTGTGCACAGTCGACTTGGACGGCTCTCAGTCAGGCCTCGCCGCTGTCCGCCAGTTCGTTGCGAGAGAAGTGCCGGCCCTCGCGCGTAGGGAGCGCCGGTGCAGTCGATCCGTTCCCTCCGCTCCTCGGCCGTCCCGATCACGCCGCGTAGCACTGGGTCGCCCGGCCGGCTGTCGACAAGGGTCAGCGTGCGCCGCTCGCGATGCCCGGACGCCCGCCGAACCCGAGCGGGGCGCGGATCGGGAGCTCGGTGGGGAAGGCCGCAGTCTCGGGATGGAGGTCGAAGCCGCCTCCGTGCACGCACTCGTTCGTCCCGTAGGTCGTCCCCTGCACCGGGAGCACCGCCGTCATCGCACGGGCCGCGAGCAGCGCCTCGTCCTCCTCGGCCCCGAGTGCGGTGGCAGTGAACGCCAGCGCCTGCGCCGCGTAGCAATTCGTCGCCTTCTCGTCCTGGACGCCGGCTGTGTGGTAGGCCTCGTGCGCGAGCGTGTGGAGCGCAAACAGCGTTTTCGTCGTCTCCTTGCCACACGCGTAGACCGCCCGCCACGCCTCGCGCGAAGCCAAGTCGATCGCTCGCAGGCAGTCGAGCTCGGCGTGGCGGCCGTTCCCGGCGAAGGCGGTGAGCCGGTCGCACGTCGCCTGGATCAGGAAGAAGCGCGGCTCGGGGATCCCATCGGCCGAGAACTGCACCTCGCCGTGGCGAGGCTTGACGTCGATCAGCGCCGCCCAGAAGCTCTGGCACTGAGCCTCCACGGCGCGACCGGCAACCTGGCTGCCGACCGGGCCCAGGCGCTGCTCCGCCCGGTGGTCGCCGTACCACTGCCAGCCGATCACGGCGAGCGGAACGGCAATCACGAAGGCCAGCAGCTTCATCATCGGCTTATCGGCGCCGGCCTATGGTTTCGACAGCGAGCTATGCCGGCGTCTGACTTCAGTCAGACACCACGCGACCCATCACCCGCCGGTCGCGTCGCGTACGGGATGCGGCGGCGGGGTCGTCCGTGGGTACCTCGCCCGCGCGGTGTCGACGAACGCCGCAAGCTGGTCGGCGAGCGCGGCGTCGTGGATCTCCAGCACGTTCTCGGCGTTTCGCTCGCCCGAGCGCGAGAAGTTGAAGGAGCCGAGGAAGACCACGTCGTCGGCCACGACCACCTTCGCATGCATGTAGTTGTGCACGCTCGTCGGTGTCCACGGGGCCGACTGCTTCCCCGAGAAGTCGCCACGCGTGAGGATCGTGTGCAGCAGGGGGATTTTCCACTCGCTGAGCCCGTTCGTGCGCCACTGGTCGAACACCTGGTCGACCTGCGTCTCATCGAGCACGCCCGCCACGTGGCAGCGGCGCTCGCCAAGGATCTCCACCAGCGTCGCCAGGATCGGTGCCGCCGTCAGCACCGGCGAGGCGATGCGGATCCGACGGCGCGCCTTCCCGAGATACTTCGCCACGCGGTGGGAGAGCGCGTCGCCGAACTCCGGGCAGAACCATGGCCGGATGAGCACGCCGTCGATCTCGACCGGGCGCGGCTCGGCGCCTGATCCCTCGACCTCGCCGGACTCCCACAGCTGGTCGAACGTGACGGCGTACGCCTCGGCGAGAAGCGGTGCCTCCAGCACCGTGAGGATCACGTTCTCCTGCTTCTCCCACGAGTCGTCCGTCCAGTTCGTAGAGCCGGTCCACACGTCCCTGCCGTCGCGCACCACGTACTTGTGATGCATGAGGTCGGGGATGCCGGCGATCCCGCGCGTCTCCACGGGCAGCGCCTCGATCGAGTCGGGTGACATCTCCGGGGGAGGCGGAACGGGGATCGGCCCGGGATGGTCGACGTTGTAGAGAATGCGCACGCGCACTCCGCGGTGATGGGCCGCGAGCAACGCTTCGAGCACCGGCCGGCCGGTCACCGTCTCGAAGCGCACGTCGTACAGCGCGAGATCGAGCGTCTCGCGCGCACCGTCCACGAACGCGGCGATGCCTTTGCCGATCGCGATCGGGTCCTGGCCGCCCTCGGTCAGGGTCTGCAGCTCGAGCCGCATCCGGGGCGGGACGCTCAGGCGCCCTTGGCCCGGGCCCGCAACTCGGCCTTGTGGGCGCGCTTCTTCCCCTGGTACTCCTCGAGCGCGGCGACCGAGTCGACGTCACCGAGGGTCGGGTGGTCCGGCACCAGCCCTTCGGCCGCGGCCACCCCGAACCGCTTGGCCAGCACCGAGCCGAGGGCCTTGATCTTCATCGGGCCGAACCCCGGCAGCGCGCCGACCCGCTTGCGGAGATCGGTGGCATCGACGGCCTGTGTCCAGACGCGCTCCGCCTTGCCTCCGTGCTCGTCGGCGACGGCTGCGCAGAGATCCTGCACCCGTGTCGCCATGGCGGCCGGGAAGCGGTGGATGGCCGGCCGCTCACGGAAGATCTCCGTCAGGCGGTCGGGATCGGTGTTCGCGATCGTCGCTGCGTCGAGCGTGCCGAGGCGCTGCTTGAGCTTGAGCGGGCCTAGGAACGCGGTCTGCACGGTCACCTGCTGGTCGAGCACGAACCCGATCAGGAGCGCCAGGGGCTCCTCGGCCAGCAGCCGGTCGGCCTCGGCCTCACCGGTGAAGTGGAGCGCCTGCGGCGGCATGTGCGTGATCGTAGCGGCCGCGTGCCCGCCGGGAATCGCGCGTGCGACCGGAGGTCGCACGCCTAGTGCGCCATCTCGCAATGTGCCTCCGGAAACTCGGTGAGGGAGTGCGCCCTCTTCAGGGTCACGTTGTCGGCCGTAGGGCGGCCGACAACGTGCAGCAAGCATCTGGTGCGGCGACTTACAACGACGATTGTTCCCTGCGAACCGTTGTGAGACGCCGCACTAGCCAAGCCAGGCGTCGATGATCCGCTGCCCCGCGAACAATGCGATCACGCCGCCGGCGGCCAGGAAGGGCCCGAAGGGGATGCCCATCTTGCGGGCCTTCGCGCCCTGGGTCGCGACCAGGAAGACGGCGGGGATGAGGGCGAGGAACGACCCCAGGATCAGTGCCACGACCACGTCGCGTCCCAGCCAGGCGCCAAGGAAGGCAGCGAGCTTCACGTCGCCCATGCCGAGCCCAGCCGGGTAGGCCAGCGCGAGCAGCAGGTAGAAGCCGCCGGCCGCGAGCGCGGACA
>JBJXGY010000204.1:0-27950 GCA_046160185.1 Gaiella sp. | reverse complement strand
TGGAAGCGCTACGTGGAGCCGCGGTCACCGTGGACGCGACGCAACCACTGCCCCTCCAGCTCGACGGGGAGCAACCCGGGACGACGCCGGTCCGCTTCGAGGTGCGGCCCCGCCTGCTCCGGCTTCGCGTCCCCGCCCGACCGTGAGGCGGGTCACCGCGCGGGTAGCAGGCCCGCGATGTCCGACGAAACGCGTGAACGGCCAGAGGTCGTTCTGGCTGGTCGCCCCTGGCCGGCAGCTTCGCAGGCGGTCTCTGGGTGCACGCCGCAGGGGCAGCCTCCGTCGTGCGCTTCGTGCTCCACGCCAGGCGGCTCCGTCCTCCCCGCGGAGCGGTTGTACGATCCCGCCGTGACAGCCCCGCGGCTAGGAATCGATGACGTGCGTTCGCTCGCGCCGGAGCCGCTCTTCTCGCTCGCGGGGAAGGTCGCGGTCGTGACGGGCGCGGCCGGCGGGCTCGGGGCCTGGTTCGCGGCGGGGCTCGGCGCGGCAGGTGCGGACGTGCTCGTGACCGACCTCGAGCAGGGGGCGGTCGATCGCCTGGCCGACACGCTCGGGGCCGCCGGTGTGCGCACCGCTGCACTCGCGCTCGACCTTGCCGACGAGGACGCGCCCGAGCGCCTGGTCGGTGCGGCGGTCGAGCGGCTTGGCGGGGTTCACGTGCTGGTCAACAACGCCGCCGTCAACAGGCGTATGCCGATCCTCGAGATGGACCGCGACTCGTGGGATTGGATCACGCGAATCAACCTGCGCCTGCCGTACTTCCTCTCCCAGGCCGCTGCCCGCCGCATGATCGAGCAGGGAAGCGGCGGCGCGATCATCTCGGTCTCTTCGCTGAACGCGCTGTACGCCCTCGAGCAGATCTCGGTCTACGGGCCGACGAAGGCCGGCATCAGCCAGCTGACGAAGGTGATGGCGCTGGAGTGGGCGGAGCACGGCATCCGGGCAAACGCCATCGCCCCGGGCTTCATGGACACACCCCTCGCCGCCCCCATCTGGGCGGACCCGGAGATGCGGCGCTGGATCTTCAACCGCGTGCCGGTGGAGCGGCCTGGCCTGCCGCGCGAGCTCGTCGGGGCCTGCCTCCTGCTTGCCTCCGATGCAGGGTCGTTCCTCAACGGCCAGACGCTCTTCGTGGACGGGGGTGCCAGTGCGGGCGGCCGCTGGTTCCACCCCGACCGCTGATCGCGCTGCCGGTGCTGAATCAGTCGACGTAGCGCACGCGATCCGTGCCCAGGAGCTCGAGCATGGAGGCCGGCACCGTCTGGCCGGCGGCGACCAGCGCACCCTCCGCCGCCTCCTGCTCGAGCACGCGCTCCAGCGAGGCGAGCGTGGCGCCGATGCGTCCTTGTGGCACGACTACGACGCCGGTCGCGTCGCAGACGACGATGTCGCCCGCAGCGACCGGCTGCCCGCCGACGACCGCCGGCAGACCCACCGTGCCGGGCCCGTTCGCGGCCGGGGACGCGGGCGTGAGCCCCGCGGCGAACACCGGCACGCCCGCGCGGGCGAGGCCGGCGACGTCTCGCACGGCGCCGTCGGTGACGATCGCCGCGATGCCGATGTTGGCGGCCATCCCGGCGAAGAGATCGCCGATGGAGGCCGTACCCGTCCACCCGCCGGTCGCGATCACGAGCACGTCCCCGTGCTGGGCCACGTCGAGTGCAGCCACTGCGGCCAGCACGTCCGCCGGCCCGGTCTCGCAGGTGAGTGCAGGCCCGGCGATCGCACCCGTGAACGGGATCGCGGAGAGCGCCTGCACGCGGTGGTCGAGCGCGCCACCACCGGCCATGGCGTCCGAGACCTGCGCCGACTCGGCCCGGGCGAAGCGCGCAACGGTGGCCGGGTCGGGCCGCGAGAAAGAGCGGCGCACGGTGAGCAGCGGCGGCTGTTCGAGCACGCGGGGACGATAGCGCACCCTTCCCCTCGCCAGAACCGGTAGACCTGTAGGATCGCATTCCACCGACGAGACGCACTGGAGGTTCGATGAAGATCGCCGTCGTCGGCGCCGGAGCGATGGGCTCCATCTTCGGCGCCCGCTTCACGCAGGCCGGGCACGAGACCGCGCTCGTCGACGTTGCCGAGCCGCTCGTCCAGGCGCTGAACACGCACGGCGTCACCGTCATCCGAGGCGAGGAGGAGACGACGACCCCAGTCGCCGCGACCGCCGACCCCGCCTCGGTCGGCCCAGTCGACCTCGTCGTCTTCTTCACCAAGTGCTACCACACCGCGGCCGCCGCCGAGGCCGCGCGGCCCCTCGTCGGGCCGGAGACCGCGGTCGCCTCGCTGCAGAACGGCTGGGGCAACGGCGACGTCCTCGCCGCGATCTACCCGCCCGAGCAGGTCACCGTCGGCGTCACCTACAACAGTGGCCTCGTGCAGGGACTCGGTCGCGTCGTTCACCCGGCGGAGCAGCCGACGGTGGTCGGTGCCTTTGCAGGGGACGACGCGAGCGGCGCCGAGCGCCTGGTGTCCGCGCTACGCGACGCGAATTTCGTGGCCGAGGTCGTGACCCCGGTGCGGCCGGAGATCTGGAAGAAGCTGATCCTCAACGCGGCCACGCTGCCGGCCTCCGCCCTCACCGGAATGCACGCCGGGGCTCTCGGCGCTGACGAGCACATGCGTGCGCTCGTCAGCGACACCACGCGCGAGGCGGTCGGGGTCGCGCAGGCTCTCGGCTACGAGATCGGCTTCGAGGAGCGCATCGACACGATCCTCGCCCTTCTCGAGAAGGCAGGCCCGTCAAAGGCGTCGATGCTCCAGGACGTGGAGGCGGGCCGGCGCACGGAGATCGACGTGATCAACGGCGCCGTGGTCAAGGCCGCCGGGGAGGTGGGCGTGGACGTTCCCATCAACCGCTCGCTCGTACGGCTGATCAAGGGGTGGGAGTCGCTCCGGGGCCTCGTATGAGCACGCGGCTCACCTACCACGGCGCGGCGAGCTACGAGATCACGGGCCCGACGCACCGCATCCTCGTCGATCCGTTCCTCAGCGACAACCCGCTTGCGCCGTGCTCGGCGGACGACCTCGAGAGGCCTGACGTGATCCTCGTCAGCCACGCGGCGTTCGACCACTACGGCGACTCGGCCCACGTGGCGAGGCGCACCGGAGCGCCCGTGGTGTGCGACGCGGCCGTGCGCGCGAAGCTGATCGACGACGGAGTCGACCCGGACCAGATCACGCAGACGACGTGGGGGATCGTCGTCGAGGTGGCCGGGCTGATCGTGCGGCCCGTGGAGTGCCATCACTGGTCGATGGCGACGCTCTCGGACGGCCGCCAGGTGGTCGGCAACCCCATGGCCTTCATCGTCGAGACCGAGCCGGGGGTGCGCATCTACCACTACGGCGACACGTGCATCTTCGACATGCGACTGATCGGGGAGCTCTACCGGCCGACGGTCGGCCTCCTCGGGTGCACGCTCCCGCGGGAGCTCTCCTACCTGATTCCCGGGCCCGGCACGTTCATGACGGGCGAGATGGATCCCGACGAGGCAGCCCGCTGCGCGGAGATGCTCGGGCTCGAGCTCGCCGTCGCCTGTCACTACCTCTCGGCGAACGAGGACGTCGACCGGTTCGTCGAGCTCGTTCCGAAGTACGACGCTACCGGCACGCGCCGGGTGGTGGCTCCTCTCGTCGGCGAGACGCTCGTCGTCGAACCCGGGAACCACTGGATCGAGGGCCGTCAGGGATGAGCCAGGTCGGCGACCTGAACAGCGGAAAGACGCTCGAGCTCGCGCCTGGCGTCGTCGCGCGGCCGCTGTTCGGGGACGGCGCGATGCTCAATCTGATCGACTTCGAGCCGAAGGCGACCGTGCCCGTGCACAGCCACCCGCACGAGCAACTCGGGATCGTGATCGACGGCCTCCTGGTGATGCACATCGACGGCGTCGACCACGAGCTGCGGCCGGGCGGGGCGTACCAGATACCCGGCGGCGTCGAGCACGGGGCCTGGACGCGCGACGAGCCCTGCCGCGTTCTCGACGTGTTCCAGCCAGTGCGAGAGGACTACAAGGAGCGTATGAAGCCATGAGGGAGAATCCAGTCAGGCACCGGCTCGAGGGCGGTGGGGTCTCGATCGGGACGATGGTCACCGAGTTCGCCACAACCGGAGTGGCGCGGCTCGCGGCGAGCGCCGGCGCCGAGTTCGTGCTCTACGACATGGAGCACACCGGGTACGACATGGGCCACATGCGCTCCGTGCTCGCAGCCACCCGGGCCGCGGACGTGGTGCCGTTCCTGCGCGTTCCGGATGGCTCGTACCAGCACGTCGCCCGGGCCCTGGACAGCGGCGCACTCGGCGTGATGGTGCCGACGGTGGGTGGTGTCGCGGAGGCCCGTGCGATAGCCGAGGCTTCGCGGTTCCCGCCACACGGACGGCGAGGCTTCGGCATCTGGCGTCACGACTGGCACCCCGGCGGGGTCGGGCCGACGACGGAGCATCTCAACGGCCAGGTGATGACCCTGGTGCAGATCGAGACGACGGGAGGCCTGGACGCCGTCGAGGAGATCGCCGCCATCGACGGCGTCGACGTCCTCTGGATCGGTCATTTCGATCTCAGCATCTCGCTCGGCGTCCCCGGCGAGTTCGAGAGTGACGTCTTCGTCGCAGCGGTCGATCGGGTGCTTGCGGCGGGGGCCCGATCCGGCAAGCCGGTGGGACAGGTGTGCTCGTCGGTCGCCGAAGGTAAGGCGCTGCTCGGCCGCGGGTTCCGCCTGCTCGCCTACGCGATCGACGTGCCGCTGTACGAGGACGCGTTGCGCGCGGGCGTCGCCGGGCTCCGCGATGGCTTCTGACGGCTTCCTCGTCGGCGTGTCCCAGGACGTCGAGGGGCCCGACGGGCGGCCGCAGGTCGACCTCGACCTGCTGGACGACGAGGGGATCTCCTGGGAATGGCTCCGGGCCGAGGGTGAGCTCCGCCCTGCCGACATCGCGTCGTACGCAGCGATCGTCCTCTTCGGGACGTCTGTCACGGCGAGGACGCTGGAGGGCGTTCAGCGGCTCCGGCTGGTTGCTCGCCTGGGTGTTGGCCTCGACAGCGTCGATGTCGCGGCTTGCTCACGGGCGGGAGTCCTCGTCTCGGTCACGCCCGACGGAGTCCGGCGGCCGATGGCCTCGAGCGCAATGGCGTTCGTGCTGGCGCTCGCTCATCGGCTGCTCGAGAACGACCGGCTCGTGCGCGCCGGCGGCTGGGATCGGTTCGCACACCTCGGCACGGGCCTGGACGGCCGGACGCTCGGGATCGTCGGGCTCGGCAACATCGGCCGCGACCTCGCTCTCCTGGCCGCTCCCTTCGGCCTCCAGGTCGTTGCGGCCGACCCGTTCGTTCAGGAGGCGCCGGCCGCAGTCCGGCTGCTGACGCTGGACGGGCTGCTCGAGATCTCGGACTTCGTCGTCGTCACGTGCCCGCTCACCGACGACACGCGTGGGCTGATCGGAGCCGGGCAGCTGGCACGGATGAAGCCCACCGCGTATCTCGTCAACGTGGCACGCGGGCCGATCGTCGACGAGGCAGCGCTGGTGGAGGCGCTGCGCGGTGGCGGGGTCGCAGGCGCCGCGCTCGACGTCTTCGAGCGTGAGCCGCTGCCCGCGGACAGCCCGCTCCGTTCGCTAGACAACGTGATTCTCGCGCCTCATGCCGTGGGATTCACCGACGAGTTGCTCAGCGGCTTAGGGCGTAGCGCCGCGCGGGCGGTCGTCGCCGTGCAGGAGGGACGGATACCGGAGTTCGCCGTCAACCCCGAGGCCGCCGGGGTGGAGCGATCGTGACCGCCCGCCCACGGCGCGGATCGGCCATTCCGACATCGTCGTGAAGGCGGAGGGCCTGCTCCGCGAGGACTAGAGCGTGACCTCCCGAACCGGGTTGCGCGGGGCCACGGCGATGCCGAAACCGGGGAGCCCGTTGAGCCGCACCTGGCCGTTCTCGGCGAGAGGCTCGCCGTCGAACAGCCAGTGCGGCAGCTCGTTGCCAACCTCGATCGCCTCCGGCGGGAAGTACTCGGCCAGTGGGCACGCCGGCTGGCTGGCGACGACGTGGTAGTTGTGAACCTGGCCGGCGTGCGGGACCACTTCGAGCCCGTGCGCCTCGGCCAGCGCGCAAATCTTCACCGCCTGCGTGATCCCGCCGACGCGGTTGGTGTCGAACTGCAGGATGCGGGCGGCCCCGTGGCGCACGATGTCCGCGAAGCCGGCGAGCGTGAACTCGTGCTCCCCGTGCGAGATCGGGATCGGGCTCTCGCGGGTGAGCGCGGCGTAGCCCTCGAGATCGTCCGGGATCAACGCCTCCTCCAGCCAGCGGAGCTCGTAGGGCTCGAGCAAGCGCACCATCGCCCGTGCGTAGTCGAGGGTCCAGCCCATGTAGGCGTCCGCCATCAGCTCGGCGTCGTCCCCGACCACCTCGCGGACCGTGCGGATGAGATCGACGTTGGCCCGCATTCCCTTGCGCCCGTCCCGGGGCCCCCAGAGGAACCGCTGCTTGAACGCGCGGAAGCCCTGGCGCACGTACTTCTCCGCCTCGGCGGCGAGCTCGTCGAGGCTGTCCGAGCCATAGAGGCGGCTCGCGTAGACGTCGATCGCCTCCTTGCGGCGCCCGCCGATGAGGTCGTGCACCGGGACGCCTAGCGTCTTGCCGAGCGCGTCCCAGAGCCCGAGGTCGACCGCGCTGATCGCGACCATGCCCAAGCCCTTGCGTCCCCACGCCATGGTGCCGCGGTACATCAGCTGCCACGTCTCCTGGATGTCCGCCAACGGCCGGCCGACCACGAGCGGTCGCAGCCTGCTCGTCACGATCGGCGGGATCAGGTCGGCGGCGAGACCGGCGTTGCCGATTCCGACGATGCCGCCCGAGGTCTCGACCTCGACCACCAGCCACTTGGGAAAGGCGAACCCCCGCTCGTCGCGGCTCGGGTCCCAGCCGCGCAGCGGGTTCGCATAGCGAACGCCGCCGCCTTCGGTCGGAGCCTCGAACAGGCGGCAGCGGACGTCGGTGACGGTACCGGTGTCCAAGGGTTCCATCGCTCCTCCTTGCTCTCGTGGTGTGCTCGCCTCAGGCCCCGCCGACGGCGGCAGGCCCAGCACCTGCCCGCCGTCGCCGTGGATCACATTCGCAGTCGTCCGGCGTGCCTCCGGCGCCACCAACGGTGGCCCACGAGTGGGACGCCGGGCCCTCGTGTGTGGAACTGCCCGGCGGCGGCGGGGCCGATGCCGGTGCCCGCCTCTGTCACGATCCCGCCGCGGCCGTCCGCGTCGGGAAGGGCGTCAGCGGTCATCCACGCCTCGGCGCAGATCGGCAGCGAGCCCAGTATCCCGGGCAGCGGCGTCAGCAGCCACGTCGCCGTCTGTGATGGCTACCTCACGCAGGTCGGCCAGTGAGGACGCGGCCGAGAGCGAAGGGGTGATGTTGCGGCCCGAGCGGTTCCACGTGTCGATGCCGCCGAGCGCGATCGCCCGCAGAGGGCCGACCTGGCGCCACCGTCTCGCGAGCCCCTCGCGCACCACGGTGTCCACGTCGGCCGGCGTGGCCACCCCGTTCTCGACGAGCCAGGCACACTCGCGGACGAGCGCGAACTGCAGCCGGTTCCAGATGAAGCCGGGCACGTCGCGGCGCACGACGATGGGCAGCTTGCCGAGCGCTGCGACGGTCGCGCAAGCGAAGGAGAGCGTCTCGGCCGAGGTTCGCTCACCGGCGATCACCTCGACGGGCGGCATCAGGAGTGGCGGGTTGAGGTAATGCGTGCCGACGACGCGCTCCGGCACGCCGAGGGCGTCCCCGATGCTGGTGATCGGTAGCGAGGACGTGTTGCTCGCGACAACGGCCCTGGGTGCCGCTGCGAGTGCCGCACCGACCACCTCCACCTTCAGCTCCAGATCCTCCGGCAGCGACTCGACGAGCAGGTCCGCCCCGGCCGCGGCCTCCCCCGGATCGGCGCACTGCACGATCCGGCCGGCGGCGGCGCGCAGGTCCGCAGCCGGCCGCAGCCCGTGCCCGGCGCACATGTCGAGCGCAGCCTCCGCGCGTTCCCGAGCGGCCGCGGCGTCGCGTGCATGGAGGACCACCTCGTGGCCACCCAGTGCGTACTCGCACCCGATCTGGGCCCCCATCAGGCCTGCTCCGAGGATGGCCACACGCATGACAGCCGTAGTATGGTCGTACAGCTTGCAGGAGCGCGTCGCCGTCGTCACTGGTTCGGCCTCGGGCATCGGGGAGGCCACGGCACGGCTGCTCGCCGCGCAGGGGCTCGGTGTTGCGCTCGTCGCGCGCCGCCGCGAGCGGCTGCAGGAGGTCGCGGCGGAGATCGTCGCGAGCGGCGGGCGGGCTTTCACCGTGCCTGCCGACCTCTCCCACCCCGAAGCTCCTGCCCAGGTCGTGGCGGAGGTGCTCGAACGCGCCGGCCGGCTCGACGTGATCGTCAACAATGCCGCCTTCTTCAGGGTGAAGCCGGTCGCCGGGTTCACGCTGGACGAGTTCGACGAGCACGTCGCCGTCAACGTGCGCGCGCCGTACTTCCTCGTACAGGCGGCGCTCCCCGCGCTTCGCGCCTCGCCCGGCGCCGTGGTCGTCAACATCTCGTCGGCGGCGGCGGTCATGTATCGCGACGGCCAGACCGTGTACGGGCTGACGAAGGCGGCGCTCGAGCACATGACGAAGAACCTGGCGGCCGAGCTCGCCCCCGACGGCATCCGGGTCGCGTGCGTGCGCCCCGGGCCGATCGCCACCGAGTTCCACCTCAGCGTGGAGAACCCCGAGGAGCGCCTGCGGGGCCTGGGCCGGCTCGTGCCGCTCGGCCGGGTGGGGCAGCCCGAGGAGATAGCCCGCTGGGTCTGGCACCTCGTCGACCCCGAGGCCGCCTGGGTCACGGGCTGCGTGATCTCGGTCGACGGCGGTCGCGTGCTCGGGCCGCCCGGTCTCTGAGCAGTCACTCGATGCCGAGCGCATGCCAGGCTCGACGTCGAGCACCGCTCGCTCCGGAGGCACTATCGTGTCTGTCCACCTACCGGAAGCTCGGTAGGGAGTGTGGGGCCTTTCCGGATCACGTTGCCGGCCGCACAGCGGTCGACGACGTCCAGCTACCGCGCCGGCCGGCGCAGGATCAGCTTTGGGAAGCGATCGAGGCGGAACGGCTCGAAGAGCGGCGGCCGGGCGCCTGTGGAGATCATCTCCGTCAGCGCTTGGCCCGCCGACATCGAGATCGTCATCCCCAGCATCGAGTAGCCGGTGGCGATCGTCGCGTTCGTGAAGGGATGGGCCCAGTCGAGGATGGGCAGGCCGTCCACCGTCATGGGGCGTAGTCCCGCCCACGGCTCCTCGTACTCGGGCTTCTCCAGGTCGACATAGCCCTTGGCCAGCTCGAAGAGATTCGTGATGCGGCGCTGGTCGATGGAGAGGTCGTAGCCCGAGAACTCCATCGTGCCGCCGATCCGCACGCGGTCGCCGAGCGGCGTCACGCCGGCATGGATGTCGGCGAAGAGGATGCCGTGCCGTGGCATCACCTTCGGCACGAGCAGGAACGAGTAGCCCTTCCCCGGCTGCATCGGGATCGAGACGCCGAGCTTCGCCGCGAGCGGAGTCGTCCACGAGCCGCCGGCGAGCACGAAGTGGTCTCCGGCGACCTCGCCCGCGCCCGTCCGGATGGAGCGGACGACGTTGCCCGCCGTCCCGAACTCGATCACCTCGGCTCCCTCGAGGAACTCGACCCCCATCGAGCGGAGCTTGTCGCCGAGACCGACGACGAGGGTATCCGCCTTCACGTTCCACTGATCCTGGAGATGGAATCCGGCCTTGACGCGGTCGTTGAGCGAGGGCTCCACGGCGTGGATCTCCTCCTCGCCGAGGATGTCGTGCGGCAACTCGTAGCCGAAGGCGCGCATTCCCTCGAGGCTGCGCAGCACCTTGCGCGCGTCCTCCGCCTTGTTCGTGGCGCAGACCATGCCCAGCTTCCAGAGGTCGAAGCGCACACCGTCGGCGGCCATTGCGTCGACGAGCTCGAAGCACTGCTTGCCGAGCGCCGCCAGCGCCGCCGTGCCGCGGTCGTAGTCGCGCTGGTTGCAGTACGTCCAGAAGCGCAGGAGCCAGGGCGCCAGCCGTGGCAGGTAGGTGGGACGGAAGTACAGCGCCGAGTCGGCACGCACCAGCGCCCGCAGGCCGTAGATCGTGAGCCCGGGCTCGGGCAGCGGGCCGGCCTGGGCGGGGGCGATCCAGCCGCCGTTCCCCCACGAGGAGGCGGTTCGCGCGCCGATCTGCGCGCGGTCGACGACCGTCACCTCGTGGTCGCGCTGCCGCAGGTAGTACGCGCCGCAGAGCCCGGCGATGCCGCCGCCGACGACCACGACCTTCAAGATGGCACTCCCGCGGTGACCTCGACCTCGATCAGCATCCCCGGCAGCGCGAAGCCCGTCACGATCGTGGTGCGAACGGGCCGCGGGGCCGGGAAGTACTCCGCCCAGACTGCGTTCCACGCACCGAAGTCCTCGGCCTGCAGCAGGTAGCACTGCACCCGCAGGACGTACTCAGGGCCGGACCCGGCCTCGGCCAGCGAGACCATGATCTGGTCGAGCACGTTGCGCGCCTGTTGCTCGAAGTCGTCCGAGACGACCGCCATCGTGCTCGTGTCGATCGGCGCCCGACCGGACAGGAAGAGCAGGTCACCCCAGCGGATGGCGCTCGAGATAAGAGGCGCGGAGCCCCCGACGGGCAACTCGCCGACGACGACACGCTCGGTCATTTCACGCTCCTCGTGTGTGGTTTGCGAGAATCGATCATACGGCATGCCCACTGACAAGGAAACGTTCCGCATCGGCGTGACGCGCGACACCCGTCGCAGCGACGGCGGCCTGGCCTTCGCGCCCTTCGGCTTCACGGCCCTCGAGGAGGCAGGGCTGGAATGGCACTTCCTCGCCGAGGATGCGCGGCCCGTGACCTCCGACCTGCTCCGCGATCTCGACGGCCTCTACCACTTCTCGCCGCCCGTCACCGCCGCCAGCCTGGACGGGGTCGAGCGTCTTGCCCTGATCGCGCGTCACGGTGTCGGCCTCGACTTCATCGACCTCCCTGCCTGCACCGCGCGCGGCGTGGCGGTCACGATCACTCCCGACGGGGTGACCGGCCCGATGGCCTCGGCTGCGGTCGCTCTCGTGCTCGCGCTCGCCCACCGCCTCCGCGAGCGCGACCAGGCGCTCCATGCCGGTGACTGGTCGCCCGCCGGGCGCTTCGAGCCGCAGGGGACCGGGCTGCACGGCCGCACGCTCGGGCTCGTCGGCTACGGGCGCATCGGGCGAGAGGTCGTCCGCTTGCTCGGGCCCTGGGAGATGCGTGTCCTCGTCACTCAGCGGACACCTGTGGCGGAGCCAGGCGTCGAGCACGTCGCGCTCGACGAGCTGCTGAGCCGCGCCGACGTCGTCGTCGTCGCCTGCCCGCTGACCGCCGAGACCCGCGGGTTGCTCGACGCCCGCCGCCTGGGGCTGCTGCGGCCCGGCGCGCTGCTCGTCAACGTCGCTCGCGGCGCGATCGTAGACCAGCAGGCCCTCGCCGACGCTTTGCGCGAAGGGCGGCTGGCAGGCGCCGGCCTCGACGTCTTCGATCCCGAGCCGTTCCCCGTCGCCGATCCGCTCCTGGCGCTGCCGGGGGTGGTGGGCGCGCCCCATTCACTCGGGTACACCGACCAGCTGCTCGCAGGCTGTATCGGCGACGCCTGCGCTGCGTTGCTCGCCGTCGCGGCAGGCCGCATCCCCGCGCACATTGCCAACCCCGAGGTGCTCGACCATCCGCACTTCCAGGAAAAGCTCGCCCGACACGCCGCCCGCACAGCCTCGACCGACCAAGGAGGAGCCGCATGACCACCGATCCCGCCCGCCTGCGCCTGCTGCACGGCACCGACGCCCCTCTTGCCGAGATGCGAACCCTGCGCGCCGGGCCCGTGACGCTGCTCCTCGACGGCGTCGATCTCCGCTACCTGCGGATCGGTGGCATCGAGCTCGTGCGCCGGGTGTACGCGGCTGTGCGCGACCAGGACTGGGACACGGTGCCGGGCGTGATCTCCGATCTCGAGATCAACGAGTCCGACGGGGGCTTTCGCGTCTCGTTCACCTCCAAGCACGCGCGGCGGGAGGTCAACCTCTCCTGGCGCGGCACGATCACGGGCGACGCGTCGGGACGCGTCGAGTACGTGTTCGACGGGCGCGCCGAGGCCGTTTGCCCCTTCAACCGAATCGGTCTCTGCGTCCATCATCCATGGCGGGAGACCGCGGGTGCGCACTTCAGGGCGCGCACCGAGCACGGTGAGCTCGAAGGCACGTTCCCGGACCTGATCGGCCCTCAGGGCTTCGACGGCAAGGTCTACTCGGCGCTCTTCGACCCGTTCGACCGGCTCGAGATCGAGCTGGCCGGCGGCGGCCGCCTCGAGCTCGACTTCGAGGGCGACCTCTGGGAGACGGAGGACCACCGCAACTGGACGGACGCCAACTTCAAGACGTACTCGACGCCCATGGGCCGGGGCCGACCGGACCCGCTGGAGGCCGGACAGGCGCTGCGCCAGCGACTCGTGATCACGCCGGTTGACGTCCCCGCAGGTGACGCGTCGAGCGGCCCCGTGCGCCTCACCGTAGGGGGCCCCACCGGGACGCGGGTGCCGGCGATCGGGCTCGGGCAGGACCGCGACCTGCACGTCGCGGACGCGCACGAGAGCGAGGCGCTTCGCACGCTCGAACCGGCACACCTGCGCGTGGAGGTGCGGCTCGGCGACACACGCTGGCGTGAGGCGCTCACCGCGGCGCAGGCGACAGCCCGGGCCGCCGGGGCGCAGCTCGAGCTCTCCCTCCACCTGCTCGAGAGCCAGGCCGACGAGCTGGCAGAGGTGGCGTCGGCGCTCGCCGTGGGGCCGCCGGTCGACCGCGTGCTCGTGATCAACGGCGACAGCCGCACCGCCTCGCCCGCCGAGTCGACCCGCCCGGAGCTCGTCGACGCCGTCCGCGCTGCGCTCGCTGCGGCCTGCCCCGACGCGGTCTTCGCCGGCGGCACCGAGATCTACTTCACGGAGATCAACCGCACCCGGAACGACCGCTCGGGCTCGGACGCGGTCTGTTACTCGCTCTCGCCCCAGATCCACGCTTTCACGGACACCGACATCGTGGAGAACCTCGACGCCCAGGGCGAGACCGTGCGAAGCGCCCGCGGCCTCTACGGAAAGCCGGTCGTCGTCTCGCCGGTCACGATGCGCCGGCGGTTCAACTTCCACGCCGCCGGAGATCCGCCGCCGACACCGCCCGGGGAGCTCCCCGACTCGGTCGATGCGCGCCAGTCGTCGCTGCTCGGGGCGGCGTGGACCGCAGGCAGTGTCAAGTACCTCTCCGAGCAGGGGGCCGCAGCGGTCACCTACTACGAGACGAGCGGCTGGCGTGGCATCGTCGAGCGGGCCTCGGGCAGCGAGCTTCCCGACAGGTTCCGCTCCCGAGCGGGCGAGGTCTTCCCGCTCTTCCACCCGCTCGCCGACGCGTGCGAATGGCGCGGGGCGGAGGTGCTCGAGGTCGAGTCGTCGGACGCGCTGGCCGCGATCGCCCTCGCCGTCCGCACCGGCCACGCCACCCGTCTGCTGGTGGCCAACCTCGCGCCGGTCGCGCGCGAGGTCGTGCTCGGCCCGCTGCACGGACCTGTCGGCCTGCGGCGCCTCGACGAGGCGACGGCCGGGGAGGCCTGCAGCGATCCGGTCGCGTTCCGCAGCCGCTCGCAACCGGCGCAGGCGGACGGCGAGCTGCGGCTGACGCTCGCGCCCTACGAGGTGGTGCGCATCGATCCGGCCTGAGCCCCACCGGTTTCCGGTCGGCGAAGATGCCAGTCGCTGACCGCCTGCACGGCCTCGGCCAGATCGAGCACGCGGCCGTCGTGGCCCGCCGGCGCGGCAACCATCGCGCCGACCGGAGCACCGCCGGCACTCCAGCCGCACGGCAGCGAGAGCGACGGGACCCGGGCGAACGAAAGCAGATGCGTGAACGGCACGATCCCGGCCGTCGTCTCGACCGTGTCCGCACTCGAGGCTGCAGGTGCCTCGAGCGGGATCGTCGGCAGCAGTATGAGGTCGACACCGGCAAAGGCCGCTGCCACCGTTCGCGTCCAGGCCTCGTGCTCCGCCCGTAGCTCTCGCAGCTGGCCTGCGTCCACGTGCCGGGCCAGTTCCAGCCGCCGGCGCGTGCCCTTCTCGAGCAGGTAGGGCGTTTCCTCCAGCGCGCGGTCGTAGAGCGCGAGCGCCTCCGCCTTGATCAGGAGACCGCAGGCTTCGACCGCCCGCTCCCAACCTTGCAGGGCCACGTCTCGCAGCTCGGCACCGAGCCCGGCGAGGAGCTCCTGCAGAGCCTCGAGCGCCGTACGCACGCCCGGCGCGGAGCGCTCGTGCAGCTCGCCCACGACGCCGAGGCGAAGGCACGTGTCCGCGCCGCTCGCCGGCGCGTTCGCCTCGGGGTAGGCGTCGCCGGTGTCGTGGCCTGCGATCACGCGTTGCACGGCCCGAACGGTCTTCGCCGAGCGGGCCAGGGGCCCGACCGTGTCGAGCGTGGCCGAGACCGGTCGCACCCCTTGCAGCGAGACGGAGCCGTGGCTAGGGCGGAGGCCGGTGACACCGCAGAGCGACGCCGGTAGGCGGATGGAGCCGCCCGTGTCGGTACCGATGGCAGCCGCACAGAGGTCGGCGGCGACGGCTGCGGCCGAGCCCCCGCTCGAGCCGCCGGGGACGCGATCGGGGGCGGCCGGGTTGAGGACGCTCCCGAAGGCCTCGTTGGCCGACGTCGCGCCGAACGCCAGCTCGTGGAGGTTGGCCTTGCCGAGGACGACGGCCCCGGCGACGCGCAGGCGCCGCGTGACCGCCGCGTCCTCGGCGGCGAGCCGACCCGCGAAGAGCCGTGACCCGTTCGTCGTCGGCACGCCCTCGACGTCGATGTTGTCCTTGAGCACGAGTGGCAGACCGTCGAGCGGAAGGCGCCGGCCGCGGGCACGTGCGGCATCCACGTCGCGCGCGGCGGCCAGGGCGAGGTCGGGCGTGACCGTGATGAGCGCGTGCAGGTGCGGCTGCTGCTCCTCGATCCGCGCCAGCAGCGTTTCGGTCAGCTCCCGCGCGGGGACGAGGGCACGTGCCGCGGGGTCGTCGAGGAGACGGCACAGCTCCTCGGTGGGCAACGTCACGCAGCCGCCCACGCGCCCGCGAGCGCGGTGAGCACGGCGTCGGCTGCGCCGACGGTCCCGGCCTTGCCGCCCAGGTCGGCCGTCCGGCCCGAGCCGTCCGCCAGGGCCTGCGCGACAGCCGCCTCGAGACTGCGTGCGGCACGGCGTGCGCCCTCGTGTGCGTGGCGCTCGCCCAGCCAGTCGAGCATCAGCGCTGCGGAGAGAATGGTGGCAGCCGGGTTGGCTGTCCCGCGGCCGGCGATGTCGGGCGCGGACCCGTGACAGGCCTGGAAGACCCCGTGGCGGTCGCCGAGATCGGCCGACGGCGCCACCCCGAGACCGCCAACGGTGGCGGCGCCGAGGTCGGAGAGGATGTCGCCGAACATGTTCTCGGCGACGACCACGTCGAAGCTGGACGGGCGCTGTACGAGGTAGAGGGCGGCAGCGTCGACGTACACTGCCTCGAAGGCGATCGCGGGGTGCTCGGAGGCCACCTCCGACGCGACCTCGCGGAAGAACGCGTACGAGGCGAGCACGTTGGCCTTGTCCACGCAGGTCACGCGCGGGCCCCCGCCGGCAGGCGCCCCCGCGCGCCGGGCGGCCACACGGAACGCCTGCTCGGCGATGCGGCGTGTCCCCGCCCGCGTGATCAGACACGTGTCGGCGGCAACCTCGCCCTCGACCCTGGCCCCGCCGTGGCGGCCTGCGTAGAGCCCCTCGATGTTCTCCCGCACGATCACGTAGTCGATGCCCGCGCCGGCAGCGGCCAGCGGCGTCGGAACTCCGGGGAAGAGACGGATGGGGCGGATCCCGGCGTAGAGGTCGAGCTCGAAGCGAAGCCGGAACTGTGCGTCGGCGCCCGCTTCACGTCCGTCGGGGTGGCAGACACCGGGCAGGCCGAGCGCCCCGACGAGCACCGCGTCCGCGTCGCGGCAGGCAACGAAGACGTCGTCGGCCATCGCCCGGCCGGTGCGCTCGAACGCTCCCGCGCCGGCGTCGAAGCACTCGAAGGCGAACGCGACCTCTCCTCCGCTCAGCTGCTCGAGGCCCGCCAGCACCCTCACGGTCTCGTCGACGACCTCGGTGCCGATGCCGTCGCCGGGAACGAGCGCGACGGCGAAGCTCATCGTGTCGCTGCGTGGAAGGCCCGGTATTGCTCGAGGTACTGGGCGATGCCGTCTCGGAGGGAGCGGTAGCGAGGTTCCCAGCCGAGCTGGGTGCGCGCATTCTCGATGGTCAGCTCGCCGCGGAGTGCGACGACGGGCTTCTCCGCCTCCGAGAGCTCCTCCCCGATCTCGACGTCTGCGCGGGGCACGAGCTCGCGCACGATCTGTGCGACCTCGCTCGTGGTGGCGAGCGGCTCTCCGGTGGCGCCGTAGAAGATGCGGTCGGCGTCGTCAGGTGCGTCGAGCATCGCGAGCACGAGGCCGGCGATGTCCAGCACGTGGGTGTAGGCCCGGGGGTGGGCACCGCCGAACTCGAAATGCGCCGGCTCGCCGCGCACCGTGTTCTCGACCATGACTTTGATCGGCCCGACGAACTCGTTCATGCCGAGCCCGTAGACCGCCGAAGGACGGATCGTTCGGAAGTCGAAGCCGAGCGCCTGGTTGTAGGCGTAGAGCATCGCCTCGACCGCGACCTTCGTCGACCCGTAGAAGTCCGTGCCGGGCCCGCCGTCGGCGAGCAGGATCGGATGGTTGCCGTCGATCGGCTGGTACATCACGCGCGGCAGCACGCCGATCGAGGAGAAGTTGACGAGCCGCGGCACGCCGAACGCGATCATCGCCTCAACGAGGTTGATCACGCCACCGACGTTGACCTGAAACGCCGTGGAGCGGTTGGTGGCCAGGTACGCGGGGTCGAGGATCATCCCGGCGTGGACGACCTCGTCCGGGCGGTGGTTGCGGACGACGTCGAGCACGCGCGCCTGGTCGCCGATGGAGGCGAGCTCGAGCGGCAGCGAGTCGGCCGCCGGGCCGATCGCGAAGCGCGCCGCGGGCGTGAAGCCCCGCACGTCGAGCACGACCACGCTGCGGCCGGTGTCGAGCAGCTCCCTGACGAGGTGGCTCCCGATGAAGCCCGTGCCGCCGGTGACGAGTGTGGTGCGCTCGGCGACCGGCTTGCGAGCGACCTTGCCGGTACCGATGTCGATCTTCGGCCGGGCCATACCCTGCTGGTAACGGTTCTCGACCATCGCGGGCCTCTTTCCTCCGGGCCTGTCAGCCTCGCACGGCGCCGAGCGTGAGGCCGCGCACGAGGTGCCGCTGCACGAGGATGCCGAGCAGCACGGCCGGGATCAGGGAGACGAGCGTCGCAGCCGCCACCTCGCCGTAGAGGTTCCCTTGGAAGGACGTGATCATGCCCGCGAGGGCAACCGGGAGCGTGATCGCGTCCGAGCGGCCGAGCACGACGGCGAAGAGGAACTCCGTCCAGGAGAAGATGAAGGCGAAAGCGGCGGCCGAGATGATGCCGGGCGCAGCGAGCGGCCACGCGATCTTGCGCAGGGCCTGGAAGCGCGAGCAGCCGTCGACCAGCGCCGCCTCCTCCAGCTCCACCGGCATCTGGCGGAAGTAGGTGAACATCATCCAGACCGTGAACGGAAGTGCGAAGACGGTGTAGATGAGGATGAGCCCGACCTGCGTGTCCACGAGCTTGATCCCGATCCACTCCTCCGAATAGCGGCTGTAGAGAAGGAAGATGGGGATGATCACCGCGATCGGCGGCATCACGCGCTGCGAGAGGAACCAGAAGGCGAGGTGCTTGCCGCCTGTGCGGAAGCGGGCCATGGAGTAGGCGGCGGCGGTGCCGATGATCACCGCGAGCACGGTGGTGACGCCCGAGATCAGCAGGGAGTTCTTCAATCCCTTCCACCCCTCGAACCTGTTCATCGCCTCGGCGAAGTGCAGGGAGGTGGGATTGTCGGGCCACCACACCGGCGGGCTCGCGAGCAGGTCCTCCTGCGGCTTGATCGAGGTCACCGCCACCCAGTAGAGGGGGAGCAGCAGGAAGACGAGCCAGGCGACGATGACGAGTGCCCGCACGATCGCAGCGGGCCGGAAGCGGCCGCCCTGAACGGTGCGTACCGAACCGTGGTGGGCGCCGGCCATCAGAAGCCCCCTTCGTCCTCGACGGGCTTGAGCAGACGGCGCACGAGCCAGAAGGAGATGAAGGAGAGGATGATCGTGAACATCCACGCCCCGGCCACGCCCTGGCCCAGATGGAAGAGCTCGAAGCCCTGCTGGTAGAGGTAGTAGGACGTGGTGTAGGTCTGCGTGCCGGGGCCGCCGCGCGTCATCGAGTAGATGATGTCGAACAGCTTCGCCGCGTCGATGAAGCGGAAGGTGACGGCGATGAGGATGATCGGCACGAGCAGCGGTAGCGTCACGAACGTGAACGACTGCCGCGGCGTTGCGCCGTCGATCTCCGCAGCCTCGTACAGGTCGTCGGAGATCGCCGAGAGGCCGGCGAGCAGGATCACGAACATGAACGGCGTCCACTGCCAGGCGTCGGCCACGAGCAGCGAGATGTACGTCCACGGCGAGTTGAGGGTGAAGTCGATGCCGTACGTCCCGGGCAGCAGCCACGTGAGGATCTCGTTGGCGATGCCCTGTGGCCGGCGCAGGAAGAGGTCGAAGAAGGCGCCGACGATGACGGGGCTGATGAAGAGCGGGATCACGAACATGGTCATCAGCACGCGGCGGCCGCGGAAAGGACGCAGCATGGCGATCGCCAGCCCCAGCCCGAGCGCGAGCTCGATGACGACGGCGGCGGTGGACATGAAGGCCGTCACCCAGAGCGAGTGCCACCAGACCGGGTCCTCGAAGTTCGCCCGGAAGTTGTCGAGCCCGACCCACGGGTGGTCGTTCCCGAGCGAGAAGTCGAACTGCACGAACGCCGTCCACACGGCGAAGCCGAGAGGGAAGATCGTCAGCGCGACGATGAGCAGGACCGCCGGCGAGATCAAAATCCACTTGATGCGGCGGTCCGTCCAGGAGGCGACCCGTGAGGGCCGCCTCCTGAGCGGTGTGTGGGCGACAGTCCTCAAGCGGAGGGTTAGAGCTTGACGGCCTGGCCCTTCTTGGCTGCCGTGTTCCTCGCGGTCGCTCCCGTGTAGGTGAGGAAGTTCGCCCACGAGGCCCTCTGCTTGTCGACGCCGAGCTTCTTGGTGATGGAGTCCCATTCCTTCGCGAGCTCGTCGAGCCCGTCCTTGGGATCCTTCCCCACGTAGATCTCGGTCATCTTGCGGTCGAGGGCGTTGTAGTAGTCGGCTGCTCCGGTCACCACGAAATCGAGCACGCCGGTGTTGGCTCCGTCGTTGAGCGCCTTCAGATACTCGCGCGCGGACGGCCAGCGGCGCCAGAACTGCTTCGACTTGTAGTGCGAGATGCGGTACGGGTCACGCAGTGTGTACGGCAGCTGCACCCGCTGCAGCGAGATCGACGGGCTCGTCGACCACTGGCAGAAGAGATACGCGGCCTCCGCGTTCTTGGAGTCGGCGGAGACGCTCTTCACGAACGCCCCGGCCATCTCGCCGTTACCGCCCGGCACGGGCGAGTAGCCCACCTTGCCCTCGATCTTCGACTTGGGCAGGAAGGCGAACGCCTTGTCCCGCTGGGCGTAGTTCTCGGAGATGCGGCCGGTTGGCGGCCAGGCCATCATCATCGCCGTCTTGCCTTGCAGCCACTGCACCCAGCCGGAGACGAAGTCGAGCTTCTCCACGCCAGGCACGGACGCCTTGTTCTGCTCGAGCAGCTGCTCCATCGTCTTCACGCCGGCCGCCGAGTTGACGAGCGCCTTCATGGTCTTCGGGTCGAAGAACTGGCCGCCGTTCGCGCGGAACTGCTGCAGGAAGTAGAACTGGTTGCCCGGGTTGCCGAGCGCCCGGCCCATGGTCGTGCCGTACACCTTGGGCGCGAGCTGGTCGGTGATGAACTGCGCCGTCTCCGAGAACTCCTCCCAGGTGCGCGGGACGGCCAGCGCCTTGCCGAACTTGCTGCGGTAGGCCGCCTTCAGCTTGCCGTCGCCGAAGATGTCCTTCCGGTAGTAGAGGATCCAGATGTCGCCGTCGTCGAAGAAGCCGTAGGTCTTGCCCTTGTACTTGCCTAGCGGGCGGTACAGCGGGTGCATGTCGTTGAACGACGACTGCGCCTTGTGCTTCTTGATGAAGTCGTCCACCGGGCGAACGACCCCGCGCTCTGCGAAGTCGGGAATCCACACCGGCGAACCGTCGATCACGTCGATCGCACCGGACTTGGCCACGAACTCGGCGATCACCGTCGAGTAGATCTGCGGGAACGGCTTCTCGACGACCTTCACCTTGATCCCGGTCAGCTTTTCCCAGAGCGGGCCGGAGAAGTTCTTGTCGTCGAGTGCCTGCAGACCCGCCTCGTTGGTCTTGGTCAGGGTGATGCCGGCGAATTTCTTCGCCGCGTTCACCGCGGAGGTGGCGATGGGATCGCCGCCGGTGGACGCGAGCTCCGCCGCCGCCGCTTGCTTGGCGGCCAGGAAGAAGGGGCCGGCGGCGGCGGCTGCGGTGAGCAGCTTCGCCGAGTCGAACAGGAAGTCCTTGCGGCCGACCGGACCGTCGAACATGGTGCCGCCGGCCTCGCCATTGATGTCATCGCTCACGTGCCCTCGAACTCCTTTCTGATGGCCTGCTGTATGACCAGATGACCGATCATCGCGCGGTAGCATCCTCGCGTCAAGCGAGAAGCCGCTGTTCTGCGGGCCCTCCGCTCTCTTACGCCCCGAGCCTCACCCCCGTCTCCGCGTCGAAGAAGCGCAGCGCGCCCGAGGTGACCGCGATCTCCGCGATCTCGCCCTCGGCGGCTCGTGACTCCGCTCCGAAGCGGCCCACGAACGAGGTACGGCGGGCCGCGCGGAGGTGGTCGAGGTCGGAGACGGCCGCGGCGTCGACGTCCGCCGCGATCTCGCGCACCGCGTCCGTCACCACCGGCGCCGCCTCGACCTCGAAATGGGCGATGACCTCCGAGCCGAGCAGCTCGCGCAGGCGAACGAGCCCCCGCAGCCGGCGTCCCGGGGCCGTCTCGGGAGCGAGGGCGGCGTCCTGCAGGTGCTCGGGCCGGACGCCGGCGATCACCTTGCGGCCGGACATGCCCTCGATCCCTGCGGCGAGCGTCTGCTCCCCCGCGTCCACCAGCAGCCGCTGGCCGTCGCCGAACGTGACCGACACGGTGTCTCCCTGTGCGTCGAGCGTGCCCTCGAAGAAATTCATCGCGGGGCTTCCGATGAATCCTGCGACGAAGAGATTGACCGGTTTGTTGTAGAGCTCCGCCGGCGACGCGACCTGCTGCAACTCGCCCTTGCGCATCACGGTGACGCGCTGGCCGAGCGTCATCGCCTCCACCTGGTCGTGGGTGACATAGACGGTCGTGACCCCGATCTCCTTGTGCAGGAGGCCGATCTCGGCGCGCATCTGCGTGCGCAGCTTGGCGTCGAGATTGGAGAGCGGCTCGTCCATGAGGAACGCGTGCGGCTCGCGGATGATCGCGCGCCCCATCGCCACCCGCTGGCGTTGGCCGCCGGAAAGCTGTCGCGGCTTGCGCCGGAGCTGCTCCTCGAGCTCGAGGATGCGCGCGACGTGATTCACGCGCTGGTCGATCTCCTGCCGGCCGAGCTTGCGCAACCTGAGCGGGAAGGCGAGGTTGTCGTACACCGACTTGTGCGGATAGAGCGCGTAGTTTTGGAACACCATCGCGATGTCGCGGTCGCGCGGTGGCAGGCCGTTCACCACGTCGGCGCCGATCCGTACCTCGCCCGCTGTGATCTGCTCGAGCCCGGCGATCATGCGCAGGGCGGTCGTCTTGCCGCACCCCGACGGGCCGACCAGCACCATCAGCTCGCCGTCGGGAATCTCGAGCGTCAGGTCCTGTACGGCGACAGTTCCGTCCGGGTACACCTTCCTGACGTGGTCGAAAGAGACCGTGGCCACGGATGCTTCTTCTCCTTGTCGTGCGGTACGCGAGCAACCTATACGACGGCGTACCATGCGTCCAGCATTGAGCGGTATGCGGTATGGCGTATGATCACAAGCATGAGTGAACCGCCCCTCGAGCAGAGCGAAGGCGGGGAGGCGCTGTTCGAGCAGATCGCGCGGGAGCCCCGGCTCTCGGACAAGGTCGCCGACATGATGCTCGAGACGATCCTCTCGCGGCGCCTGCAGGCGGGGGACCGTCTGCCCTCGGAGCGCGAGCTCGGGGAGCAGTTCGGTGTCTCGCGGACGGTGATCCGCGAGGCGGTGCGGGCGCTCGTCGCCAAGGGCATGATCGAGGTGCGCTCCGGGAGCGGGCTGCGGGTGGCCGCGGTCGACGCCGCCGCCGTGTCCGAGTCGATGAGCCTCTACCTGCGCGGCGGCGCCCTCGACTTCGAGAAGGTGCACGAGGTGCGGGCACTGCTCGAGGTGCACATCGCCGGGATGGCTGCGGAGCGGGCGACGGACGAGAACCTCGCACAGCTCCGCGCGGTCCACGAGCGCATGAAGGAGGAGGTGGCCGACGTCGAGGCCGCGGCCCGCGACGACCTCGAGTTCCACCGGGCGATCGCCCTGGCCACGCAGAACGACCTGTACCTGCTCCTGCTGGACTCGATCGGATCGGCGCTGATCGACATCCGCCGCGAGAACCTCGGCACCGGGGCCTCGCCGATGACGCTCGGGCAGCACGAGGCGGTGCTCGAACGGATCGTCGCGCGCGACGCGGCGGGCGCACGCGCGGCGATGTCCGCGCATCTCGAGGGTGTGGCGACCTGGTGGCGGGAGCGCGAGCACCTGACACCGCTCCGCCGGGTGGCGCCGGTGTGACGCCGGTCAGGCGTCTCGACCACGTCGCCGTCGTCGTCAGGTCGACCGACGACGCGCTCCGCTTCTACGAGGGACATCTCGGCCTGCGTGTCCAGTCGTCCGAGGTGATTCCGGCGCCGCACGTCCGGCTCACCTACCTCGATGTCGGCAACGCCTTCGTGCAGCTGGTCGAGCCGCTCGACCCCGAGTCGCCGCTCGTGGCCTGGCTGGACGAGCACGGCGACGGCCTCCACCACATCTGCTTCGGCGTGGACGACGTGCCCGCAGCCGTGGCCCGGCTCAGCGACTCCGGGTCGCCGGTGGTGCTGGGAACGGGCCGCGGCCGGGTTTCCAGCTTCGTCACGACGCAGGAGGCGGGGGGCGTGCGCATCGAGTGCACCGAGTTCGACCGCGAGGCCGATGTCGACAGGAGCCGCGGCTTCCTCGGCGACGCCCCCGCCTGACGCCTCCGGCTGCCGATGCCGAAGAGTCCACCGTACGTCGTGCTCGACGACGACCCGACGGGCGTGCAGACGCTCGCCGGGATCCGCGTTCTGCTCTCCTGGGATGCCGGCCGCATCCGGGGTGCGCTCGACGGTCGTCCTGCCGTTCACCTGATCACGAACACGCGGGCGCTCGCGCCCGGCCGGGTGGGGCCACTGGTCGAGCAGGTTGCGCGGGCCGCCCTGGAGGCGCAACCCTGCGCCCGCATCGTGCTGCGTGGCGACAGCACGCTCCGGGGGCATCTGCTGGAGGAGGTGTCGGCGCTCGCCGCGATCGTCGCGCCCGGCGTCCCGCCCGTGCTGCTCCTCGTGCCCGCGCTGCCCTCGGCAGGCCGGGTCACCGTGGGTGGTGTCCATCTCTTCGAACGAAACGGAAGGCGCGTGCCGCTGCACGAGACCGAGTACGCGCGTGACGGTGTCTTCGCCTACTCCAGCGCCCGGCTGCTCGCGTGGGCCGAGGAGCGCACCGACGGGTTCTTCAGGGCCGCTGACGGTGCCGAGCTGCACCTCGCCGAGCTGCGGAGCGGCGGCGCGGAGGCCGTCGCTGCCTCGCTCGCCCGGCTGGCCGGCATGCGACGGCCCGCGGTGCTGGCTCCGGACGTCGAGACCCCTGAGGACCTCGCACTGGTTGCCGCGGGGTTCGAACTGGCGGCGCAGGCAGGGCTACCGGTCGTCGTCCGCTGCGCGCCGGCGTTCGCCGGTGTGCTTGCAGGCACCACGGCGAGGGAGCCGGCGCCCCTCCCTGACGGGGCTGCGGGCGTCCTCGTCGTCTGCGGCTCCTACGTGGCGCAGTCGACACGCCAGCTTGCTGCTCTGGCCGCGGCCCAGCCCGGTGCGCTCGTCGAGGCGGACGCTCGCGCACTCGCCGGCGAAGGCACACACGAGGCCGAGCGCATCGCCGCGGCCGCCTCGTGGCACCTTGCCGAGAGCGGCCTCGCGATCGTGGCCACGCCACGCGAGCGCCCCGGGGGCACGGTCTCGTTGGCCGCCGGCGAGCGCATCGCCCACAACCTCGCCCGGGCCGTATCGCTCGTGCGGCCCCGGCCACCGGTGGTCGTGGCCAAGGGGGGCATCACCTCAGCGGTCACGCTGCGCGACGGCGCGGGTGCGCGCGAGGCGGAGGTGCTGGGACCCGTCGCGCCGGGCGTCTCTCTCTGGTCGGCCCGCTGGCCGGGCGGCGAGCCTCTCTCCTACCTCGTGGTCCCCGGCAACGTCGGCGAGGACGGACTGCTGGCGGACGTGGTGAACGGGATGAGGACGACAGCCGGCGGCTCCGCACCCTCTGCTCGCGGTGAAAAGCCGCGGTAGGATGCATGCCATCATACCAATTGCGATTCCACTGGCCGTCCGCGACAGGGAAGGGAGCACGGAATGCGTCTCGTGACGTACGAGCACGGTGGCAGGACGGGAGTCGGCATCGAGGCCGGGGGCGGCGTGCGACCGACCGCGTACGACGACATGGTGCAGCTCATCCGCGACGGCGTCACCCCCGAGCCGACCGGTGAAGCCTTCCAGCCCGACCGGCTGCTCGTTCCCCTGCGTCCCGGCAAGGTGCTCTGCTGCGGCATCAACTACAAGAGCCACGGCGACGAGGCCGACACCCAGCACGTTCTGCAGGATCCGTACTTCTTCGCGAAGCTGCCGAGCGCGGTCAGCGGCCCGGGCGACCCGATCGTGATCCCCTTCCCCGAGGCCAAGGTCGACTGGGAGGTCGAGTTCGCGTTCGTGATCGGCAAGCGCGCCAAGCACGTGCCCGCGGCCGCCGCCTACGACCACATCTTCGGCTACACGCTCTTGCACGACGTGAGCGCCCGCGCCGTGCAGCTCGAGTGGTCGGACCGCGCGCAGGACGGGCAGATCACGCTCGGCAAGAACCCGGACGGGTTCTCGCCGATCGGGCCGGCGATCGTGACCAAGGACGAGATTCCCGACCCCGGCAATCTCCGCCTGGGCGCCTCGGTCAACGGCGTGCGCAAGCAGGATGCGAGCACCTCCGAGTGGATCTTCCCGATCCCCGTGCTAGTGGAGTTCCTGACCCGCCTCGTCACGCTCGAGCCGGGCGACGTCGTCTCCACCGGAACGCCGGCCGGCATCGGCTACTTCCGCGACCCGCCCGAGTGGCTCAACCCCGGCGACGTCGTGACGATCGACGCCGAGGGCATCGGTGAGCTGACCAACCCCGTCGTCGCCGGCTGGTAGGCGGGCCGGCCGGGGGGTCGCGGAGGGCGGTCGGCGGTGCTCGGTGGCTTCCGCGAGATCCTCGCCGGCCGCCGCTCTGCGGGAGCGGCGGCCGGCTCCTTCACCTGCTACGACGTGACCACCGCCTGCGGTGTGCTGCACGCAGCCGAGGAACGCGAGGTTCCGGCGATCCTGCTCGTCTCGGAGGCGAGCGTCCGCTCGCGCGACGGCCGCTTCCTGCTGCCGGCGCTCGCCGCCGTGGCGCGCGAGGCGAGCGTGCCGGTCTGTGTCCAGCTTGACCACGCAGCGTCGCTCGAGCTGATCGAGGCGGCGCTCGCGACCGGCGCCGTGGGCGCGGTGCTGGTCGACGGCTCCCGCCTGCCGTTCGCCGAGAACGTCGCGTTCGTGCGGGAGGCCCGCGCGCTGCTGGAGCGTCATGGGGCGGAGCTGGAGGTCGAGCTCGGCCATGTCGAGGGGGGCGAGGACGTGGCGGCGGCGACCCGCGCCGGCAAGCTCACCGACCCCGCGCAGGCGGGGCAGTTCGTCGCGGCGACGGGAACGTCGTGCCTCGCGGTCTCCATCGGCAACGTGCACGGCGTGTATGCAGCGCCGCCCGCCCTCGACTGGGAGCGGCTGGACGCGATCGCGGCCTCGGTCGACGTGCCGCTCTCCCTGCATGGTGCCTCAGGCCTCCCGGACGCCGACCTCCAACGGGCGGTGCGCGCCGGTATCGCGAAGGTCAACGTCAACACGGAGCTGCGCCAGCGAACCTTCGCCGAGCTCGAGGCCCGGCTGGGCGAGCTGGTGCGCGGCTACCGTATCGCCGACCTGGACGAGGCCGTAGTCACCGCGGTCGCGGAGGTGGCCGGCGCCAAGCTCGACCTGCTCGGAGGGGAGGGACGATGAGGATCACGGCGGTGGAGCCGATCGTGCTGCGGGTGCCCGAGATCGACGTGGACCGCGCCGACGGCACGCAGGACGCGTTCTTGCTCGAGGTGCACACCGACGAGGGCCTCGTCGGCATCGGCGAGGCGGATACCTCGCCGTACCTGGCGCGAACGATGATCGAGATGCCGTCCTCGCACGCAGTCGCGCGCGGTCTGCGCGAGCTGCTGCTCGGCGAGGACCCGCTCGACCGCGACCGCCTCTGGCAGTTGCTCTTCCACGGCTCCGACCACTACGGCCGCGGAGGCGTGGCGCTGCACGTGATCAGCGCCGTGGACATGGCGCTGTGGGATCTCGCCGGCAAGGCCGCGGGCTGCCCGGTGTCGCAGCTCCTGGGCGGCCGCCGTGTCGACCGCGTGCCGGTCTACGCGAGCGAGGTGATGCCGGACACGGTCGAAGGCGTGCGTGCGGTCGCGGCGCGCGCCGTCGAGCGCGGGTACGGCGCGCTCAAGCTCGGCTGGGGCCCGCTCGGCCGCGAACGGGGGCTCGACGTGTCGCTGATCGAGGCTGCGCGCGAGGCGATCGGCCCGGGGCGGGAGCTGATGATCGACGGCGGGCGCGCGTACACCGTGCAGGGCGCGGCCGACCTCCTGGCACGAGTCGCGGGGTGCCGCCTCTACTGGTTCGAGGAGGCGCTGCAGCCCGACGACCTGGCGGGCTACGCGCGGCTCTCGGCGCGGGCGGCGGTCCGCTTGGCGGCAGGAGAGGCGGATGCGGGGATCCGGCCGTTCCGTGCCCTGGTGGAGCAGGGCGGCGTCGCCGTCCTGCAGCCCGACCTCGGGCGCTGCGGGGGCTTCACGGTCGCCCGGCAGATCGCCGACCTGGCACGCGAGGCGGGTGTCGAGGTGGTGCCGCACTGCTTCTCGAGCGGCGTGCTCGTCGCGGCCTCCCTGCACTTCGCCGCCTCACTCGACCGGCCGACCTACTCCGAGTTCTCGGTCGCGGATTCCCCGATCGCGAGCGGCCTCGTGGCGGAGCCGTTCCGGCTCGTGGACGGCTGCGTCCGCGTGCCCGATGGCCCGGGTCTCGGCATCGAGCTCGACGAGGAGCTCGTGGCGTCACTGCGCTACAACTGAGCAACCCAGCGGCCTGGAGACTCTCCGCACCCTCGGACACCGTCGTCCGCACGTCGTCTTCCGCGCTCTCAAGCACGACGCTGCCACCCGACTCCCGCTCGCCGCCGCTCGACAGAGGAGCTACGCACCGTCCCGGGTTTGAACTACGAAGTCACGGGGGCCGCGCCGGATCTGACTGTTGCCGTTCTCGCGGCTACGTGCGCGGGCTTGCGGCGTCCTTCTTTCGCGCGCGCTCGAGCGAGGCGACCTTCTTCTCGAGCGCGGCGAGGCGCGCCTCGAGCTTCTCCACGCCGCGCACCTTCTTCGTGAGCTC
>JBJXGY010000203.1:0-15166 GCA_046160185.1 Gaiella sp. | reverse complement strand
AACCAGGCTGCGGTCGAGCGTCACAGGGCGGAAGGCGTCAGTTCATGACCTCGAAGCGCATCTCGAAGTCCACCGGGGTGGCCACGAGGTTGTGGATCGTGATCCAGTAGGTGAGCGCGGTGGCCGAGGCGCGTTGCACCTGGACCGCCCATTCCAGCTGCGGTGCGCCGGGGCCGGGTGTCGTCGGTATCACGGTCCACACCACGTGCTCGGTGGGCGACCAGGAGTGGGTGAACCAGCGGCCGGTTGCACCCGCGGCGATGGTTCCGCTGAATTGTGTTCCTACCCTCATTGCTGCTCCTGTCCCGCGCCGACGGTGCTCAGACCCGCGCGACGATCTCGTAGCGACCCTCCAGGTCCAGCGAGGAATCGGTCAGGTTGGTGATTTCCAGCCAGTACGTCAGTCGCTCACGGCTGCTGCGCTCCACCTTCACCCGCCACTGCAAGCCCGGTCCGTTGCTCACGGGGGTGGTGGGGACGACGGTCCAGATCACGTGCCAGCACACCGGCCAGTTGTAGGTGAAGTAGCGGGTGGTCCCGCGGGCGGCAAGGGTGCCGCGGAACTGTGTGCCCGTGAGCGGTCCCGAGAACTCCGGTAGGTGCGGACTCAGCTTACGTTTGATCGCCTCGCGGCACACCACGCAGAACGGCCGGCCGAGGATGCGCATCGCGCATTCGTACTCCGAGTGATAGATGCCGCAGTTGGCGCGCTTGCCTCCTGCGAAGAGACCTATCGTGCCCGCGGGCACCGGGCTCGGGGCGGTGCTGACGACGGCGCAGTTGGGATTGGTGAGCGTGGGTACCGCGGTGCTCGCGGCGATCCGGGAGGCCCATTTGGTCGTGGCCCGGTTGGTGTCCGCGGTGACGTTGGGCTCGGGTGGTTCGCTACCGGTGTAGGTGTTTACGTTCTCGCCGTACTCGTCGGCCAGGGCGAACGCCGAGTGGCCCAACTCGTGAATGCCGATCTCGCTGGCGCGCGGGTCGGTGGAGAACCACGCTGCACGACCACCCGCTCCGCCGTATTGCGGGTCGTTGACGATGACTATCGTTGCGGACACCTGCGGCACGGCGTCCTTGGCGGTCTTGATCGCCAGATCCTCGTCGCCGTAAAGAAGCCGAGTCGTCCCGTCCTTGCAGAACGAGGCGTCAAAGTAGGTCTTGGCGCTCGCGCCGGTGCCGGCGATGCCGTCTGCGCAGGTGGCCGGGTGATCGGCGCCGCTCTCGATCGACGACACGTCCACCCGATGGACGTTCAGGGCACACCACATCTGAGTGAACGGTTGGGTCGCGAAGAGCTTGTTGACGAACGCCTCGGCATCGAGATGGAAACGGTTGAGCTCGGCGGCCTTGTAGCCCTCGGAGAGGATGACGAGGTTCCAGCGGGACGCGTTCGGCCCGTGATCGACGATCTTCGTCGTGCTCACGATCGCGCCGTCGGCGGTGCCCATCAGGCGTTCTCGGGCTCGGCGTCCAGGGGCTCCGTCAGGAGGGCCACGGCATCGCCGGCCGCGAAGTCGGCCTGGGACGGCCGGCCCTTGAGCACGACGGTGCGGGCCGCGGGCAAGTCGGGCACGACCGCATCGAATGTGCTTGTGCTCGATTCCATGGGCACCTGGTGCGGCTGCTCGGAGGCGTCCGGGGAGTGCACCTCGATTTCGGTACGCAGAGGGTCGTGCAGGATCTGCCGGTAGATCCCGCGGCCCTCGGCATCCTTCAGCTCCACCCAGTAGCCGCTCCGGGCTACATAGGTAAGGTCGGAATCGTCCGGCGGAGCCACCATCTCCAGCCGTTCGCGCTCGACCAACCGGACACCGCTCTCGTCGTGGACGAACGTGAGTCGCCAGGCGCTGGGTCCATCAACCGGGTCGGCCTCGACCAAGGGGGGCGGTGCGCCGGCGTCGCGGTCGTCGACCATGGCCGACCTACACCGGGGCCGCGAAGCTCGTGCCGTTCCAGACCCAGTCCTGAAGCTCGCGCACGCTTGAGGCGGCGATCTGCCCAAGGCTGTAAAGGAGACGGAGCTCCTCCCCGAAGGTCGAGCGCCCCGCGACCAGGCCGGTCGTGTTGCTCCAGCGTGTCCAGCCGCCGTCCGCGCCGAGCGATGTCGGCGCCGGTAGCGGATCGACCCGATACCACCCGGCCGTGTTCAGGGGAGCGGTGAGATCGACAAAAGCGTCGGTCACCGTCGACTGTGTGCACATCGTGTTGTCACAGGTCCACAGTGACCAGGCCTGGGGAGCGACCGACCCCGCCGCGGGTGCAGTCGGATCGAGCTGCCGCGACACCACCAATTGCGGTCCCGTGCCACCGAGCTGTCCGACGGCGAGGGGGTCGACAACGGGATCGATGAGTCCTGCGGCCGGCACGAGCTGGAGCTCACGTCCCAGGTACGGCAGCAGGTTCACGGGTGGCGGCGCCCCGGGGGCGACAGGTGGCAACGGAGCATCGGTGGCCAACAGAGGCAGGGTCACTCCCTGGTCGTGCAGGGCGGCCAGAGCGGCGTCCAGCGGCCCGGCCAGGTCGTTGCGCACGCGGATGGTGACCGGGGTGGCTGCTGCCGCAGTGCCGGTTGGCCGGTCGTTCGCGCGACTGGTGAAGTAGAGCGGCGGCAGCGTCGGGTCGAAACCGGGAGCGGGATTCGGACCGGCGACCCCGAGGGCGGAGGACAACACTTGAGCACGGAGTACCGGATCCTTCTCGATCAAGTTCAGGTAGCCCCCGACCTGGGTGATGTTGAGCGGTGGCGGGATCCGCGACGGGAAGAGGTCCCCGGCCAGCGCGAGCCGGCGCAGGATGAGCTGCTGGGCCTGCAGCATGTCTGGCGAGATCGCCGACTCGAGGATCTTGGTTAGGGCATCGATGGCCCTGTCCTCGGCCGACCCGGTCGATTCAGCCATCGTCCTCTCCTTCCAGTGAGCTGCCACGCCGGGCGTGAATGGTGTGTGCGCCGGTCATGGTGTCGGAGCCGAGCCGGCGTCGACAGGCGGGCCTGAAACAGGGGTGCTTCCGCCCTCGGTGCCGGTGCCCCCACCCGTGCCGCTGCCCTCGCTGCCTGACCCGCCACCCTGCCCGGTTCCCGAGCCTTCCTTGGGTGCCTCGCCCTTCTTGGCCTTGATCGCTTCGGGTACGGCGTCCATCGCGGCCTTCGCGAGCCCGCTGGCCTCGGCGATGGTCTTGTTCAGACTGTCAGCTGTCGTCTCGGTCTGCACCTTCATCTGCGCGCCGAGCTGGGTGATACCGGTGAGATCCTTGGGGAGATTCGACTCTGGCTGACCCTTGATCAGCGCCGCCGCCAACTCGGCGGGACTCATGGCGGTTGGCCCCTGATTGATGGTCACCATCGACCCGTTCTCCAGCGTGGCCGGCGCCTGGGCGCCACCAGCGCCGACGAGCTCGTTAGCGCCCAGCAGGGTCGCGGCGAGCGTGGCCGGGTCGGTTGCGGAGTCGGCCGGGGAGTCCTGCCAGTTCCAGAACCTCGTCAGGTCGATCTTCTCGCTGGACTCGCAGGACCCCAGCACTGCCTCCCCGAGGACGCCGCGCGCCGGAAGCGTGATGGAGGACTGCGCGGGCCGATACGCCTGGCGGTGGAAGCGGAGCAGCGACTCCTGCACGTCCCGCGAGGTGTAGCCGACTTTCTCCGCCAGCGGAGCCGGAATGAAGAACGGCATGATCGCCGCGTTCCCGAAGTACCCCAGCACTTGGTTGGCGACGCAGTTGAGGAGCGGGACCTCGTCGGTGGCGTCTGGGAGGCCGCCGCTGGGGACACCGATCGTGAACTGCTCCAGCAGGATCGCGCGCTCTTCAGGGGTGAGCGACTGCCACACCGCCTTGGAGTATTCGACAGTGTTCTGCACGACGTGTTGGAGCAGCGCCTCTATCCGCAGCAGGTCGGCGAAGCTCAGCACCGGCGGCAGCCGCCGCGCGGCGACCGGCATCACCACCGGCATCACCTCGGTGCCACCAGCGCCGTTGTAGGCTTCGAGCAAATCCAGCGTGGCGCCGATCGTCGCCCTGGGGTCGGCCACGATCGGGCCGCTGATCTCCCGCTCCAGCTCATCAGGGCTCATCGTCACGTCGAGGGACTTGGAGTTCGCCAGGTACCCCATCAGGTCACCCAGGCCGAGCCCGCTTGGCAGGGTGAGCCGGTAGGAGAAGGTCCGGAAGCTACGGCTGAACTCGAAACGGGCCAGGTTGCTCCGCGACACGTAGTCGGGCAACGCCAGCGATGCAGTTCTGGTCTCGCTGGTGCCGGCGCGCCGGGAGCGGAGCAGCTGCAGCAGACCCGCACGAGTCTCGGCACCCGCGGCCACGTCGGCGCTGCTTCCCGTCATGCGGATGGGGCCGACCCGGGCTCCGGTGGTCGAGACGGCCGTGACGTAGATGTCCTCGAAGGGCATGAACGAACCGGAGAGGGACACGGCGACGATGTCCTGCGCGCTGCCCGAGGACGACTCAACCGCCATCGTCGGGTTGCCTGCGAACGACCGCAGCAGTCGTAATCCGTGGCTGAGCTCCGACCGCCACCACAAGCGGCTGGCGAGCACGTCGTGGTGCCGAAGCAGCGCGCCGTACCGGTACAGGAGGTAATCGCGACTGTAGTTCCCGGTGGGTAGCGTCCGTGGGGTGCCGCCCGGCAGGAACTGGACGACCTCGAACGGCACGAAGCACACGAGTTGGACGTCGTCGACGCTGCTCGTCACCCCGAAGTGCCGGAGGACCTCCCAGTACTGCATCGTCAGCGCATGGTTGTGGTTGTGGTTGGTGATCACCTTGGTGACAACCTCGCGGCGCTCGGAGGCCGTGGCCAGTCGCACGCTGGTGCGCGATGCGGTCCGCCGGGCCGCCGCCGAGCGGGCCAGCGCCGAGTGGAAGTCCTGGGAGGCGTTGGACACGTAGTCGCGGCTGGCGTTCTGCCAGCTGGAGCTCGAGCCGGTGGTGGTCGAGTCGGCGTAGCCACCGCCGATGCCGAGTCCGGCCACGATGCCGCCGAAGAAGCCGCCGACACCCAGTCCACCGCCGAAGCTGCCCGACTCGGTGCTTGTCTTCATCTTGCTGCCGCCGGCAGCCGCCTCGTTGAACGCGCTCGAAAAGACCGCGTGCGTCGAGCTGTCCGCGTTCTCGTTGTAACGCTGCCACTCCTCGGCCGTCATCGACTCCTGCTCGCGCACCGAGAGAGACGCGCGCTCGTCGGCGAAGGCGATGCGCTGCTGCTCGCCCGGAGCCAGAGGGAGTGAGTAGACCAGATCGCCCAGCGACAGCCCGGTCGGGATCCACAGCTGGTGCATCTTCACGATGTAGCCCATGCCGAGGGTCGCCGCTTTGGGCACGCCACGCGGGTTGCGCTCCATGCCGTCCAGGAACGTCTCGACGTCGATGGGCGACTCCACGGGAACCCGGCCGGCGATCTCCCAGGACCCGAGCTTGGTCATCGCCTCGATCAGGTTGCCTGCGGCGACGTACTTGGTCAGACCCGTGCTGCTCGCGGACAGCATCACGCTGCCTCGGCCACTCTTGAAGCGGGCACCAAGTCGCCGCGCGCTGAGCTCGGGAGCGACGAGTCGCACGAGCATCGAGAACCCGAACTTGTCGATGACCCCCGAGTTGGAACGGAAGGAACGGGCGCAGTCTCCCTGGCCGAGGGTGAGGACGGGCACCGGCGCCGCAAACTCTGCCGGGTCGCTGATCAGGTCGTCGTCGCCGGTCGGGACGATCACGTCCTTGAGCTGACTCAGCACACTCCGGACCAGCGGCGTGACCGCCGCGTCCAGAGGAAGCAGGCCAAGGACGCCGTTGCCCGCCACAAGGTCGGTGCGCCGCAGTGCGTACTCGACCACGCGATTGCCGCCGGTGACGGTCAGGCCCAGCCCGGAGTCGGGGATCGGGCGCGGTGGGAGGGAAAGCCGGAACCCGCCGCGCTGGTCTGTCAGCGCCTCCGGGTTCGGCCACGGCAGCGTCGGGGCGAACGTCGATCCGTCCGGTGTCGTAGTGTCACCAGCGGGCTGATTGGCACTCACCCTCACGCCTGCGGCCGCGGTGCCATCCGGGTTGACCAGGCGTCCTGTCAGCACCGGGGGGAGATTCTCGGGAACCTGAGGCTTGTAGAGCGTGAGATCCTTGCTGAGGAAGTCGACGGTACTGAAGACCTGAGTCACGGACTCCAGGCGCCGATCAAGCAACGCCGATAACTGGGCGGACGACACCTCGATATCCAGGCCCAGATCCTCCAAGTCGAGACTGTCGACCGGGTTGCGCACGACCTGACCGCGCAGGAGATCCGAACCCCGGGTCACGTCACCGGCCGGCGACTCCGCGAAGTGACCCGCAGCCGCCAACCTGGCGCTCTCCGCCAACCGATTCGCCGTCTCCTCGGACAGTCGCACACTGATCGGCGGGGGTTCACGTCCGGCCAAGATGCACCTCTTCTCGGTTAGCCGACGCAGCAGTGGCGCACAGCAACATGGTCATAACGGCTCTCGCGCTCGTGTGCACACAGGGCGTGAGCACCCACCGGCGGCTCGCCCCAAAACGCTGGCGATCAGAAGGCCGCAGCAAACCGACGTCCTGGAACTCAAAGGGAGCCTCCGGTTGCTGGCCCGAGTCTTCCACTTCCGGGCCCGCCAGTCAAGCTCTCAGGCGTGCTCGATGCGCTCGAGCCGGTCGTCCATGCGACGGGCCAGGCGCTCCAGGCGATCGAGCGCGTCCTCGCCAACGCCGTCGTCACGCGTGAGCGAGACCTCGAGGCGGGCCATCCGCTCGGCGATCTCCTCGATCCGGTCGGACACCTGGCGTGTCCCCGAGAGCTGCTGGTTCGCCCGCTCGAACGCGGCCAGCCGCATCCGCAGGCCCTCCATGCCGATGCGGACGATGTCCACGTCGCGCTCCAGCATCGACCAGCCGTCCTGGGTGCGAGGGCTGGGCTGAAGCTGCTGCGTCCGCGAGGCCCGCGGGGAGGAGGGCACGACGCGAGCGGCGAGCTCTCCGACCCGTTCCTGGATGGCCGCGCGCTCGGACGCCCACTTGCTGGCAAGCCGGGCGGCCTCCGCCACGGCGTCGTCGCGGTCGCGCTCGAGCCGCGCGACGCGACCGCGCATCTCCTCGAGTGCAGCAACAGCGTTCTCGACGTCCGCGGCAGAAGCGCCGGGCTCGGACCGCAACCGCTCCTCCAATGCGACGAGCTCGGCCTTCCAGGCGATGGCGCCCTCGCGGCGCTCGACCCGCTCGAGGCGGCCGGAGAGGGCGCCGACCCTCTCCTCGAGCGTCTCGCGCACACCGGGCGCCAACTCGGACAGCACCGTCAGCGCACTGCGGAGCTGTTCCTCCGCCTGCTCGAGGCGCGCCTCGAAGGCCCGTGCGGTCTCGGTTTCAATGGGCTCACCGGCGGCGGCCGCTGCAGCGGGGAAGGGGAGTGCCGACAGGGCCGGCCGCCGAATGAGCTCGTGCACGGTCTCGGCGAGATCTTCGAGCCGAACGTCGAGACCGATGACGTCGTGCGTCAGCCGCGTATCCACCTTGTTCATCGCAAATCGCAGCCCGGCGGACATTTCCCCGGACTCGGCGGAGCGGACCTCGAGCACCAGCTCGAGCTCGTCGACGCGGCCTACGAGCTCGCCGAAATCGGAGTTCGCGACGGCGATCCAAGCGGCCGTCTTCTCGATCGCAGCGGCAAGCTGATCGAGCCGTTCCGAGAACGGCGCGAGACGCTCGTCGATCACAGCGGGCAGCTGGTCAGGAGCTCCCTGGCGGCGGAGCACATTCACGCCTGTATTGATGCCAGCGATCCTCGCCGCCCGCGTACCCCGGATGGGGGACCCAAACGAGGGATTTTCCCAGAGCGGGTGCGGGAACACCGGTACCCGACTGACCCCGACCGCGCGCCGCATCGGCGAGAGCCCCAGGCTTCACTCGCCGCCGCTCCGGGCGATGACTCCAGCGTGAAGGTCCGCTGTCTCGTGCACGACGTGGCGGACGCCGCGCGGTTCTACGTCGACCACCTCGGGTTCACGCTGGCGGTCCAGCTCGGCGACGCTCTCGCTGTGCTCGAGCGCGACGGGTTGACCCTGTGGGTGTCCGGGCCGAGTACCGCCCCCGCGCAACCGCTCCCGGATGGCCGCCACCCACAACCGGGCGGATGGAATCGCATCGTGATCGAGGTCGAGAGCCTCGTGAACTGGATCGACCGGCTGTCGGTAGCCGGGATCCATCCCCGCAGCGCGCCCGTGGCGGGACCGCTTGGGGTTCACGTGCTCGTCGACGATCCCTCCGGGAACGCAATCGAGCTCTTCCAGTCGCACGCGCCAGCCGGGTGACGTTAGGGGGAGAGACCGGTGTCCGACTGTCAGTCCCAAGGCATAGAACAATGTGACCGATGGGCTCTGCAGGCTCTCAACCCGCGCGACGCGCGGCCGTGCTCGTTCCGGTGTTCCGCGACGAGCAGGAAACGCTGCGCCTACTCCTGGTGATCCGGGAGGATCGAGGCATCCACGGCCGCCAGCTCGGCTTCCCGGGCGGCTACCAGGAGCCTTCGGACGACACGCTGCTGCACACCGCGCTCCGCGAGACGGAGGAAGAGGTCGGACTGGCCCGCGAGCATGTGGACGTCCTCGCGGCCCTCCCAGACGTGCACGCGACGGTCAGCGAGACGCTCGTCTCGCCGTTCCTCGGCCGGATCCCCGTCCCGCACGAGCTGCAACCTCAGACCACCGAGCTGACCGGTCTACTGACACCCGCGATCGACCGGCTGTGCGACCCGGCCGTGCGCGACAAGCTTCCGTTCACCTCGGCGGCGATCCCCGACGGCCTGATCGTGGACGGCATCGACGTCGGGGGGCACGTGCTGTGGGGGCTCAGCCTGCGCATCCTCGACGACCTCCTGCCCCGGCTGGTCGGTGGTGAGTGGCCCGTGTGACCGCCGGTACCCTACGACGGTGACGCACTCGAACTGGCGGACGTTCCTCCGTCTGCTCCGTTTCCTCGCCCCGTACAGGCTCTCGCTGATCGTCTCCACCGTCCTCGCGATCGCGTCGCAGGGCGCGGCGATCGCCGCGCTCGTCGTGAGCGGCCTCGCCATCGACGAGCTCGCTGGAGACCGAGACAGCACCAGGTTGAGGTGGCTGATCCTGGTGATCGCCGCAATCGGGCTGCTCAAGGCCGTGTTCATGGTCGGCCGCCGGTTCATTTCCGGGAACCAGGCGCTCGGCGTGGAGTGGGACATGCGGGACGCGCTCTACGACCGGCTCCTACGCCTCTCCTTCCGTTTCTTCGACCGGCACCAGACCGGTCAGCTGATGTCCAGGGCCACGGTCGACCTGCAGACGATCCGGTTCTTTCTCGGCTACGGGCTGATCTTCTTCGTCCAGCACTTCGTAACCGTGCTCGCCGCGACGGGCGTGCTCTTCTTCTACGACTGGAAGCTCGCACTGATCGCGCTCGCGATCACGCCGTTGCTCGTCGCCATCGCGCACCGTTACAGCAACGTCTCGCATCCCGTGCTCCGCGACGTCCAGGAGCGCCTGGCGGACGTGGCCACCGTCGCCGAGGAGTCGATCGTCGGCGTGCACGTCGTGAAGTCGTTCGCACAGGAGGAGCGCCGGGCAGGTCGCTTCGCGCGGTCGACGGAGGACGTGTTCCGCGCGACCGTGCGTGCCAACAGGCAGCGCGCGATCTATGTGCCGACCCTGTCCTTCCTGCCCCTGTTAGCGCAGGCCGCGGTCGTGATCGCCGCCGGCCGTGCCGTCGTCCGCGGCGACCTCACGACGGGAGATTTCGTCGCCTTCAACCTCCTGCTGGGGATGATGATCATGCCGCTCCGCATGCTCGGCATGTGGATCGGCCAGGCGCAGCGGGCCGTGGCATCGGGAGAGCGGTTCTTCGAGATCGTGGACGAGCCGGAAGAGGTCGGCGACGTGGCGGCCGCCCCCGGGTTGCCCGCGGGACCCGGGCAGATCACCTTCACCGGCGTCTCGTTCGCCTACGACGCGGGACGCGAGGTGCTTTCGGGTATCGACCTGGAGATCCCAGCCGGGGCGACCGTGGCGCTGATCGGCCGTTCCGGCTCGGGCAAGAGCACGCTCGCTTCGCTCGTACCGCGGTTCTACGACGTGACGGCGGGAACGGTCTCGGTTGACGGTCACGACGTGCGCACCGTGGCGCGACGCTCTCTCCGGCGCGAGGTGGGCGTGATCTCGCAGGACCCCTTCCTCTTCTCGGCGAGCGTGCGCGACAACATCGCCTTCGGGATCCCCGACGCCCCGGACGAGCTCGTCGAGGCGGCGGCGCGCGCAGCGCAGGCACACGAGTTCATCGAGCAGCTGCCACAGGGCTACGACACGGTGATCGGCGAGCGCGGGCTCACGCTCTCGGGAGGACAGCGGCAGCGGCTCGCGATCGCGCGTGCGCTCGTGATCGACCCACGGATCCTGATCCTCGACGACGCCACCGCGTCGGTCGACGCGAGCACCGAGGCGAGGATCCGAGCAGGGCTGACCGAGGCCATGCGTGGACGGACGACGATCATCATCGCCCATCGTCTGTCCACGATCGCCCTCGCCGACCGCGTCGTGGTGATCGAGGCGGGCCGGATCGTCGCGCAGGGCACGCAGGCGGAGCTGCTGGAGACGAGCCCGATCTTTCGCGAGATCCACGATTACGGGTTGCTGCAAGAGATCGGCGTCGCGTCGTGAAGGTCTGGCAGGCCGGGTCGCACCTGTCGGACGAACGCGGCGCGAAGGTCGCGGACTGGTCGTGGCGCTCGACGCGCCGGCGCATGGGCCTGCTCGTCCGACTGGCCCGGCCGTACCGAGCACGCGCGACGCTTGCCGTGATCGCCTTGCTCGCGTACACGGTGGTCGGTCTGGCGCCGCCTTTCCTGACCAAGCTTGCGCTCGACGAGGGGATCGGCGAGCGCGATCTCGACCGCCTCACCTGGATCGTGGTTGCCTTCGTGGTCGCCGCCGCCGCTTCGCTCATCCTCTCCGGCGTGCAGACCTACCTCACGGGCTGGGTTGGCGAGCGCGTGCTGGCCGATCTGCGCAACCGGCTGTTCACCCACCTGCAGCGGCTCTCGCTCGGCTATTTCGAGCGCAACCGCACCGGCGCAATCGTCAGCCGCATCACGAACGACGTCGAAGCACTGGATCAGCTCGTGACCGACGGGCTGACGAGCCTCGTGCAGAACACCCTGCTGCTCGGCGGCACCGCTGTCGTGCTGATCGTGCTCGACTGGCGCCTCGCCCTGGCCACGCTTGTCGTGTTGCCGCTGATGGCGCTTGCCACCGCATGGTTCCGCATCCGCTCCAACCGTGCCTATCGCCGGGTGCGCGAGCGCATCGGGCTGGTCACCGCGACCCTCGCCGAGGACATCTCCGGCATGCGCGTGGTGCAGTCGTTCACGCGGGAGCCGCGCAACCGCGAGGGCTTCCGCGGCATCAACACGCGCTACCGCGACGCCAACTACGAGACGGTCGTGCTCAACGGGATGTACTTCCCCGCTGTCGACCTGCTGTCGACGCTGGCCACCGTGATCGTGCTCGGCTTCGGTGGCTACCTGCTGGGGCAGGACGAGGTGACGATCGGCACACTGCTCGCCTTCCTGCTCTACCTCTCTAACTTCTTCGACCCGGTGCAGCAGCTCTCGCAGCTCTACAACACCTTTCTCTCCGCAGTCGCGGCCATGGACAAGATCCAGGAGGTGCTCGAGGAGGAGCCGGAGCTCGAGGACGCGGCTGCTGCCACGCCCTTGCCGCGCCTCGAGGGCCGCGTGCGTCTCGAGGGTGTGCGTTTCGGCTACGGCTCGCTTCCCGAGGTGCTGCACGGCATCGACCTCGACGTGCCGGCCGGGACGACGGTGGCGCTCGTCGGTCAGACGGGTGCCGGCAAGTCGACGATCGCGAAGCTGCTGGCCCGTTTCTACGATCCTCGCGAGGGCCGGGTGCTGGTGGACGGGTACGACCTGCGGGACGTGACCCAGGTCTCGTTGCGCCGCCAGCTGGGGATCGTCCCGCAGGAAGGGTTCCTGTTCGCCGGCACGGTCGCCGACAACATCGCCTTCGGCCGTCCCGAGGCGAGCCGGGAGGAGATCGAGCGCGCCGCCGCCGCGGTGGGCGCGGACGGCTGGATCCGCGAGCTGGAGCACGGGTACGACTCGGAGATCGGTGAGCGCGGCTTCAAGCTCTCGCTCGGCCAGCGGCAGCTGCTCGCGTTCGCGCGGGCGCTGCTCGCCGATCCCCGCATCCTGATTCTCGACGAGGCGACGTCATCGGTGGACATCGGCACCGAACGGAAGATCGAGGAGGGGCTGCAGAAGCTGCTCTCCGGCCGCACGGCGTTCGTGATCGCGCACCGGCTGTCCACGATCCGCGGCGCCGACTTGATCGTCGTCCTCGAGCACGGCCGCATCGTCGAGCAGGGCACCCACGCCGAGCTGATCCGGCGCGGAGGGGTGTACACCGCGCTCTACGGCGACTGGGCCGAGAAGGTCGCGTGACGCAAACGGTCTGTCCCGCTCAGCCGCCGACCTCGTTCGCCCTCACGCGCGCAGGCCGCGCAACGAGCCTGTCGTCGTAGGCAAGGCAGTTGGGGAAGTCGTCGCCGAGCAGCCCGCGCCGCCGCCCGAAGCCGACCACGGCGCCGAGGGTGAGGTCGGCGATGCTGAAACGGTCGCCGACGAGAAACTCCTTGCCTGCGAGCGCCTGCTCCAGCACTGTGGCTGCGGACCGAAAGCGCTCGGTCGCCTTCTCGACGACATCGGGATGATCCTCGTAGCGCCAGGCCTCCATGATCGGAGGCTCGAGCTCGGTCATCGCGAACGACGCCCACTGGTACACGAGCGCACGCTCATGGGTGCCGGCCGGCCAGTTGAGGCCACCCTCCGGGTGCAGGTCGGCGAGGTGCAGGCAAATCGCGAGCGACTCGAACACAGGCCCCTGGCCGTCGTCGATCGCCGGCACGCGGCCGAGCGGATGGACGGTGCGCTTGTACTCCTCCTGTGCCTTCTCCTCACGGGTGAGCAGAGTCACGTCGTACTCGACGCCGAGCTCCTCGAGCGCCCAGACCACCCGCGTCGAGCGGGACGGTGGCAGGTGATAGACACGGATGCCCACCTCGCTACATCCTCTCGATCATGGCGCTGCCGAAGGCGGAGCACGAGACCTCGGTCGCGCCGTCCATCAGCCGGGCGAAGTCGTACGTGACGATCTTCTCCGAGATCGTCGCCTCGATCGCGTAGATGATGCGGTCGGCCGCCTCACGCCAGCCCATGTGGCGCAGCATCATCTCGGCCGAGAGGATGAGCGAGCCCGGATTGACCTTGTCCTGGCCCGCGTACTTGGGCGCGGTGCCGTGTGTAGCCTCGAACATCGCCACGTGGTCGGAGATGTTGGCGCCGGGGGCGATGCCGATGCCGCCGACCTGCGCTGCGAGCGCGTCGGAGATGTAGTCGCCGTTGAGATTCGGTGTGGCGATCACGTCGTACTCGGCCGGCCGCAGCAGGATCTGCTGGAGAAAGGCGTCCGCGATCATGTCCTTGACCGTGATCGCGTTGCCGCTGACCGGGTTGGTGAGCGTCTGCCACGGCCCCCCGTCGAGCGGCTCGGCGCCGAACTCGCGCGTCGCGAGCTCGTAGCCCCAGTCGCGGAAGGCGCCCTCCGTGAATTTCATGATGTTGCCCTTGTGGACGAGGGTGACGCTGGAGCGCTCGTTGTCGATCGCGTACTGGATCGCCCTGCGGACGAGGCGTTCGGTGCCCTCGCGCGACATCGGCTTGATGCCGATACCCGAGGTTTGGGGGAAGCGGATCTTCTGCACGCCCATCTCGTTCTGCAGGAAGGCGATGACCTTGCGGGCGCCGTCGGTCTCGGCCTCCCATTCGATGCCCGCGTAGATGTCCTCGGTGTTCTCGCGGAAGATCACCATGTCGGTCTTCGACGGGTCCCGGAGCGGGCTCGGCACGCCGTTGAACCAGCGCACCGGGCGCAGGCAGATGTAGAGGTCGAGCTCCTGGCGGAGGGCGACGTTGAGCGAGCGGATGCCCCCGCCGACCGGGGTCGTCATCGGCCCTTTGATCGAGATCACGTATTCGCGAACCGTCTCGAGCGTCTCGGCCGGCAGCCACTCGTCGGCGCCGTAGAGCCGGGTCGACTTCTCGCCCGCGTACACCTCCATCCAGTGGATCTGCTTCTGGCCGTCGTAGGCTTTCGCCACCGCCGCGTCGACCACCGCCTTCATCACAGGCGTGATGTCGACCCCGATGCCGTCGCCCTCGATGAACGGGATGATCGGGTTGTCGGGAACCGGCTCGCCCGGGACGATCTTGGTGCCGCCCTCGGGGACGACGATGTGCGACTGCGTGGTGGCCATGTGCTCCGTTCCTCGGTCTGCGTGGGTTCGGAGCAGAGGCTAGTCGATGTCCCCGCCTGCGCGAGACCCGGGCTCTCGACTGCCCCGGTTCGTCCTGTTACCATATGTACGTATGCTACGAACGACAGTCTACTTTCCTGAGGATCTCAAGCGGTGGCTTCACGAGACCGCCGCACTCGAGGGCCGATCGGAAGCCGCGGTCATCCGTGCGGCCGTGACGGCATACGTCGCGCCGCGTGTGGGTCATCGCCCGCGGCTTCCGCTGTTTAACAGCGGCCAGCCGGATTTTGCCGACCGGGTCGACGAGTACCTGGTCGGGTTCGGCGAGTGATCCTCGTTGACACGGCAGGTGTGCTCGCCGCGATCGACGGCGACCACGCGCGGCATGACGAAGCGCGTGAGACGCTGCAGTCGAGTGGCGAGCCGCTTGTGATGTCGCCATACGTGCTGGCCGAGCTGGACTACCTCCTCGCAACCCGCTTCGGGCCGGCGACGCAACAGGCATTCCTCTCCGAGGTCGCAGACGGCTGGTTCGAGCTCGTTCCCTTTGGTACGGCGGACGTCAAGGTGGCACTACAGATCATGCGGAAGTACCGCGACCAGCACGTCGGGCTGACCGACGCGTCGATCGTCGTTCTCGCCGACCGGTTTCGGTGCACGGACGTCCTCACGCTCGATGAGCGTCACTTCCGAGTGCTGCGCCCCCTCCGCGGCGGTAGGTTCCGGATCCTGCCGCAAGACGCGTGAGTACGCAGGACGTCGCCCCGCGCATCGCCGCCACCCTGCTCGAGGGGTTCGACCGGCACTACCGGCT
>JBJXGY010000202.1:0-4104 GCA_046160185.1 Gaiella sp. | reverse complement strand
TCATGCAGGAAGCTCGACCACGACGCGACACCCGTCCTCGGAGTCGGGGTCGACGAAGATCTTGCCCCCGTGGAGGTCGACCACCCAGCGGGCGATCGCCAGACCGAGACCGGCACCGCCGTCGTCCGTTGTGCGGGCCCGATCAGACCGGTAGAAGCGCTCGAACACCCTCTCGGCCTCCGCCGGGGCGATCCCCGGCCCGTCGTCGAAAACCTCGAGCCGCGTCCCGGCGGAACCGGTGGAACGCACAGAGACACGGACGCTCCGGCGGGCGTGCCGAACGGCGTTGGCGACGAGATTGACCAGTACCTGCCGGATGCGCCGCTCGTCGGCCTGCAGGGTGAGCCCGGACGGCTCGATTACCGCCACGAGCGCGACGCCGCGCGCCGCGGCCGGCCCGCGCCATTCGGACGTCACGTCCTCGAGCAGCGCTCGAGCGTCGACGCCCCGGCGCTCGAGGGGAACGGCACCCGACTCCAGCTTGGACAGATCAAGGAGCTGCTCGACGAGCTTGCCAAGCCGCTCGACCTGGCGCAGCGCATCGGCCAGAGTCTCGGGGTCAGGCTGCTCGATGCCGTCGACGAGGTTCTCGAAGCGCGCGCGCAGCGCGCCGATCGGCGTGCGGAGCTCGTGCGATGCGTTCGCCACGAGGTCGCGGCGCATACGGTCGACCTCTGCCAGCTCGGTCACCATCGAGTTGAACGCCCGCGCGAGCTCGCCGACCTCGTCGCGAGAGGTCGCCGTCACCCGGCGGTCGTACTCGCCCCGGGCCATCGCCTTCGCCGCATCGGCCATCTCGCGGAGCGGGTAGGTCATGCCGTGAGCGAGAAATCGGATCATCGCCAGCCCGATCGCGACCGCTGCGATCCCGGTCACGAACGGCGACACGTCCAGCTGCTCGCCCAGGAGGACGACGCCGATCGTGACGAGCACCGCGGCCACGATCACCACGCCGAGCTTGAGCTTGATCGAGCCCAGGAAGTCGAGCGGCCGCATGCGGCGTCAGACCAGCGGGTTGGTATCCAGCGCGTAGCCGATGCCGTGCACGGTGCGGATCAGCTCCGAGCCGAGCTTGCGCCTGATGGAGCGGATGTGCGAATCCACCGTGCGCTCGCCGGCTGCGATCTTCATCCCCCACACCTCCTCGAGCAGGCGGCGCCGTCCGTACACCACGTGCGGGGTCTTGGCAAGCCGGTGGAGCAGGTCGAACTCGGTCGGCGTCAGGTGCACGTCGTCGTCGCCGAATCGCACCGTCCGCGTTGCGGAATCGATCACGAGCGTGCCCAGCCGGATCACCTCGGCGGCCTCGTGGCCACTGCGATCGGCCCGGCGCATCAAAGCGCGCACCCGCGCCACGAGCTCGCGCGGACTGAACGGCTTCGTCATGTAGTCGTCCCCACCGACGGCGAGGCCGACTTCGAGATCGGTCTCGGTGTCGCGCGCCGTGAGCATCAGCACGAGGGGGCGGCGCTCCGTCTGGATGCGCTTGCAGACCTCCAGCCCGTCGAGACCGGGGAGCATCAGGTCGAGCACCACCAGGTCCGGCCGGAACGCGCGACACAGCTCGACGCCTGAGACCCCGTCGCCGGCCACCTCGACCTCGAAGCCCTCGGCACGGAGCCGGGCGGCGACGGAGGCGGCGATCGTCGGCTCGTCCTCGATCACGGCGATGCGCGATTGCATGCCTAGAGCGTAGGCGTCTCGCATTGAGACGGGGGGTAGATGGTGTGGAGATTGTGTGCAGACGCGAAGCTCAATTCGCTCGAGCCCTCGCCGACAGACGGGTGGTGTCGACCCTCCGTGCCGCCACCGCCGCCCGTGACAGCGCAGCCCAGACCAACGCTACCGAGCGCATGAGGGCGGATTGGGATGCCCGCGCCCGCGAGAACGCCGAGTACTACGTGGCCTCGGGCCGCGACGACTGGGACGACGCGGCCTTCTCGGCGCATGGCAGGGCGAGTGTCGAGAAGCACGTGGTGGAGGATCTCGCCGCGATCGCGGGCGACGTCGACCCCGCCGGCCTGGTTGCCCTGGAGATTGGGTGCGGCGTGGGCAGGATGACCGAGCACCTGGCGGCGATCTTCGGTCAGGTCTACGCGGTCACGTTTCGCCGGAGATGATCACGCGCGCCCGACTGCGGCTCCGGAGGGCGTCGAACGTCGACCTTCACGTGACCAGCGGCTGCGACGTCGCCTGCCTGACGGACGGCTCTGCGGATTTCGCCTTCTCCTTCGTGGTCTTCCAGCACGTGCCGTCTCGCGACGCGGTCGTCTCCACGATTCGCGACGTGCATCGCGTTCTGCGCCCGGGCTCGCTGTTCAAGTTCCAGCTTCAGGGCTCGCAGGACGCCGGGTATCTCGCGGCCGAGAAGGACACGTGGCTGGGGGCCACCTTCACCCAGGACGAGCTCGACCTCGTTGCCGCCGCGTGCGGGTTCGACGTGCTCGGCGCGGCCGGCGCAGGCACGCAGTACTTCTGGCAGTGGTGGCGCCGCCGCTGACGCGGAGACGACCCGGCGAGGTGTCCGGCCCGGCTACGGCGGGGACTCGACGCCGACGTTCACCATGCTCGCCTCGGCGTAGCGCGGGCCTGCGACCGCCCCCGGCGGCATTGCGTCTGCAAGTCGCTCGAGATCCTCGGGCGTGAGGGCGAGCTCGGCGGCGGCAATGTTCTCCTCCAGGTACCCGACCCGTTTGGTGCCGGGGATGGGCACGATGTCGTCACCCTGCGCCAGCACCCACGCGATCGCGACCTGCCCGGCGGTTGCATCTTTCTCGCGGGCGATCTCCGCGACGCGGTCGACCAGGATGAGGTTGGCGTCGAAGTTGTCGCCGGTCATGCGCGGGTAACGGCTTCGCCGGGCGTCGGTCTCATCGAAGTCGGCGACGCTGCGATAGCGAGCGGTGAGGAATCCGCGGCCGAGCGGGCTGTAGGCGACGAACCCGATGCCGAGCTCACGCAGCAACTCGAGCGTCTCCCCTTCGGGGTCGCGCGTCCAGAGTGAGTACTCGTTCTGCAGGACGCTGATCGGATGCACGCGGTGGGCACGGCGGATCGTCTCCAGGCCCGCTTCCGACATCCCGAGGAACCTGACCTTGCCCTCGGCCACCAGCTCCGACATGGCGCCGACCGTCTCTTCGATGGGCACGCTGGCGTCGACCCGGTGCTGGTAGTAGAGATCGATGTGCTCGACGCCGAGGCGGCGCAGGGACGCCTCGCAGCACGCCCGTACGTACTCCGGCCTTCCCTGCACGCCGAGAAAGGCTCCGTCCTCCCCGCGCATCTGACCGAACTTCGTGGCCAGGAGCACGTCGTCGCGCCGGCCCTTGATCGCCTCGCCCACGAGCACCTCGTTGGTGAACGGCCCGTACATGTCCGCCGTGTCGATGTGGTCGAGTCCGAGGTCGAGCGCCCGGCGGATCGTGCGGATCGACTCGGCGTCGTCGGTGGTTCCGTAGAACTCGCTCATTCCCATACAGCCCAAGCCGAGGGCGGAGCTGGTGAGTCCTTGCGAGCCGAGCGCGCGCCGTTCCATCGACCCGCATCGTGTCAGATCACGTTGTGCTCCGGGCGTGAGCCGCTCGTCGCGAAGCGGCGGGCTGACAGATCGGAGACATCGACGAACGGCGGAACGCCGAGCACGAGATCACGCAGGATCTCGCCGACGGCCGGTCCCTGCAGGAAGCCATGCCCGGAGAAACCGGTGGCGTACAGGAAGCGGGCAACCTCCGGCGCCTCCCCGAGCAGCGCGTTGTGGTCCGGCGACGTCTCGTAGAAACCCTTCCAGCCGCCGCCGAGCTCGAGCTCAGGAAGCCGGGGGCAGCGCCGCTCGGCGACCTCGAGCACACGGAGCAACCAGTCGGGATCGGTCGGCGTGTCGAAACCCGGCGGCTGCTCTCGGTTCGCCATCCCGAACAGCAGGCCCGGGCCCTCGCGGTGAAAGTAGAACCCCGTGCTGAAGTCGATCGTCAGGGGAATCCTCGACGGCAGTCCCTCGACCGGCCGCGTGAAGGTGACCTCGCGAGCCACCGGCTCGACCGGTAGGGAGACACCCACCTGGGCTGCGAGCCCCTTCGACCAGGCGCCTGCACAGCACACGACGGT
>JBJXGY010000201.1:0-2875 GCA_046160185.1 Gaiella sp. | reverse complement strand
TGACGACGAAGCGCGCCCCTCCCGTCCGCAGCGCGATCCCTTTCGCCGTGTCGGGCAGCAGCTGCATCAGCCCGACGGCGCCCGCGGACGAGCGGGCGGCCGGGTCGAACCGGCTCTCGGTGTAGATGACCGCCGCCAGCAGCGACGGCTCGAGGTCGTAGTTGGCCGCATGGGTACGGATCACCGCCTCGTAGCGGAGCGGGTGGCGCACCCGCTCGAGGAAGTCAGGTTCGGCGCGCACAGCCCACACGGCGGCTGCGGCGAGAACCACGGCCGAGATGAGGACGGAGGCCGACCGCCGTCTCGCGAGCACGGCCGTTACCGGCGCTCCGCCGCGAGCTCCTCCATGAGCCCCGCAACCCACCGGTCGAGGTCCTCGAATGTCCCGGTGTTGACGTAGTGGTAGTCGGCGCGCGCGACCTTCTCCCGCTCGGGCAGCATTCGCGCATCCCGGCTGTCGAGGGGGACGCGACGTCGCTGCTCGCGCAGCTGGCGCGGCGCCGTGATCACGACGACCCGGTCGAAATGCCGGTCGGACCCGACCTCGTAGAGCAGCGGTACCTCGGTCACGCACACCTTGGGCGGGTCGGGAAGTCGCGAGAGCTGTTCGCGCCACGTGAGGTACTCGGCAGAGACCAGCGGGTGAAGGAGTTGCTCGAGCCAGTCGAGCTGCTCGCGGTCGCCGAAGACGATGCGCCCGATCGCGGTGCGGTCGGGACGCCCGTCCTCCCCGAGGATCCGCTCACCGAACCGCTCGACGAGCGCGGTCCTGACCGGCTCGCTCGTGGCGAGCAGGTGATGGACGATCTCGTCGCTCGACACCGTCGCCGCTCCGTGGGCCCGGAACGCCTCGAGCGCTGCGCTCTTCCCGGAGCCGATGCCGCCGGTGATGGCGACCGTCAGCGGCCGCTCGACGGTTGCGTCAGGAGACGGTGTCGTCGGCGTCGTCCGCGTCCGCTTCGGGAGCAGCCTCACCGCTCTCCGCCTCGGCCCGATCCTCGACTGCGACGGCCACCTCGGGCTCGCCTGTGTCGACCGACTCCGCCGCGGTCGTCTCCTCGACGTCGACGAGCGCCGCCGATCCGGCCGGGAAGGCCTCCTCGGACAGGCGCAGGTTCGGCGTCTCGTGAACCGACGGCTGCCCGTCCGGCCGCGGCAGCGGTGTCGCCCCTTCCTCCACCCGCTTCAGGGAGAGCGAGAGACGGCGGCGCTCGCCATCGATCTCCAGGATCATCACGTTGACCGGATCCCCCTGCGAGACGACCTCACGTGGGTTCTCGACATGGTGGGCGGCCAACTCGGAGATGTGCACAAGCCCCTCGACGCCGGGCAGGATCTCCACGAACGCGCCGAACGTGACGACCTTCGTCACGCGGCCCTCGACGACATCCTCCTCGCCATAGTGGTCGAGCACCTGCTGCCACGGATCGGTCTGGGTCTGCTTGAGACCGAGCGAGATGCGCTGGCGTTCGCGGTCGATGTCGAGCACCTTCACGTTGACCTGCTGGCCGATCTCCAGCACCTCGGAGGGGTGGTTGACGTGCGACCACGACAGCTCAGAGATGTGAATCAGCCCGTCCATACCCTCGAGGTCGACGAACGCGCCGAAGTCGACGATGTTCGAGATGACCCCCTCCACCACGTCGCCCGGGTTGAGCCTGTCGAGGATCGCCTGGCGCATCTCCTTGCGCTCGTCCTCGAGCACGGCGCGGCGCGAGAGCACGACGTTGTTCCGGCTGCGGTTGAGCTCGATCACCTTGCAGCGGAGCTCGGTCGCCATGAACTCGTCGAGATCCTGCACACGACGGATGTCGACGAGCGACGCCGGCAGGAAGCCGCGGACACCGAGGTCGAGGATGAGACCGCCCTTGACGACCTCGATCACGCGGCCGAGCACCGATTCTCCGCTCTCGGAGGCGGCTTCGATGCGTTTCCAGGCCAGCTCGAAGCGCGCGCGCTTCTTCGACAGCAGCAGCCGTCCCTCCTGGTCCTCCTTCGTCATCACGAGCGCGTCGATCTCCTCGCCCACGGAGACCTCGTCGGCGGGGTCGACGTTCCGGCGGATGGACAGCTCGGAGACGGGAATGACCCCCTCGGACTTGTAGCCGATGTCTACGAGCACTTCGTCCTTGTCGACACGGACGACCGTGCCGTGGACGACCTCGCCCTCGTTGATGGTCGGGAACGTGCTGTCGTAATCGGGAACGAGCTGCCCGTCAGGGCCTGTCGTCCAGACGCCCGGTTCGGCGTGAATGGGTTCGTCGATGGTGTCGTTTGTCATGGGGAACCGCGCAGTATAGCGAGGTCACTCGTTCGGTATCCGGGTAAGACGTGGCGTGTGCAGGGATGTTTGAACGCTCGTAGCCGCCGGCTCCGAAGCACCCGCGCTCCAGTCGACGCGCCAAGGGTCTGACCCCGCAGGGGTCTGACCCTGCCTGGACATCTTTCGTCCGCCACCGCCGAGCCGGCCATGGCAGACGCCACGCGGGTCGAGGCATGGCAGGCGTACAGCCGGGGTCAGGCGTCCAGGCGGGGTCAGACCCCGAGATCACGTGCTCAGACCCGGAAGCGCACTGTTTCGGGGTCAGACCCCTGGCCGCCTACTCCTTGGCCTCGGCCCAGTTCTCCCCCACGCCGACGTCCACCGCGAGCGGCGGGTCGAGCGGGTACGCGCCGACCATCTCGGCCTTGACGAGGTCGCGCACGGCGGAGGTCTCCGTATCGGGCACCTCGAGCAGGAGCTCGTCGTGCACCTGCAGGACGAGTCGGGAGGCGCGGCCCTCGGCGCGCAGGCGGTGGTGGATCCGCACCATCGCCACCTTGATCACGTCGGCGGCGGTGCCCTGCATGATCGTGTTCACGGCCAGGCGCTCGC
>JBJXGY010000200.1:0-5057 GCA_046160185.1 Gaiella sp. | reverse complement strand
GCGGATGCCGAGAGTGTGGCCTGTCGTCGACGTGCTCGCCGTCGTGGCGCGGAGGAAGGAGCTTCGTGCCGTGGGGATCGCCTACGGCGGGTTCAACGCGGCCGAGTGGGGCACCTGGATCGCGACGATCGTGTACGCCTACGAGCAGGGCGGCGCGACGACCGCCGGGTTGATCGCGTTCGCTCTGCTCGTGCCCGCGGCGCTCATCGCCCCGCTCGCAGCTGTCTTCGGCGACCGCCACCGCCCGGGGCGCGTGCTCGCGCTCGGCTACCTCGCTCAGGGCGTGACGCTGCTCGCGACGGCGGCGGCGATGCTCGCCGACGCCGCCCCGGTCATCGTGTACGTGCTCGCCGGGCTCGCTTCCGTGGCAATGACGTTCGCCCGGCCGGCGCAGTCGGCCCTGGTGCCGTCCCTCGCCGTGACGCAGGCGGAGCTGACTGCCGCCAACGCAGCAATCGGGTGGCTGGAGAGCGTCAGCGTCCTGCTCGCGCCGGCCCTGGCCGGGCTGATCCTTGCAGTCTGGAGCGTCGGCGTCGTCTTCGTGGTGTTCGGCGCAGTTGTCCTCGTCTGCGCGTGGCTCGTGCTGCCGGTGCCTGGGCCGCGCCCCAGCGAGGCGACCACGGACGGGCCGTTCTTCTCGGACGTCCGCGAAGGGCTGAGGGTGGTGCGCAAGGAGCGCGACCCGCGCGTCCTCGTCCTCCTGCTCGGCGCGCAGTTCGTGGGGCTCGGCGCACTGGACGTGCTCTACGTCGTGCTCGCCATCGGCGCGCTGGACGCGGGAGACTCGTGGGCCGGCTACCTGAACGCGGCGTTCGGGGCCGGCGGCACGCTTGCCATCTTCGCGACGGCGGCGCTCGTCGGCACGCGCCATCTCCTCCGGCCGCTCCTCGCGGGGCTCGCGGTGTGGGCCGCAGCGTTCGTCGTGCTCGCGTTCGAGCAGACGATCGGCCTCGCCCTCGGCTGCCTCGCGCTCGCCGGGGCGGGCAGAGCGATCGTCGACGTGACGGGGCGCACGCTGTTGCAGCGGGCCGCGCCCGGCAACCTCGTCGCTCGGGTGTTCGGTCTGCTCGAAGGGCTTTCGATGGCCGGTCTCGCCATCGGCTCGGCGCTGGTGCCGGCGCTGATCGCGCTCGGCGGCGTCTCGGCCGCGCTCGTCGGCGTGGCGCTCGTGCTGCCGCTGTCGGCGGCGGTGGCGGGCCGCCGCCTGCTCACGATCGACCGGCGGGCGACGGTGCCGATCGTCGAGCTCGGCCTCCTGCGCTCCCTGCCCATGTTCTCTGCGCTGGCGCCTCCGGTCCTGGAGGGAATCGCCCGCTCGCTGTCTCTCGTCGCCGCCGAGCAAGGGGAGATAGTGATCCGGCGCGGAGACGTGGGCGACCGCTGGTACGTCGTCGCGGACGGCGAGCTCTCGGTTTCCCGGGACGACCACGAGCTCACCCGCCTGGGTCGCGGTTCGGCGTTCGGGGAGATCGCGCTCCTCGAGGACATCCCGCGCACGGCGACCGTGACCGCGCTTGCACCGTCCCGGCTGTTCGCGTTGGACAAGGAGGATTTCCTCGACGCCGTGTCCAGCCATCCGCGCACACTGGAGACGGTGCATGGGATCGCAGCCTCCCATCGCTCCGGCTGGTGCGACGTCGCCCCGTCGCTCGACGGGCCCGGCACTTGACGCGCCGGGGCGGGGGCGCGAGACTCGGGCCATCGTCGTCCGAACTGTGAGGTCGTATCGATGCTGCGGAAGAACGCCAAGATCGAGCTCTTGCGGAAGGTGCCGCTCTTCTCGGAGTGCTCGAAGGCTCAGCTCGCCGAGATCGCGCTCGTTGCCGACGAGATCGACCTCCCGGCCGGGAAGACGCTCATCAGCGAGGGCCGGTCCGGCCGCGAGTTCATCGTCGTGATCGAGGGGTCGGTCGACGTCATGCGGGGCGGGAAGAAACTGCCGGTGACGGGTGGCGCCAGCTTCTTCGGTGAGATCTCGCTGGTGACCGACGCCCCGACGACGGCCACCGTCGTCACCACCTCGCCGGTGCGTGCGCTCGTCATCACCCCGCGCGCCTTCAAGCGGCTGCTCACGGAGTCGCCCGGGATCCAGGGCAAGGTCCTCTCGGCGATGGCCGCCCGCCTCGCGGCGACTGCGCAGTAGCGCTCGAGGGCAGCTCGAGCCGATCGGCTCCTGCGACGCGCTCGTTCTAAGGCGTGACCGCAGCCTTGATGTATCCAGCGGGCGGGTCTGCGAGGAGCGCTGTCACGCCTTCGAGGCCGACGTGGTGGGTGACGAGCCGCCCGAACGGATAGGCACCGCTGCCGAGGAAGGCGAGCGCGGCGCGGACGTCGCGCGGAGTGTGGTGGAAAGCACCGCGGAGTTGCACTTCCTCGTAGTGGACGCGGTACGGATCGATCTCCACGCGCTCGTCGCGGGGGAGGCCGCCGAAGGCGAGCACACGCCCACCAGGGCGCACGAGCTCGAGCGCCTCCCGCCAGGCCTGGACGGTTCCGGCCGCCTCGATCACGACGTCGGCGCCCGCGGGGTCGCCGTCCAGCGAGCCGAAGAGCGGTGCCAGCGCCCGGCGCTCGGGCCGCCCGCCGACGATCGTGGGTCGCCCTCCGGCGTCCGCGACGCAGGCGCAGAGCATGAGGCCGATGGCACCTGCGCCGAGGATGGTCACGGCCTCGCCCGTCTCGATCCCCGCGACCGTGACGCCGTGCAGGCAGCAGGCGAGCGGCTCGACCATCGCCGCCACCTCGGGCGTGAGCCCCGGCGGGACGGGGAGGAGGTTGACCCGCGCGATGCGGGCGGGGACGAGCAGGAACTCGGCGTACGCCCCGTTCAGCAACGGGTAGAGGTCGTTGCAGAGCGTCTGCTGCCCGCGCCGGCACGGCGGGCAGTCGCCGCAGGGAGCGGAGTTGGCGGCCACCACACGCTTGCCGGTGGCAGTATCGATGCCGCAGAACTCGTGGCCGAACGGGCTCGGCGGCGGCCCGAGCAGGACTGGATGCCCCCGCCGGAACGTCTTGAGGTCGGTGCCGTCGGTGAGCGCCACCTCCACCTGCACGAGCACATCCCCGTCCTCCGCGGGCACCGGCCGCGGCACGTCCTCCAGGCGCACGTCGCCGGGGCCGTGGTAGATCAGCGCTCTCACGCGCGCGCCCTGAGCCCGGAGCCTGGCTTCAGCCAGGCTTGTGCGCTTGTCCTTCTCCTGCCCGAGCCTGGCTTCAGCCGGGCGGGAGAAGCGTGGCTGAAGCCACGCTCCGGCTGAGTGCGGATCGAGCCTGGCTTCAGCCAGGCTTCCTCGTCCGAGTCCACCTCGGGGCTCACGGTGTGAACACCACCTTGAGCACCTCATGCCTGCGGAAGAGGTCGAGCCCCTCCCGGAAGCGCTCGAGCGGCAGTACGGCAGGCTCGGGGAGCCGAAGCACAGAAAGGAGGGATGCCGCCTCGCGCATCGTCTCCGGCGAGGACGACCGAACGCCGACGACGGTGAGCTCGCCCCGGTAGACGGGCGCGGCCGGGATCGGGCCCGCGTTCGCGAAGACGAGGATCGTCCCGCCGGGCCGTGTCCAGCGAAATGCGAGATCCGCTCCTCCCGCACCACAGAGGATGGCGGCATCGACAGGGCCGACCGGCTCGCTCAGATGACGACGGGGGTCGGTGTCGACGGCGTAGACCTCGTCGCCGCGATGGCGCAGCACCGCTGCGAACAGGTGCCCGACAAAACCGTGTCCGACGATCAGCACCGACCCGCGCGGCACGAGCCGGACACCGCGCAGAACGCAGGCGAGCGGTTCGGTCATCGTGGCGACGGCGGGTGTCACACCGTCGGGGATCTCGACCCACCCCGCCGTTGCCGACACGCGCTCCGCAAAGCCGCCCGGCAAGATCGTGAGTGCGCCGAAGTCGGGGCACAGCGATTCGTGCCCGGCCGTGCAGAGCGCGCACTCACCGCAGGGTGCGTGGTGGATGGGCGCAACGAGCTTCCCGTCGCCCGTCCGCGCCGCGACCTCGTGCCCGAGGACGACGCCCGCGTGTGCGGCGGAGAGCTTCTCGACGTCGGAGCCGCAGAGCCCGCAGGCGAGCACTTCGAGCGGCGACCCTTCGCCATCGGGCTCGTCGACCTCGGCCATCCGGGGGCGGCCGTGCGAGTCGAGGACGATCGCGCGCATCGCGCAATCGTAGGCCGTGCGGTGGCCGCTACCCGCCCCAGATGCCGGCGGTGAGCCCGCCGTCCACCGTGAGCGCGGTGCCCGTGACCCACGCTGCCTCGTCGGAGGCGAGGTAGACGAACGCGTCGGCGACGTCGCGTGGCCGTGCGAGCCTGCCCAGTGGATGGAGCGCGGTTGCGCCGGCGCGCACGGCCTCGGGGTTGTCCTGCTCCGCGAGGAAGCGTTCGAGCAGCGGTGTCTCCACGAAGCCGGGGCAGACGCAGTTGGCGCGAATCCCGGCCTTGGCGCCGTCGAGCGCAAGGCACTTGGCCAGCATCACCGCGGCCGCCTTGGTGGCGCAGTACGCGGCCTGGTTCTGCGAGCCCCAGAGCCCGACGACGGAGGCGGTGATCGAGATCGACCCGCCCCCGGCCGCGAGCAGATGCGGCCAGGCCGCCTTGGTGCAGAGGTAGAGCCCTTTGAGGTTGACGGCGAGCCCGTCGTCCCACTCGGCCTCATCGAGCTCGTGGACAGTGCCGACGATCGGCCGTCCCGCGTTGAGCACGAGCGTGTCGAGCCCACCGAGCTGTTTGGCCGTCCGCGCGATCGCGGCCTCGACGCTAGCGCTCGAGCGCACGTCGCACGTCACGTCGCCGCCTTCGAGGTCGGCCACGACCACGCGCGCGCCCTCCTCACGGAACCGCTCTGTCACTCCTGCCCCGATCCCGGAGGCGCCCCCGGTCACGAACGCCCGCTTGCCTTCGAGCCTTCCACCCATGCCGGCGATTCTGACGAAGTGGAGAGGAGCCCGCGCCGCGCGCTAGAATCGAGGGGTTCGCGGGGCCATAGCTCAGCTGGGAGAGCGCCTGGATCGCACCCAGGAGGTCGGCGGTTCGAGCCCGCCTGGCTCCACCAAA
>JBJXGY010000199.1:0-12412 GCA_046160185.1 Gaiella sp. | reverse complement strand
GTGCCAGGCTTAAGCCTGGCACCAACCCCTGCTTGCTGTATTGACGCGACTGAGGACAACGCCTGGCGAAGCGTTGTCGCGGGCCGCAACCCGGCGTACGTTGCCTGGCAGACCACTTGTCCCGCGTCTCGGCGACCGGTCAACGAGGCGCGGCCATGGCGATGCGCGCGAACAACTCGACGTGGGCACGCGCCTCGGCCGCCGCCAGATCGGCTTCACCGGCGACGAGCGCGTCGAAGAGCGGGACGTGGAGCTCGACCGCCTGGCCGGGCTCCACCCGTGTTCCATAGAGCGTGATCGCGATCCTCCCCTCGACGCCGAGAGACCTCCAGCACTGCTCGAGGATCGAGTTGGAAGCAGCTGCCACGATCGCGCGATGGAATCCGATGTCGGCATGACTGAGTGTCGCGATATCGCCCGCTGCGGCCGCCTCTGTCATCGCTTCCAGCTGCGCACGAAGTGGCTCAGGGTCTTCCGCCACGATCGGTGCGGCCAGGCGCGCGGCGAGCTCCTCGAGCGAGGCGCGTACCGGGTAGATCTCGATCAGCTCGTCGTCGCCGAAGGCTCTGACGCGGGCTCCGCGAAACGGCTCCGACTCGACGAGCCGGTACAACTCGAGCTCGCGGAGGGCCTCCCGCACGGGCGCCTGGCTCGTACCCAGCTCGGCAGCGATGCGCGTCTCCACGATCCGCTCGCCCTGAGGCAGCTCGCCGGAGGCGATGCGCTGCAGCAGGATGTCGCGAACGCGGTTCCGCAGGACGTGGCGTTCGATGGTCAAGTGGCGAGCTCCGGCTCGCCGGATCGGGCTCTTTCCCTGGCGCGGCGCCGGACGACCTGCTCGGTCCGCTTGACGTGCTGCCGTGCCTCGCGCCCCGCCGCGGCCGAGTCTCCCGCCTCGACCGCTTGCAGGATCGGCAGGTGGAAGTCGACGAGCTCCATGGGCTCCCAGTACGTCCAGAACACAGCGAAAGCGGTAGGCACCTCGACACCGAGCGCCAACCAGGCCGCAGTCAGTGCGGGGTTCCCGGCGCCTTCGACGACCGCGCGGTGGAAGGCGAGGTCGCGATCGAGTTGCTCGGTCCTGTCACCGCGACTCGCGGCCTTGCGCATCGCATCGAGCTCGACCCGGATCGTTGCTGCGTCTCCGGCGAGGCGCCGGGCCGCCTCCCGCGCGGCCAGCTCCTCCAGCACGGCACGCACCGGGAACACCGACAGCAGGCCCTCCTCGGTGACCTCGCGCACGCGAGCACTGCGAAACGGCTCCGACTCGACGAGGCGCAGCAACTCGAGATCGCGGAGCGCCTCCCGCACCGGCGCCTGGCTCGTACCCAGCTCCGACGCGATCCGGGTTTCGACCAGCGCGTCGCCCGGCTTCAGCTCGCCGCGGAGGATGCGCTCGAGCAGGACGTCCTTGACCTGCTCGCGGAGGACGGTACGGGAGACGGCCACCGGGGTCCGCCCAGCGCGCTACCCGGCCACAACCGGGTTGGTGAGCGTGCCGACCCCGTCGATCTCGATCGTGATCGTGTCACCGGGTTGCAGCAATCGAGGTGGATCGCGAAACACCCCGACGCCGGCAGGGGTCCCGGTGAGGATGAGATCGCCGGGCTCGAGCGTCGACGTCTGGGAGATGTAGCTGATCACCTCGTCCAGACCGAAGATGAGGTTGGCGGTCGTCGAGCTCTGCATGACCTCGCCGTTGAGGATCGCGCGGATCGGCAGCGCATGCGGATCTGGTACCTCCGCGGCCGGGACAAGCGGGCCCACCGGACAGAACGTGTCGGGCGACTTGCCGCGCACCCACTGCTTGTCCGCGAACTGCAGATCGCGGGCAGAGACGTCGTTGGCGACGACGTAGCCTGCCACCGCCTCGAGCGCATTCTCGCGCGAGACGTTCCTGACGGTGGCGCCGATCACGACGCCGAGCTCTGCCTCGTAATCGGCCTGGGTCACGAGCGGAGGGATCACGATCGGGTCGCCGGGCCCGATCAGCGACGTGGTGAACTTCGAGAAGAGCAGCGGTGCAGCCGGCAGCGGCACGCCCTGCTCCTCGGCGTGATCCTTGTAGTTGAGGCCGACGCAGACGATCTTGCCGGGGAGGGAGATGGGAACCATGTGGCGACACTAACGCATTCCGCCTCGTCATCGATGATCGATACTTCGCCAATGGAGACGCTTCAGACATCTCTTCCCCCCGGCCTCGTGCCCACGCTTCGCGCCGCGCTCGGCGCTCCCTTCGTGCTCACCGATCCGGCCGAGCTCCGGGTCTACGACTGCGACGGCCTCACGGGGTGGCGGGCCACCCCGGCGTGTGTGGTGCTCCCGGGATCGAGCGACGAGGTGCGGGCGGTCGTGCGCGCCTGTCACGACGCCCGCGTGCCCTGGGTGGTGCGCGGAGCGGGAACCGGGCTCTCGGGCGGCTCGCTGCCGGTGGCCGGCGGCATTGTGATCTCCGTCTCCCGCATGAACCGGATCCTGGAGATCGACCTGGCCGGCCAGCGGGTCGTCGTCGAGCCCGGCGTGGCGAATCTCGACGTCACGAAGGCCGTGTCCGGCGACGGATTCTTCTACGCGCCGGATCCCTCCAGCCAGCAGGTGTGCACGATCGGCGGCAACGTCGCGGAGAACTCGGGCGGCGCGCACTGCCTCAAGAACGGATTCACCGTCACGCACGTCACAGGGCTCTCGGTCGTGCTTCCCGACGGGGAGCTGGTGACGCTGGGGGACAAGGCACTCGACCCGGACGGGCCCGACCTGCTCGCACTCTTCATCGGGTCGGAAGGCACGCTCGGGATTGCGGTCGAGATCACCCTGCGGATCGTGTGCCGGCCGGAGACCGTCGTCACCCAGCTCGCGGCGTTCCACACGATCGACGGCGCGGGCGAGGCGGTCTCGCGGATCATCGCCTCTGGGATGAGCCCGGCGGCGATCGAGATGATGGACGCGCTCACCATCGACGCAGCCGAGCAGGCGTTCCGGCCCGGGTATCCGGCCGGCGCCGGCGCGGTGCTGCTGGTCGAGCTCGACGGAGTACGCGCCCAGGTCGAACCTGATGCCGCAGCCGTCGACGAGATCTGTCGCGCCTGCGGGGCGTTCGAGGTGCGGGTCGCCGAGTCGGAGCAGGAGCGCGCTCGCCTCTGGCTCGGCCGAAAGGCCGCCTTCCCCGCGGTCGGGCGCATCTCACCGGACTACTACGTCCAGGACGGCGTGGTGCCGCGCACCAAGCTGCCCGAGGTGCTGAGACGCATCGCCGAGATCGGCGAACGCCACGGCCTGCGGGTGGGGAACGTCTTCCATGCGGGGGACGGGAACCTCCACCCGCTCGTCTTGTACGACGCAGCCAAGGGGGAGGCCGAGCTCGCCAAGACCGTGGCGGAGGAGATCCTGACCGCGTGCATCGACGCGGGCGGCGCACTCTCCGGTGAGCACGGGATCGGCGTGGACAAGGCCTGTTCGATGCCGCAGATGTTCTCCGCCCGCGATCTCGAGGCGTTCGGCCGCGTCCGGCGCGCATTCGACCCGGCCGGACTGGCCAACCCCGGCAAGGTGCTCCCCACCCCACGGCTGTGCGGCGAGAACCCGGGGCCGTATCGCCGGCACGCGCTCGAGGAGGCCGGTGTTGCCCACCGTCTCTAGCCTCGCGGACGCCGCGACGGTGCTGGCCGAGGCCGACCGTTGCGGGCGCACGGTCTCACTGGCTCAGGATCTCGACCTCGCCGGGTTCGACGCGATCGTCGAGTACGAGCCGGGTGATCTCACCTGTGTGGTGGAGTCGGGTATCCGGCTCTCCCGGCTGGCGGCGACACTCGCCGTGGAGGGCCAGCGGCTCGCCCTCGATCCGCCCGGCGATCCCACGATCGGGGAATGCATCGCGCTCAACCTCTCAGGGCCGCTCCGCCATCGCTTCGGGCCGCCGCGGGATCACGTGCTCGGGGCCACCCTGGTACTCGCGGACGGCACCATCGTCAACGCCGGTGGCAAGGTGGTGAAGAACGTGGCGGGATACGACCTGGCGCGCCTGATGTGCGGCGCGCGCGGTGACCTCGCCTTCGTCGGCCGCGTCGCCCTCCGCCTGCATCCCCTGCCGGAATCGCAGGCCACGCTGACCGTGGAGTCGCGAAACGTGGCCCGGGTGGCGCGGCTGCTCCTCAACTCCCAGTTGCAGCCGAGCGCCCTCGACATCCTTCATCCAGGCCGCGTCGCGGTGCTCTTCGAGGGGCGACGGCAGGCCGTCGAGGCCCAGCTCCAGGCGGCGCTCGCGCTCGTCGGCGGCGACCGCGGCGCGGACGAGGTCTGGACCGAAGCGCGCGAACGCCAGGGGACTGCCTCCGGGCGACTGCGCTTCGCGCCCGGCGATCTGCAACGAGCACTGGGCAGGGCGGCGGAGGCGGTCGTCCGCCCGGCCGCGGGGATCGCCTACGTCCCCTTTGCCGTGCCGGACGGCCGCTCGGCCGGCGAGCTGCGGCTGGCCGCGTCGCTCAAGGCCGAGCTCGACCCGCGGGGGACGCTGACATGCTGAAGGAGCTCACCGCCGACTGCGTGCACTGCGGGTTCTGCCTGCCGACCTGTCCGACCTACGATCTCTGGCACGAGGAAATGGACTCGCCTCGTGGGCGCATCCAGCTGATGGAGGCCACGGTGGACGGCCGGCTCACGCTGTCCCGCTCGGTCGTCGAGCACTTCGATCGCTGTCTCGGCTGTATGGCCTGCCTCTCCTCATGCCCCTCGGGTGTGCGCTACGACCGGCTGATCGAGATCACACGCGCGACGGTCGAGGAGCAGTACCGGCGGCCGTTCGCCGAGCGCCTCGTTCGTGCGGCCCTGTTCGCCACGCTTCCCTACCCGCGCCGCCTCGCGGTGGCCTTCAGGCTCGCCCCGCTGGGACGCGTGCTACCGGCCCCCTCCGCTTTCCGGCCGATGCTCGACCTCGTCCCGCGCTGGCGCTCGAGCGAGCAGGCACCTCCCCGGACGCTGCCCGCGGTCCGGTCCCGGGGGCAGGTTGCTCTGCTCACCGGCTGCGTGCAGCGCGTCGTGTTCGGCGAGGTGAACGCCGCCACCGCCCGGGTGCTGGCCGCCGCAGGCTACGAGGTGACCGCCCCCTCGCAAGGGTGCTGCGGCGCCCTGTCGGCCCACGCCGGCCGGGAGCACGAGTCACGGCGGCTCACCGAGCGCCTGCGCGCCGATCTTGCTGATTACGAGACGATCGTCGTCAACGCGTCGGGCTGCGGCTCCCACCTCAAGGACCGCGGCCTACCGGGGCTCGACGTGACCGAGGCGCTCGCGCCGGCGCTCGACGAGCTGGTGCTGTACCCGCTCGAGCTGCGGGTCGCCTACCAGGACTCCTGCCATCTCCGGCACGCACAGAAGCTTCCCGCCGCCTGGCGAGCGGTGCTCGAGCGCATCCCCGGGCTCCACGTCGTCGAGCCGGCCGAGCAGGACATCTGCTGCGGCTCCGCCGGGATCTACAACGTCGTCCAGGCCGAGGCTGCGCGCGCGCTCGGCGACCGCAAGGCGGGGCATGTGCTCGCCACGAACGCCGCGGTCGTCGCCAGCGCCAATCCGGGCTGCCTGGTGCAGGTCTCGCAGGCGCTCCACCGGTCCGGTACCCCACTGCCCATGCTGCACCCCGTCGAGCTCCTCGACGCCTCGCTGCGGGGCCTCGACGCGCGGCACCTCCTGGCCGGGGCGCGATCCTGACCGCACGTGACGTCCCCGCTACCGAGGCAGCACGGGTCGCCGGAGAGGCCGAACGCGATCTGCCCCGGATCCTCTCCGACCTCGAACGATGGGTGAACACCGACACCCCCGGCGGCGACATCAGCGCGCTCGACCGGCTCGCCGCGGACATCGCGCACACCCTGGAGTCGTTCGGCATGCATCCGGAGCTCGTCCCCGCCGGCGAGGCAGGTCTGTATCTGCATGCGACCCTCGAGGGGCGGGGCCGGGCACGCGTGGCCCTGCTCGGCCACCACGACACGGTCTTCCCCGCCGGAACGGCGGTCGCGCGCCCGTTCAACCGCGACGCCACGCGCTGTTACGGCCCGGGCGTGGCCGACATGAAGGGCGGCCTCGCCGTTGCGGCCCATGCCGCCCGCCTGCTCGCCCTCGGGCCACGGCCGTTTGCCCAACTCGAGCTGATCTCGGCGCCCGACGAGGAATCCCGCCCCGCCGCCTTCGCCACGATCGACCGCCTCGCCGGATTCGACGCCGTGTTCGTGCTCGAATGCGGCCGGCCGGAAGGCGAGGTCGTGTCGGCACGCAAGGGTGCCTTCTGGTTCCGGCTCCGGGCCGCTGGGCATCCAGCCCACGCGGGCGTCGAGCCTGACGTGGGCCGCAACGCAGCGATCGCGATCGCCCGCGAGGCCGTGCGCCTCGCGCCGCTCCATCACGCGCGCGACGGGCTCACCTTCCAGGTCACCGGGCTTCAGAGCGGCGTCGGGCTCAATACGGTGCCGCCGGACGCGACCGTCACGGGCGATCTCCGGGCCGTCTGGAGCGAGGATCTCGAATGGGCGCGACGGCAGGTGCTCGACTTCGCCGACCACGGCGACGTCACGGTCGCCTTCGAGGATCTCGGCGGCCCTCCGCCGCTCGAGCGGACGCCGCAGGTGGCCGCGCTCGCACAGGCTGCGATCGAGCTCGGCGCCTCGCTCGGGCACACGTTCGGTGAGGCGCTCACCGGCGGCGTCTCCGACGGCTCCTGGACGGCGCACGCCGGTCTGCCCACGCTGGACGGCCTCGGCCCCGTCGGCGGACTCGACCACGGCCCGCACGAGTACATCGAGACCGCCACCATCGCGTCACGCTGCGGCGTGCTCGCGGGTCTGGTGGCAGCGGTCGATGGGGGGCTACTGCAGCGCGCGAAACCGGTGTCTGACTGATCAGCGGCCCGCTCAGTCGTCGGGCGTCTCGACCTCCACGTGCTCCTCTTCGGGGAGGAACTCGACCTCGAGCCGCTGGATGCGGGAGCCCTCCGTCTCGATGACCGTCAGGCGCACGCCGTCGACCTGCATCTGGTCTCCGGGCGCGGCCGCGCGCCCGAGCTCGTCGAACACGAGGCCGGCGACGGTGTGGTAGTCCTCGTGCGCGAGCGAGGTGCCGAACTCCTCGTTGAAGTCGTCGATGCTGAAGGTGCCGTCGATGCGGATCGTGGTCTCGTCGACGCGCTCGATCGAGTCGTCCGGCAGGTCGAACTCGTCTTCGATGTCTCCGACGATCTCCTCCAGCAGGTCCTCGAGTGTGACGATTCCCATCGTCGACCCGTACTCGTCCACCACGATCGCCATGTGCTGGTTGGTGCGACGGAATTCTCCGAGGAGCGGGCCGAGATCCTTCGTCTCGGGCACGACGTAGGCCGGTCGCAGCAGCTTCTCGAGCTCGACGTCGGCGATCGCGACGTCGTGAACCGCCGAGACGAGGTCGCGGACGTGAAGGATGCCCACGATGTCGTCCAGCGTCCCGCGGAACACGGGGTACCGCGTGTACGGCGAGTCGAGCACCGTACGAAGGGCCTCCTCGGCGGGCATCTCCACCGAGAGGCCGACCACCTCGGGCCGCGGCACCATCACGTCTGATGCTTCCTTCTCCGCGAAGTCGAAGACCTTGTAGAGCATCTCCTCCTCGGCCGTCTCGATCTCGCCCGAGTCCTCCGCCGCTGCCACCGACTGCCGGATGTCCTCGCGCGTGAAGGCGATCATCCCGGCCGGGGCGGGCTTGATCCGGAAGGCGCGGAGCACGGTGTTCGCCGTGACCTGGAGCAGCCACACGAGCGGCGTCAGCGCGCGCGAGAGCAGGTCGAGCGGGAGCGCGAACATCAACCCGATGCGCTCGGCACGCTGCAGCGCGAGGGCCTTCGGCACAAGCTCGCCGAGCGTCACGGAGAGATAGGTGAGGACGACGAAGGCGATGATGAAGGAGACAGTCCGCGGCAGGAAGTCCAGGATGTCGGCGACGAGCGGCTCGCCGACGGCGCCCAGGGCAATCCCGAAGACGGTGATCCCGACCTGGATCAGGCCGATGAACCGCACCGGGTCGTCGAGCAGCCGGAGCGCGGTGCGCGCGGCCCGGCTCCCCTCTTCGGCCTTCTCCTCGAGCCGTGACCGCCGCGCCGTGATCAGCGCATACTCGGCCGCGACGAACACGGCGTTGCCGAGCACGAGCCCAAACACAGCGACGATGCGGCCGGCATCACTCATGCCCGCCCCCAGGAAGATCCCTGAAGCGGCCGCGATCAGCCCACACAAGGCGAAAAGTTGACACGGAGCGTCTCACGACGGCTCGTCACGGAGGAAGGAAAACGCCCCGGGGCACGGGGCGCAGGTACGTAGCGGAAGGTCCGCGTCCACTCAGGGGGCAGTATAGGAGACGACCCCGACGAGCGGACTGCGACGGGGCCTCGCGGCGCGAAGTACTCGGGCAGGCGAGGGGCTCGGCCGAGCGGCATCGTGACGCGCCTGACACCGTGGAGCGATCTCCTCCCTCGGACGACCTGGCTGCGAGTCTGTGGCAATGCGTCCTGCTTATGCCACGAATAACAAGAACGTATGCCTATGGTATCTTCGGAGGTTGCGTATGCCCGCGCCAGCTCTAGCTTCGATCGCCGGCGGTCGCGATGTGGAGTCACTCTCCGCCGGGGAGGTGCTCGACCTCGTGCTCGACCGCTTCCACCCGCGGGTCGCGCTGGCCTGCTCATTTCAGAAGGAGGAGACCGTGTTGGTCGACCTCCTGCTGGAGCGCCGCCCGGACGCCCGGATCTTCGCGCTCGACACCCACGTTCTCTTCCCCGAGACGTACGCCGTGTGGAGGCAGCTCGAGCAGCGCTACGGCACCGCGATCCACGTCTTCGAGGGCCCGTCGCTCGGCAGGCAGGCCGCAACCCACGGCGACCGGCTGTGGGAGCGGAACCCGACCCTCTGCTGTTCGATCCGCAAGGTCGCACCACTTGCCCACGCCCTCGAAGGGCTCGAATGCTGGATCACGGGCATGCGGCGCGACCAGAGCCCCCTTCGTGCGGCAACCCCGAAGCTCGGCTGGGACGACGCGCACGAGCTGTGGAAGGCGAGCCCGCTGGCCGCGTGGACCGAAGCCGAGGTCACTGCCTACATCGCCGAGCGCGAGCTGCCCGTGAACGCCCTCCACGCGCAGGGCTACAGCTCGATCGGCTGCACACACTGCACGGTGCCCGGCGACGGCCGCGAGGGCCGCTGGGCCGGCACGGACAAGAGCGAATGCGGACTGCACGCGTGAGTCCGTCGACGGTGCAGTTCACCCACCTCGACGCACTCGAGGCGGAGGCGATCCACATCATGCGCGAGGTCGCCGCCGAGCTGGAGCGGCCCGTGTTGCTCTTCTCCGGCGGCAAGGACTCGATCGTGCTGCTACGGCTCGCCGAGAAGGCGTTCCGGCCCGGCCGCTTCCCCTTTCCGCTGATGCACGTCGACACCGGTCACAACTTCCCCGAGGTGATCGAGTACCGCGACCGGCGGGTGGCGGAGCTCGGGGAGCGGCTGGTTGTGGCCTCTGTGCAGGAATCGATCGACCGGGGCCGCGTGGTCGAGCAGAAGGGCCCGCGCGCGTCGCGCAACCAGCTGCAGACGACGACGCTGCTCGACGCGATGACCGAGCACCAGTTCGACGCCGCGATCGGTGGGGCCCGGCGCGACGAGGAGCGCTCACGAGCGAAGGAGCGCATCTTCTCGTTCCGCGACGACTTCGGGCAGTGGGATCCACGTGCGCAGCGCCCCGAGCTGTGGAACCTCTACAACGGCAGGATCTCAAAGGGCGAGCAGGTTCGCGTCTTCCCTATCTCCAACTGGACCGAGCTCGACGTGTGGCAGTACGTGGCACGCGAGGCACTGGAGCTACCGGGCATCTACTTCGCTCACGAGCGTCAGGTGTTCGAGCGTGACGGGATGTTGTACGCGGCCAGCGACGTCGTTACGCGCTACGAGCAGGAGACACCGTTCGCGGAGTGGGTGCGCTTCCGCACCGTCGGCGACATGTCCTGTACGGGCGCCGTTCGCTCCCGGGCGGTCACGCTCGAGGACGTGGTTGCCGAGATCGCCGGCACCCGAATCACCGAGCGCGGCGAGACGCGAGCGGACGATCGTGTGACCGAGGCGGCGATGGAAGACCGCAAGCGCCTGGGCTACTTCTGATGCCCGAGCCGGTCGATCTCGCGGAGATGCTCACAGGCGACGCCGCGGCGTCGGAGCTGGTGCGGCTCGTTACCTGCGGCTCCGTCGACGACGGCAAGTCGACGCTCATCGGCAGGCTGCTCTTCGACACGAAGCAGGTCTTCGTCGACCAGCTGGAGCACGTCGAGGAGACCAGCGAACGCCGTGGCGACGGCTACGTCAACCTGGCACTGCTCACCGACGGGCTCCGTGCGGAGCGCGAGCAAGGCATCACGATCGACGTCGCGTATCGCTCCTTCATCACGCCGAGGCGCCGTTTCCAGCTCGCCGATGCGCCCGGCCACGTGCAGTACACGCGGAACATGGTCACCGGCGCCTCGACCGCGGACATCGCGATCGTGCTGCTCGATGCGCGCAAGGGCGTGATCGAGCAGACCAGGCGGCACTCGTTCATTGCGGCCATGCTCGGCATTCCGCATGTCGTCTTCGCCGTCAACAAGATGGATCTCGTCGACTGGTCGCAGGAGCGGTTCACGGAGATCGCAGCCGACCTCGCCGAGCTCTCGGAGCGGCTTGGCATCCGCGACGAGGTGGCTGTCCCCATCGCCGCCCTGCACGGCGACAACGTCGTCGATGGCTCGGAGCGGCTCGCCTGGTGGCAGGGAGGGACGCTGCTCGGGCGGCTCGAGTCGTTCGAGATCGCGGGTGACTCGGCCGAGACACCCCGCCGCTTTCCGGTGCAGTGGGTGATCCGGCCCATGTCGGACGAGTTCCACGATTACCGCGGCTACGCGGGCCAGGTGGCCGGTGGAACGTGGTCGGTAGGCGACGACGTCCTCGTGCTGCCCTCCGGTCTCCGCACGAGGGTGGCCGCCGTCGAGACCCACGACGGCCCCCTCGCGTGCGCGCTACCCGGGATGTCCGTGGTGGTGCGGGTCGAGGACGACGTGGACATCTCGCGCGGGGACATGCTCTGCGATCCGGACCAGCCGCCGATCGCGGCGCGCTCGCTACGGGCGCGTGTGTGCTGGATGAGCGAGCGGGGTGTGCAGCCCGGCGCGCGCCTGGCGTTGAAGCACACGACACGCTGGGTTCGCGCGATCCTCGATGCGATCGAGTCGAAACTCGACGTCGAGACGCTGGAGGAGGTGCCGGCAGGCGAGCTGCGGCTCAACGACCTCGCGGTCGTCCAGCTGCGGTTGTCCGGACCGATCGCCGCCGATCCCTACGCGAGCAACCGCACGGCGGGCGCCTTCGTCCTGGTCGACGAGGCCACGAACGACACGGTTGCCGCGGGCATGATCCTCGCCGCCGAGTAGCGGTCCCGGGTACGCGTAGGAACAGCGGAGCCCCGCGCAGCGGTTCCCCCGATGCGGGCTCGCGGCGCAGCGGCGAGGGTCCTCACACCTTGGTGCGTTCCCGTCGGGACGCCGTTTCCTGGCAAGGAGGGCGAGATGACCGGACGTACACTGTGGCGACGCTACGGTTTGGTGGCGCTGACCGTGGCTTTCGCGCTCGCGGTGGGCGGCGCCGGCGCCGAGGCGCCACGCGCTGCGGGTGCCGCGTGCGGCCTTCCCGCGGGCACACCGCTGTGGATCGCTACGGCGAGGGCTCGGTGCCGGCACCGATCCGTGAGATCTTCGCCCGCCCTGGGGTCGTGGTGGCGACGTCCGGGACGGAGCTTCCCAGGAGATACCGCGAGAAGGGTGCGCGAACCGTCTTCTTCGTCCTCAACCTCCCGAGGCTGATCGGCGAGCCGGGCGACGCCGCCTCTCCGGAACAGGTGCAGGCGATGGCGGCGCAGACATACGAGCGCGCCGTGGCCTCCACCGAGTGCGCGACGCCGATCATCGCCCTCAACGAGCTGCTCGCACCCGCGGCGCCCGTTCCCTGGAACGCAAACATCCGCGCCTACCGGACGAACGTGCTCGAGCTGCTGCGCGCGCTCGCCACCGAGGCGCCAGGCCTGTCCTCTTCATCCACGGCGACCCGGGCTTCACCGGGGAGGCTGCTCCGTGGTGGGAGCAGGTGGGCGCAGTCGCCGACGTCGCGTACGAGGCCTACTACAAGGCACCCGTGATCATGCGGCTCGGGCGTATCGTGGGCACGCGACGGATGCGGCTCGGCATGAGGAACGTCGCCGACCGCTTCCTCGCGGTGGGGATCCCCCGCGAGCGCATCGGCTTCGTCCTCGGGTTCCAGGTCGCGCCGGGGGCCGCCGGCCGGGAAGGGCTGCAGCCGAGCTCCGAGTGGTTCCGCTTCGTGAAGTGGAACGC
>JBJXGY010000198.1:0-19857 GCA_046160185.1 Gaiella sp. | reverse complement strand
ACCGCAGAAGCGGACGACGTTCGCGGTGGCCGGGAAGGTGTATGCGGGGACGATCACCTCGTCGCCCGGACCTACGCCGAGGGCGAGCAGCGCGAGGTGCAGGGCTGCCGTCCCGTTGGCCACGGCGACCGCGTGTCCCACGCCCAGCGCCTGCTGCAGCGCACGCTCGAGCGCCGCGACCTCCGGGCCCATCGTGAGGTGACCGCTCTCGAGCACGGCTACCGCCCTCGCGATCTCCGCCGGGCCGATGTCGGGGCGGGCGAGCCTGATCGGATCGTTCACGTCTGCCCCCAAAGCGGCCGCCGGCGCGGCCGGCCGCAACCAGACAGAGCAAGGCGAAGGGTCGACACAGGGTGTCTCACCCGCGCTGGCTGCGGTACCACGCGATCGTGCGCTCGAGCCCGTCGTCGAGCTCCACCTCGGCCTCGAAGCCGAGCAGCTCGCGGGCCTTCGTCACGTTCGGAATCCGCAGCTCGACGTCGGTGTAGTGGAGTGGCTGGAAGACGATCCCACCCGGACACCCGCTGATCCGCTTGATCCGGGTCGCGAGGTCGAAGATGGTGACGGCGGAGCGGGCGTTGCCGATGTTGAAGCTCTCGCCGACCGCCGCCGGGTGCTCGAGCGAAAGTTGGAGGCCGCGCACCATGTCGTCGACATACGTCCACGCCCGGATCTGCGACCCGTCGCCGTGAATCGTCAGGTCGCGCCCGTCGAGCGCCGCCTCGATGAAGGCGCGGATCGCGCCGCCGCCGATCTGGCCCGGCCCGTAGACGTTGAACGGGCGCATGGACACGGTGGGCAGCTTGAGCTCGTCGTGGTACGCGTGCGCCATGTGCTCGCCGGCGAGCTTGGACACCGCATACGTCCAGCGGGCTTCGCCGACCGAGCCGATCGTCGTCACGTGCCCTTCGCTGACGTTGAACGCGTGCTGGCCGAAGACCTCACTGGTCGAGAACTCGATGACGCGCTCGATCGTGTCCCTCGTGGCGAGCGCGGCCTCGAGCGCGTTGTAGGTGCCGATCACGTTGACCCGCATGGTGCGTACGGGGCTCTCGAGCACGGTGTCGACACCCGCGATCGCCGCCGCATGGACGATGTGCGTGGCGCCCCGCGCAGCCTCGCGGAGCGCGTCCGCGTCGAGCACGTCTCCCTGGAGGAACGAGAAGTTCGGATGCTCGGTCAGGGACGTCTTCTGCAGCGCGTCCCGATGCAGGTTGTCGTAGGCGACAACGGTGTTGTCGGCCACCAGCGTCGCCGCCAGCGTGGTACCGATGAACCCGGCACCCCCTGTGATCAGGATCCGTTTGCCGTGCAGTGGCATCAGGCGAGTCTACGTCCCGTACGTCGCCGGCGAGCCCCTGGGCCGCCCGGCCACGTTTTACTGGAACCGCACCAGGAACAGCTTGGGCCAGTACTTGCCGGTCAGCAGGAACCGCTCGCCGCCGGGGAACGCGGCGATGCCGTTGAGCACGTCGGCATCCTTGGCCTCCTCCCCCGTCAGCAGCCCCGCAGCGTCGATCACCGCCTGCACGACTCCCGTGCGCGCATCGATCTTCAGGATCAGATCGGTGAGCCAGACGTTGGCGTAGATGCTCGAGCCGACGCACTCGAGCTCGTTGATGTTCTCGACCGCCCCAGGCGCGAGGCCGGCGACGGGTGTGCCGCCCGGCAGCCGCACCGTGATCTTCCGCGTGGGCAGGAAGGTGATTGCGTCGCGGAAGGTGATGGTGGAGGACCCGTTGCTCATCGCGAGCCGCCGTCCGTCGAAGCAGAGACCCCATCCTTCGCCGTCGTAGCGGAAGGTGCGCTGAACGCGGAACGTCTGCCGCCCGAGGACATGGGCGGTGCGCTCCCGGTAGGTGAGCGCGTAGAGCCGGTCGCCGACCGCGGCGAGTCCCTCGCCGAAGAACCGCTCCGGGAACCGCCAGCGGCGAACGACTCGCCCGGTGGCGAGCCGGACGCGGCGGACGTCGGACTTCGCGTACTGGCCTGTGCTCTCGTACAGGGCGCGCTGGTGGAGCACAAGGCCCTGGGTGAAGGCCGTGCGGTCGTGCGGGTAGGTTGCGAGAACGGACGGCCGGAGCAGCGGAACGGTCTGCTCTGGCGTCGCGTAGGCGCCTACGGCGCCGCCCGCCAGAGCGAAGGCGCAGCCGGCCAGGAGCAGACGAGAGCGGGTCATGGGTCGAGTGTAGGGTGGACCGGCGATGCGATCTGTCCTGTTCGTCGGCGCGGGGCGCCATCAGCGCCGGGCGATCCTCCAGGCGCAGCAGCGGGGTTTGCGAGTTGTCGCGGTCGACCGGAATCCCGAAGCGCTCGGCCTGAAGGTGGCCGACGCCGGCGAGGCGGTTGACTTCCTCGACGTGGACGCGGTGACGGAGGTTGCGCGACGGCACGGGGTCGGCGGGGCGCTGACGGTGTCCGCCGACCGGGCCGTGCCCGTTGTCGCCGCGGTCACCGAGCGGCTTGGGCTTCCGTCGATCGGCACCGACGTGGCCCTCGCGATGACGAACAAGGTGGAGATGCGGAGCCGGCTCGCGCGAGCAGGTGTGCCGCAGCCGCCATGGACTGCGCTGGACGATGGTCACCGCATGGCCGAGATGGGGTTCTCGGCGTTCCCGGCCGTGCTCAAGCCGGCGGACTCCGGCGGCCAGCGCGGCGTCGTGCGCGTCGAGACTGCCGAGGAAGCCGAACGGCTGCTGCCGGAGACGCTGGCCGAGTCGCGCCGCGGCGAGGCAATCCTCGAGGGTTTCGTGGACGGGGTCGAGCTGAACGGGATCGTCGTCGCGCGCGGAGGCGAACCGGCGGTGCTCACCCTGTCGGATCGCCTGCGTCCGCCCGGCCCCGGCTTCGGCGTCGGATGGATCCACGTCTTTCCACCCACGATCCCGCGCGAGCAGCTCGACGTGGCGCGACGCGTCGCGGAGGACGCCGTGCGGGCACTCGGGTTGCGGGACGGAATCGCCTTCCCCCAGCTGATCGCGGCATCTGACGGACGTGTCGTCGTGGTGGAGGTCGCCGCACGCATCCCCGGCGGTCAGATGGCGGATCTCGTGCAGCACGCGGTGGGCGTCGACCTGGTCGAGGTCGCGTTGCGGATGGCGCTCGGTGAAGACGTGCCGGACGAGGTGGCCCTGCCCAAGTTCGAGCAGCCGCTCGCGATCCGCTTCTTCACCTCGTCGCCCGGGCCGCTGCCGCTGGGCCGCGTGATTCGAGTCGGCAGCCTCGATCCCGTTCTCGCGTGCGAGGGTGTGGTGCAGGCGGATACCTATCTCGCCGTCGGCGAGACCATCCGCCCTGTGCGGCTGGACGGCGACCGGCGCGGTTACGTGATCGCCGTCGCCGACACGAACCTGGAGGCGCTGGCGCGGGCAGAACATGCCGCGACGCAGCTGACGGTAGAGGTGGAGTCCGCATGAGACGCCGTGTGCCAAATCTTCGCCTTGCGTGCCAAGGTCACGGCCGGCCGAGCCAGCGGCCGCTCCAGGGACTCTCCCGAGCCGGAAGCCGCGGGAGCGGGTTTCGGCTCTGGGGGCAAGCGTGAGAGGCGACTGGGATCTCGACGACTACGTCGACCTGCTCGAGGCGGCACAGGCCGGCGGCTACCGCTGTGCGTTCTTCGGCGAAGGGCCCGAGCCGGGGCAGATCTTCGTGCGCCACGACGTCGACCTCTCCCTCGACGCGGCGCTCGAGATGGCGGAGCGCGAGGCGCGTATCGGTGTCGCTGCGACCTACTTCCTGATGACGCGGTCGGTCTTCTACAACCTGGCCTCGGCGGAAGGCGACGCGGCCATCCAGAGCCTGCGAGACCTCGGGCACAGGGTGGCGCTGCATGCGGTGTACCCGGTCGCGGACCTCGACGAGCGGTTCGAGCCGGTCGTGACCTGGCACAACCCGGACCCCGAATACATGACCGCAGCGATCCCGGGAGCGATCAACGTGATGGGTGAGCGGTACTTCTCGCCGGCCACGTACCGCTCGGACTCCAACCAGCGCTGGCGCTCGGGCGATCCCCGCGACGAGCTGCGGCGTGGCGCGTTCCCCTGGCTGCAGCTGCTCACACATCCCGAGATCTGGGCGTATCCCGGCCGGCGGATGGGCGAGTCGATGCGTGCGATGCTGGAGTCGGAGAAAGCCCGGCGGCTGGAGCAGCTGGCGCAGGACCGCATCGATCTCAGCTGAAATGGCCGGCATGCCCCTCGATCCGCTCACAGTGCTCGTCTCCGCCTCCGGCGCGCCCGGCACCGCAGCGCTCGTGCGGGGCCTTCGCGAGAACGGCGAGCGGAAGGTGCGACTCGTCGGCACGGACATGTCGGAGCGGTCGGTCGGCCGCCATCTCTGCGACGCCTTTCACCTCGTCCCCGCCGGTGCCGACCCCGGGTTTCCGGACGCGGTGCTCGAGATCGTGGAGCGCGAGAGCGTCGACGTGGTGCTGCCCCAGTCCTCGTTCGATCTCGAGGGTCTGGCCGGGCACCGCGAGCGCTTCCCGGTGCCTGTGCTCGTCTCCAGCCCGGAGTGCATCCGCCGCTCGAACGACAAGGCGGAGACCTACGAGCTGCTCCACCGCCTCGGCGTACCCGCTCCGGCGTTCCAGCGGGTGAACGGCGCGCACGAGGTGGAGGCGGCCGCCCGCGCGCTCGGCTATCCCGAGCGGGCGGTGTGCTTCAAGCCGGTGTTCTCGTCCGGGTCGCGCGGCTTCCGCATTCTCGATCCGACCGTCGACCGTGCGCACCAGCTGCTGCACGAGCGCCCGGGGTCGGTGGCGATGCGGCTGGAGGAGGCGGTCGAGCTACTGCCGCCGGAGGGAGGCCCGGACTTGCTGGTGATGGAGCTGGCGACAGGGGGCGAGCGAACGATCGACGGCATCGCGGACGGGCGGCGGGTCGTGCTCGGTCATCCCAAGACACGCGAGGCCATGCGTGCCGGGCTCGCCATGTACTTCGTGACGCTGGACGATCCCGAGTTGATGGAGCTGGCCGACCGCATCGTGAACGAGCTGGGCATCGAGTACTTCTTCAACATCCAGCTCGTGGGCGACCACGTGATCGAGATCAACCCGCGCATCTCGACGATCGTCTATCAGGAAGATCTCAACCTCCCATACCTCGGCATCAAGCGGGCGCTCGGCGAAGTCGCCGACGACGAGCTCGAGGCGCTCCGCCGCCGGGTGCGCCCTGGACGGACGGCGCTCCGCTACTTCGACCAGTTGGAGTGGGACGCGTGATCCCGTGCTCGCACGTCCACCACCGGTCCGTCCACGGGGACCACACCTGAACCACACGGTCCTTCTCGCCGTCCCAAACCCCCACCCACCCACGGGGTTCCCACTTTACGGCGGAGAATGTGGCGATTCTGTGCCAGGTTTGCACCAATTCTGTGGCGCGGGACGGGCGGCGGCGTGAGCGCGCATCGACCGGCCCCGACCCGGCCCGGCGGACGGCCGCTGCGCGTCGTGCACTGCCCCGTCAACACCGCCGGCGTCCCCTGGACGAACGTGGAGGCGCTCCGCGCGCGCGGTGTCGACGCCAGGCTCGTCGTCTTCAACCGCTACAAGCTCCACCCCGAGGCCGACTGGTCGCTCGACCGCTCGGGCAACCTCGCCAGGCGGCAGCTCACGCAATGGCGCGCGTTCGCCCGGTTGCTCCCGGACGCAGACATCTTCCACTTCTACTTCGGGCTCACGCTCGTCCCCAAGGCGCTTCAGTTCCCGCTGCTTCGCCTCTTCGGGCGGCACTCGGTCTTCCACTACCTCGGATCCGACATCCGCGGCAAGACCCCGGCCGAGCTGGCGTACGGCAAGAAGGCCGGCGCGCAGATCGTGGGGAGCTACGACGCGATCCGCTGGGTGCCCGAAGCCGAGGTGATCCCGCCGGGCATCGACCTCGCGTCCGTCACACCTGCGCCCCCGGGCGACCGCGGCCGACCCCTCATCCTGCACGCGCCGTCGTCACGCGCGCGAAAGGGCACCGAGCACGTGATCGCGGCCTGCGCCGGACTCGACGCCGACCTGGAGATCGTGGAGGGGCTCCGGCACGACGCGGCCTTCGAGCGCTTCCGCAACGCCGACATCGTCGTCGACCAGCTCAACGCGGGCTGGTACGGCCTCTTCGCGATCGAATGCATGGCGCTCGGCAAGCCGGTCGTCACTTTCCTGCACGAGGAGGCCACCCGACGCACGCGCGACGCTTTCGGCATCGACGTCCCGCTCCAGAACGCCACCGCGGAGACTCTCCGTGACACGCTGCGCCGGCTCATCGCGATCGGCCCCGACGGCCGACGCGCCCTCGGGGCAGCCTCGCGCTCCTACGTCGAGCGCGTCCACGATCGCGAGCTGGTCACCGACCGCCTGCTCGACGTCTACGCCGGGCTCCGCTGATGGGTGCGCTCGGCTCGCAACTGGGGCGCCTCGGCAAGCACTCCGCGATCTACGGGCTCGGGGGCCTCGTCTCCCGCGTGCTCGCCGTCCTCCTGCTGCCGCTGTACACGAACTACCTCGCGCCCGCCGACTACGGCCGCGTCGAGACCCTCGTGGCGCTCATCACCGTGCTCACGATCATCCTCCGCTTCGGCATCTCCTCCGCGTTCTTCCGCTTCTACTTCGACTCGCAGGAGCGCGAGCACCGGCGCCGCGTTCTCCGCACCTCCTTCTGGTTCACGATGACGATGGCCACGGCGGGCCTCGTTGCCCTGCTCCTACTCTCCCGGCCGCTTGCCGACGCGCTGCTCGGAAGCGGCGACGACTGGGAGCTCGTGACTGCGGCCGGGATCGCGCTCTGGGCGCAGATGAACTACGAGCAGCTCACCGCGCTCTTCAGGGTCGAGGAGCGCTCGACAGCCTTCGTCGCGGCCAGCCTGACGAACATCCTGATCACCGTCGGCGCCACGCTCGTCCTGGTGGTCGCGCTCGACAAGGGACCGCTCGGCGTGATCGTCGGGAACTTCACCGGCACGCTCGTCGTATACCTCGCCCTCCTCGGCTACCGACGCGAGCAGCTCGGGCTCACACTCGACCGCGGCCTGTTGCGCGAGATGAACCGGTTCGGGATGCCGCTCGTTCCCTCCGCACTCTTCCTGTGGACGACGAACTTCTCGGATCGCTTCTTCATCGGGCAGCTCGCCGACCAGACCGAGGTCGGTCTCTACTCGGTGGGCGTACGTATCGCGTCGGCGATGGCACTGCTGCTCACGGCATTTCGCACAGCCTGGCCCGCCTTCGCCTACTCGATCGAGCAGGACGAGGAAGCCAAGCGCACGTACGGATGGGTGCTCGCGTACCTCGTGGCGGGCACGACCTGGGTGGCGACGGCGCTCGGCCTGCTGTCACCCTGGCTCGTGGAGCTCCTGACCAAGCCGAGCTTCGCCGAGTCCTCCCGCGTCGTGGCGCCGCTCGCCTTCTCCACCGTCGCGCTCGCCGGCTACATCGTGATCTCGATCGGCGTCGGCCGCGCGCGTCGCACCCAGTTCAACTGGGTGATCACGGGGGCCGCCGCTGCGGTGAACGTCGTCCTCAACCTCGTGTTGATCCCGCCCTACGGGATGATGGGCGCGGCGGTGGCCACGGTCGTCGCCTACGTGGTGATGTTCGCGGGCATGGCGTGGTGGGCACAGCGCGTCTATCCCGTGCGCTACCAGTGGCGGCGCACGCTCACGGCTCCACTCGTCGGGGTCGCCCTCGTCGTGACCGGCAAGGTCGTAGGCGGAGGCCTAATGCCGGCTATCGCCCTCGCACTCGCCTACCCCGCGGCGCTGTTCGCGGCAGGGTTCACGGTGCCGGCCGAGCGGGCCCGGCTCCGCCGCCTGCTCGGCTCACGATCAGCGTGAGACGGCCGTAGCGGCCAGGTCGCGGCCCGCCGCCGTGAGCCCGAGCCGTTCGCCAGACCGCGTCACCACGCCCTGCTCCTCCGCCCGCTCGACGACGCGAGCCGCGAACCGCGTCTCCCAGCGCAAGTGCTCTCCGAGGTGGCCGACGCGGCTCTCGACGTCTGCCTCCGGGAGTCCTTCATGGTTGGCGAGGTGGATGGCCAGCATCGTCACCGCGAACCGCAGCTTCTGCCGGGTACGGCGCCGCGCGCCAGCGATCAGCCCCCGGCCCGGCGAGAACAACCAGCTGAGCACGAAGGCGGCACCGCAGGCGGTGGCAATGCAGCCTGCGATCGATGCGTCGAGTGCGTAGGAGAGCCAGTAACCGCCCACAGCGCTCCCCACGCCGATCGTCACGGCGAGGCCCACGAGCCGCACCAGTGAGTCCGTGAGCAGGTAGGCGGCGGCAGCGGGGACGATCATCAGCGCCACGACGAGGATCGAGCCGACGGCGTTGAACGACGCCACCGTCGTCGTGGAGACGAGCGTCATCAGCGCGTAGTTGACGAGCGCCGGGGCGAACCCAAGTGACACTGCGAGCCCGCTGTCGAAGGTCGTCAGCTTCAGCTCCTTCCAGAGTGCGGCGATCACCGCGAGGTCGACGAGCAGCACGGCGCTCAGCACCACGAGCGAGGTCGGCCCGAAGTCGAAGTCCCAGAAGACGAGCCTGTCGAAGGGGGCGAAGGCCAGCTCCCCGAGCAGCACGGCGTCGGTGTCGAGATGCACCCCGTCGGCGTAACGGGAGACGAGGATCACGCCGGCGGAGAACAGCGCCGGGAAGACGAGACCGATCGCTGCATCCTCGCGAACGAGCCTCGTCCGGGTGACGAGATCGACGAGCGCGACCGTGACCAGCCCCGTCGCGCCGGCCACGAGCAGGAGCAGCGGCGAGGTCGTCGTGCCCGTGACGAAGAAGCCGAGCGCGATCCCCACGAGGACGGCGTGCCCGATCGCGTCCGAGACCAGCGCCGTCCGTCTCAGCACGAGGAAGACGCCCACGAGGGCGCAGGCGGCGGCCGTGACACCGGCAATGGCAAGGATCTCGAGCTGCCCGCTCGTCATCGTTCGCTCGCTTGCGCCCGGCCGCGGTCGGTGAGCGCCCACAACCCGTCCGGGCCCCGAACGACGAGCCCGTCAGCCTCCAGGCGCTGCAGCGCGGCCGTCGCGTCCGCCTCCACCATCACGCCGATCGTCGACGCCTCGTGCCCCCGACCGATCTCCCCGTGTTGCCGCTCCAGCTCGCCGAGATCGAACAACACCGCCGACAGGCCGAGCCTCCGTCGCGCCGCGCGCGCGCGCAGCGCCTGCAGCACGAGGCCCCGTCGCGGGGCCAGCAGCAGCGAGAGCACCACCAGCAGCGTCGCGGCCAGGACGATCGTCGGCCCGGTCGGCAATCGTTCGGCCTCGGCGGACAGCAAGGCTCCACCGACGCCCGCCAACGCACCGAAGCCCGCGGCCACCAGGGTCATCGTGCCGAGACGGTCGGTCCACTGGCGCGCGGCGGCGGCCGGCGCAACGACAAGGGCGCTCATCAGCACCGCACCGACCATCTGCAGCCCGATCACGATCGCGATCACCGTCAGCACCGTCAGCGTCACCTCCACGAGCCTCATCGGGAACCCGAGCGCCGCGCCGAACTCCTGATCGAAGGCAAGCAACTTGAACGGCTTCCAGAGAGCGGCCACAGCGCCGAGCGCCACGGCGCCGGCAACAGCCATCGTCACCACGTCGTCGCGCAGGATCGTGGCCGCCTGCCCGAAGAGAAAGCGATCGAGCCCCGCCTGCGAGGCGTCCGGCCGCCGCTGGACGAACGTCAGCAGCACCAAGCCGATGCCGAAGAAGACCGAGAGCGAGATGCCGAGTGCAGCGTCGCTCTTGATCCGCGTCGAGCGAACCATGGCTCCGACGAGGACGATCGCAAGGAGCCCGGTGACCGCTGCGCCGAGAAGAAGCCCGAGCGACGCCTTGGATCCGGTCAGGAGGTAGGCGAGGACGATCCCGGGCAGTGCGGCATGCGACACGGCGTCTCCGACGAGCGCCTGCCGGCGCAGTACGCCGAACGTGCCGAGAGCGCCGCCGACGGCACCGAGCGCGAGCGCTCCGAGCGCGACGGTGCGCAGCGTGTAGTCGTCGACCAGAAAGCCGAGCAACCGGGGCTACCCCTGGGCGTTGGCGGTCTCGGCGCGGAACAGAGCCGCTCGCCCCCCGTATGTGAGACGGAGGTTTTCCTCTGTGAAGACCTCCGTCACGGGCCCGGCGGCGATTCGCCGCACGTTGAGGAGCAGAACGTGGTCGAAATACTCGGGAACGGTCTGGAGGTCGTGATGGACGGCCACGATCGTCTTGCCTTTGAGCCGCAACGCGTGCAGCAGCGCGATGATCGCCTTCTCGGTCGTCGCGTCCACTCCCTGGAAGGGCTCGTCCATGAAGTACACCTCGGCGTCCTGCACGAGGGCGCGCGCGAGAAAGACGCGTTGTTGCTGCCCACCGGAGAGCTGGCTGATCTGCCGTCGCTCGAACTCCTCCATCCCGACCTCGGCAAGGGCGTGCCGCGCCGCCTCCCGATCGGCCCGCCGCGGCCTCCTGAACCAGCCGAGGTGCCCGTACCGGCCCATGAGCACGACGTCCAGCACATCGGTCGGGAAGTCCCAGTCGACGGTGCCCCGCTGCGGTACGTAACCCACCAGTCGGCGCTGCTCGCTGTACGGCTTGCCCAGGATGAGCGCCCTGCCGGCCGCGGGCTTGACGAGACCGAGAATGGAGCGGATCAGCGTGCTCTTGCCCGCGCCGTTCGGACCGACGATCGCTGTCAGAGTGCCCGCGGACACCGCGAGGTCGACGTCCCAGAGCACGGGATGCTCCCCGTACGCCACCGTCATGTCGGTGGCCTCCACCGCGAGCGGTGGCGCGTTCACAGGCCGGCCCCGCCCAGGGCCGTGACGATCGTGCGCACGTTGTGCCTGACCATCCCGATATACGTCCCCTCCGGCGTGCCCGCGGCACCCATGGCGTCGGAGAAGAGGCTGCCGCCGATCTCGACGTCGAAGCCGCGCGCCCGCACAGCCTGCTGCACCGCCTCGATCGTGCGGGGCGCCACCGACGACTCGACGAAGATGGCGGGAATGCGCCGGTCGGCGATCATCGCTGCCAGCCGCTGCACATCCTTGGTGCCGGCCTCGGAGGCGGTCGAGATGCCCTGCAGCCCCACGACCTCGAAGCCGTACGCCCGTCCGAAGTACCCGAACGCGTCGTGCGCGGTGATCAAGACGCGCCGCTCGGAGGGCACGGTGGCGACCACCCGCCGCACCCACGCGTCCAGTTCGTCCAGCTCCGCCCGGTAACGGGCGGCGTTCGCCCGATAGAAGCCCTCGTGGGCAGGGTCGGCGTGCTCGAGTGCCGAGGCAACGCCGGACACTGCGAACTCCCAGAGCTTGACGTCGAACCACACGTGCGGATCGGCCTCGCCGCCGAAGGCCTCGGTGAGGATGAGGTTGCCGCGCGGTATCCGCTCTGCCACTGCGGACACGCGCCGCCGCTCGCCGATCCTCTCGAGGACGTCACCCATCTTCGCCTCCAGGTGATGACCGGCGTAGAGGATGAGATCGGCGCGCTCGAGGCGTCGGAGATCGCCCTCGCTCGCCTTGTACAGGTGCGGGTCGACGCCCGGGCCCATCAGCGCCCGCACCGAGACCCGGTTACCGCCGACCTCGCGCGCGACATCTTCGACCATCCCTACCGTCGTCACGAGCCGCAGCTCGTCTCGACCGGAGAGATCAGGTAGCGAGGGGCCCGATACACGTCCGCATCCCGCGGCGAGCAGCCCGACGACGACGAGGACGAGCGCGCCGGCATAGCGGGTGCCGGCAACCCGCGACGTCATCCGGAGAGCAGGCCCGTGGCCCACATGATGGCCACGCCGGCGAGGAAGCCACCCACGACCCAGCCAGAGCCGAGCCCGCCGGGCGCGCGTGTCCTCACGTACCGCACGACCTCGACCACGACCTGGAGGGCGGCACCCGCCGCCAATCCGAAGAAGACCACGCTGAGGACGTCGTTGGTCGAGTAGCCGCCGATCCACGCCCCGAATATGGCAGGCAGACCGGCGACCAGCGCGAGACCCGCAAGGACGCGAACCGAGGGTCGGTCGGATGATGCAGGCGCGGCGATCGCAAGCCCTTCGGTGAGGTTGTGCACCATGAACCCGATCACGAGCAACGAGCCGAGCTGCAGCTCGCCGACCGCGAACGACGCTCCGATCGCGAGCCCTTCGCCGAGGTTGTGCGCGCCGATCCCGATCGCGACGAGGAACGCGAGCGCGAGGCCGCCGACTCCCGGCCGCCCTCGTGCAAGGCGGCCGGAGAGGAACGTCATGCCGAGAGCGGCGGCGGCGACGCCCAGGAGCACCAGACCCGGCCCGCCCAGCGCCGGCGGCAGCGCCGCCTGCAGCTCGAACGCCTCGAACAGCGCCTCGATCCCGAGAAACGAGAGCAGACCGGCGGTCAGCGCCATGAACGCGGCGAGCCACCGCGGATCGGCCTGGCGGAGCGCCGGCAGCCAGATCAACCCCAAGGCGACCGGAACCACGCCGACGAGCAGCCCGATCAGGCCGTATCCGAGGAAGCTGGACCCCGAGAACGTCGGCGTCTCCACAGCGGCCGCGATCTCCTCGACCGTCTCGATACCCGATGAGCTGGTGACGCCGACCACGATCGGCTCCTCGGCGACCCACGGGTAGGACACCACGATCGTGCTCGAGCGGAGCCGTCCGAGCGTCCGGTCTCCGTCGACCTCGAACGGGACGATGGCATCGTCCACCGTGACAGAGGCGATCGTGAGGTCGTCCACTTGCGGGTTGCGCACCGTGATCTCGATGCGGCCCACCGCGAACGCAACTCTCCGGATCTCGAACTCGTCCGCAGGCGGCGGGTTGGTGCCGACGAGGTCGACGAGATCGTCGGTGGTCGACGAGACCCCCCAGACGGCGAGCCCGAGGAGGAGGATCGGGAGCAGCGCCAGGGCACGCAGGCGGGTGCGTGCCGGGCTCCGCGGTACCGGATGATCCATCAGTCGGCGACCTCGAAGAACCCCATCCAGCCGAGCTCGGTGAACTCGGACTGATGAGCGTGGAACATGAAGTGACCGGTGTTGGCGAACTCGATCTCGATCACCCCGCGCTGGCCCTGGCACTGCATCACCGTGTCGGTGTACTCCCACACGTCGCCGGTGCCGGTCGGCTGGTAGCGAAAGAAGTCACCGTGGAGGTGAAACGAGTTCAGGAGGTCGAACTCCGTGAGGTTGACGAGGTAGACCCGCACCAGCTCGCCGCGCGTGACCTTGATCGGGTACCGCGCGTAGTAGAACGACCGCCCGTTGACGGTGTAGAAGTTGTTGCCGCCGTCCGCGTCGGTGTCGTAGCCGTTCATCAACAGCACGAGCTCCCGCGCGGGCGGGCGTGGCTCTCTCGGGTCGATGATGAAGGCGCCGTAGAGCCCCTTGTGGATGTGCTTCTTGAGTGGGGTGGAGTGGCAGTGATAGAGATGCAGGCCGGCGGGTCTCGCCTCAAAGCGGTACGTGAACTCGTCTCCGGGAGCGACGATCTCGAAGACGCCGTCCATGTTCGAAGGATGGATCCCGTGGAAGTGGATGGTGTGCGGGTGCGAGCCCTCATTGACGAAACGGACCTCGAGCAGGTCGCCTTCGGTCGCACGGATCACGGGGCCCGGTACCGTGCCGTTGTAGGTCCAGGCGGGGAAGAACACGCCCGGTGCAATCTCGATCTCACGATCGATCGCTCGCAGCGTGTACGAGCGGACACGACCGGGCTGGTACGGAGTGGCCGCCGGCGGAAAAAGAAGCTCGTCGAGATCGTGGGGGCCGCCGACGGCCGGCGCTCCCGGGCCGATCATCGCGGCGTGACCCAGCGCCGCATGCCCCTGGGGCGTGCTGCCGGAGCCGGCGGCGCTCGTGTGCGAGGAGTGACCTTCGGCAGTCTGTGGCGTGTCCGAGGCGCGGGCGAGGTGGGCGATCACCGGAGCCGCAGCGAACGGGGCGGCCGTGGCGAGCAGTCGTCTGCGACTGAATTTAGACACGTCTAAATCATACGTGCTCTCAGGACGTGCCGCACGCGCGGGGGTCGCGCGAGAGGAGGCGTTGCACCCCCCGGCACATTCCGAGGGCACCGGCACGCCTGATCGCGGCGCGTGCCAAGGCGCGATCCTCGAGACGATTCGTCATGAAGCCCAGCTCGACCAGGACGACCGGTACGTCACTCCAGTTGAAGCCGGTGAAGTCCGCGTGCTCCGAGATCCCACGTGACGGGAAGCCGAGCCGGCGGACGAGCTCCGGCAGGATCGCGTTTGCCGCGCGGCGGCTCTCGGCGTAGATGTCGTCCGTCCAACCCCGGCGAAACGCGGGGACGAGGATGTGGGTGCCCCGCACCCGTGGGTCGCGGTGACCATCCGCGTGGACGCGAAGAAACAGCGCTGCCTGTGCCTCGTTCGCGATGCGGGCGCGCGCGATGTTGCCCATGCTGACGCCCGACGTTACGGCGCGCGTCATCACCACCCGAACGCCCGCGCGTCGCAGCAACGTGCGCAGCCGCAGCGAGACGTCGAGCACGAGCTCCGCCTCGGGAGTGCCGGTGAGGACGCCGCGTGTGCCACCGCCGTCCTTGATCTTCGTCACGTCCGAGCCCGGCCCGATCGGCTCGGTCTGCGGGTTGCCGAGCTCGTCGTGGCCCGGGTCGATGACGACGGTGGCGACGGGCCTCTGCGCCGTCGGTGACGCGGTGAGGGCTCCGCCGGCGACCGTCAGCGCGATCGTCGCCAGCGCAAGGCGCGCCGCCGTCACTGTGGCGGGCCGAGCAGGTACCGCATCCACGCGAGCGTCCCGACCGCCCCCGGCACGAAGCAGACCGCTGCCGCCACCATCAGTGCCTTGGCCGCGGTCGAGTCGAGATCGACGAGCAGGGCGCCGATCAGGCAGAGCGCCCCGACGCCGCACAGGAGCGGCCACAAGAGCATGCGCCGCGGCACGCAGCCAGCCTACCGCCAAGGCGGCCGGGGTTGCGCGGAGGCCGGCGGGGCAGGGCCGGCGCGCCGACGAGCCGGCGGGAGGAACCGGGTGGGCCGGCAGGCACCCGGCTGGCCCCTTCAGGGGCTCGCCGGCGACGTCTACCCGCTGTCACGACGAGCGGCCGCAGACAGCCGCCCGCGCCGCCCACCCAGCCCGGCCAGGACCGCGAGCCCGGCGAGCACGCACGCTGCTCCGACCGCGCCTGTCCCGCCGATCCGCTCGTCGAGCACGACGGCCCCGAGAGCAAGAGCGACCAGCGGCTCCGCGAGCACGAGCGTCGTCACCTCGGCGGCGGTCAGTCGCCGCAGCCCGCGGGCGAAGAGGACATACGCGAGGGCGGTCGGCAGCAGACCCAGATAGACCACGAGGGCAATGCCTCCTCCGGAGGCGAGCCACGAGAGATCGCGCAGAGCTGCGACCGGGATCAGGAGCAACGCCCCGAGCCCGAAGGAGGCGCCCATCACCCCGAGTGGCGAGCCGCCGTCGCGCAGAAGCGTCTTCGCGACGACGGTGTACGTCGCGTAGCCAAGCCCTGACAGCAACGCGAGCGCGATGCCGAGCGGCGAGAGGGTCGCATCGTCGACAGCTGCGAGGGTGAGCATGGTGACGCCTGCCGTTGCGAGCATCGTCGCGGCCAGCCAGCGGCGGCCGGGCCACGCGCCGCCGGTCGCCCGCTCCAGGAGTCCCGCGAGCACAGGGCCCGAGCCGATCGCCACCACCGCCCCCACGCCGACACCGGTCAGCGCCACGGCCTCGAAGAACGCCACCTGGTACAGCGCGACGCCCGCACCGGCGATCGCAACTCGCGCCGGAGGCCAGGGGCGGAACAGCCCGCCCGCCCCGGCCGCGATCGCCGCCAGGACCGCGCCACCGACGAGCACCCGCAGCGCGCCAACGGCGAGCGGGTCGAGATCATCGGGCCCGAGCGCCTGCGCTGTGCCCGTGGTGCCGAAGAGGACGGCGGCCAGCAGCACCTGGAAGCGGGCGAACCCCATCGCGCGATTGTCCTACAACGTCGAATCGAAGCCGGAGGCGAAGGACATGGCCGACGTCGCTGGCGAGCCCCTGAAGGGGCCGGCCGCCCGCTCTTCATCACAGCTGCCGCGGTGGCGGGGCCGCCTCTAGAAACCTGGCTGTCGGCTCCTTGTTGCCGATCTTTCGATACCCAGGGAGGACACCACACGCTCACACAGTGATTGACCCGGTCGCGATGCCGACTCCTATTGCGACCCACATGACCTCATCCCACTTACTGAGACAAACGCCATCGCATTCCGCGCTACCTGTTGCGTGGATGCCGACGAAAAACGTGAGCACATAAGCCAAGCCAAACGCGACAAGGGCAGCCAGGGCCGAAAGGATTACGCGCTGTACAGGACGCCGAGTCTCGCTCGTCTACGCCGCCACTACCACCCAAACAACAACAACAACGGCTTGATGACGAGTTTCCGAAATGTGTCCGTTTGCAGGCATCTCTCGTAGGCTCGATGGTCACGTCTTCGGACAGCTGACCGGGATCACGGGGGGGTGCAGACCAAGAAACTCGTCACCATCGCTAGAAGCGTTGGATTCATGCGCTCTGCCGGTCACGAACCTGACCAGCCCAGGCCGTGACGCCTCTCGGGTTCCGCTACCTCGGGACTGTTGGCGGCCCTACGCTGGATCCATGGTCAGAGTCGTGAGACAGCGCCGGTTCGCCGACGCCCAGTCAGAAATCGTTTGGGCGGCCATAGAGACGCTCGACGTTGGTCTCCAGTTCGCCTTGCTCCGTGAACTGGCGACCGATTTCGCAGCGGACATGGGCGGTAACCGCAGCATGAAAGTGCGCGTGCAAAGGGCCGTCCTGGCTCTTCACGAGGCCGCCGATCTGCTGGGTCACTCGCCGTCAGTTCCGGAGTATCGTCAGCTTCGGGCATCCCTACCGGAATTGGACCTTCCACCCGACGCGAACATCAGGAAGTGGTTGGGGGGCGGATGGAACGACTGCCTTCGGCGCTCGCTCCTTCCAGCCGTGACGGATGGCGACTTCGCATCCACGGAAGTCGGCCTGACATACCGCTTGACGGACGAGGAAATCTTCGCCGCACTGCGGGAGTGCAGCGCGGAACTCGGTCACCCGCCATCGTTAACTGAGTACATGCAATGGTCGCGGCGACCGGACGTGATGGCCAGGCCCGGACGCAGATTTCGCTCCTACCGCCCCTTAGAGCGACTGGGCGGTTTCCGGGAAGCCCTCGTGAAGGCGGGAGTGATCGAGGAAGACGGGGCCAGGTTCGCGGCTAACGGGCGGCTGCTGCCGTCCAGCTACGCCTATACCGACGCCGAGGTCAAGGCCGCCCTCCTGGAGATCGCGGCCAGGCTCAGCAAGTCGCCACAGCCCGGCGAGTACCAACGGGAACGGGACGTCATCCGGGAAGAACTCAGCGCAAAGAAGCTGGTAACGGCGCTACCGACCGCGGCAATCATTCGCGATCGATATGGAACGTGGGAGAACGCTCTTCACTCCGTTGGCCTCCCCCCTGTCGCAAGCCGCGCACCTTGGTTCAAAGGGAAGCAACGTCCGAGCTACTCGACTCAGGCATTGGTCGCCAAGCTCAATGAAGCGTGGGTCGATGTTGGCGACCCCTTCACCTCTGCTGCATATAGGGCTTGGCGGAGTCGGCGGATGGCCTCCGGTGAAGTGTTGATTCCGGCACTACCGACGATCGAGCGTGCGTTCGGCGGATGGACGAACGCGACGAGGGTCGCCCTTCCATCCAGAGAAGCAGAAGCGGGCCATGGATCTGACTAGGGGCGCACACCCGGATGACCGAGATCCACGGCTGAAGCCTCTCAGGGCCATGATCGATCTCCTACCTCCGGAAGCGGTGGAACAGCTCGGAGTCGCGCTGCATTCCAGACTGCACAAGCCACCCACCGCCGCGGAACGTCGGATTAGCGAACTCGGCTTCCTTGCACGTCTCTTGGACGAGCGGCCGCAGCCGCCGGAACAACTCCCCTACATCGAACGCACACTGTACGACGAGCGACGCAAGACCGACGCACCCACCGCCCCGCTCTCAGCTCGCCTACAGGAGAGGTTCGGCTCCTGGCCGCGAGTCTGTCACGCCGCGTGGGGGTTGCGAGATGACGGTCGCTCCATCGGACCCGGTCAACCGTGGGCGCGGCCAGGCCGCCGCAGACCGAACGTCACCCTCCACGAGGCTGAAGAGAGCGTAAGACTCTGCGCCGGCTCCATCGGACGTATCCCGTCCTCCTTCGAGTATCTGAACTGGGTGATCGCCAGAAGGGCCCGAGATCGGCAGGCCGGAAGAGACACCGGTGCCACCGTCCTCTACAACACCGTACAACGGTTGCTCGCACCGGACCGCCGCAACGGGAACGGATGGGATCTCGTAACCACCAGGGTCTTTGGCACACCGCGCTCGGGATTGCGATGCTCGTGACCGGCCCCCGGTCCCCGTATGTCACGAGAAGGCTTGAGACGATCGAGATACATCTCGGTCTTGGCGTCGGACACTAATTTGTTACGCAGAACGTCTCAGCGGCGGAGTCAATCGATAGAAGGGATCGTCGCTTGGGACTTGGCGGCGATCCTGTGCGTCGCGCCCAGGAAACGCGCAGCGCTCCACGCGCACTGGCACAACGTTGCCACCGTCATCATCCTGACCGCCGCCCGGAGTGGTCCGTAGGACGCCGCTCAACCGAGAGACCTCATCGTGTTCGCCGTCGCCTACAGCGCCCTCGTCGCCGGAGGGACGAAATCCACCCGGAACGTGACGTGCGAACGCCTCGCCGACGGATCGACACCCGATCGGCTGTGTGCCGCCGCTCGCTCACCCGCCGTCGACCCGATCCCGTTCTTGGCGGTCTTGGGGGTCTGTGGTGCGCGTGAGATGCCCCTCTATGTGCCCCCTTGCGGTTGGCGCCCGGAGTATCCTCTTGGTTTCCGGTTGCTTGACATTCGTTGATCGCGCTGTAACTTTCCGGCTGCCGGTCAGTCCATTCCGAGAGACGGGGGTTTCCTTTGGCTGCGTTGCGAGCGTCGGGTCGTCGGATCACGCTGCCCGTGGCGTGGGCTGCCGCGCTGCTAGTCGTCGCAGTGACGGCCGCGGTGCTGTTGGCGGGTGGGGCTTCGGGTGCTTCTGCGGGAGGGGCGCAGCAGGGGCCGACGGGCGCGTCGGGCGCGACTGGCCCAACGGGACCTACCGGTGGCGGCGGGACGTTTGGGCCGTTGGCGGTGGATTCGGGTATGGAGGTTCCAAACTCTCCGGATTTCAACTATGCGAGCAATTTCGCGTTTGAGATATGGGTGAATCCTGGGTCGCACGCGTTGGAGACGTATCGCGCGATCGCGTGTAACACGTTGTATCCGGCCACCGGCTGGCTGCTCGGCACGAACTTCAACGGCGGCTTGATTTTCCAGTCCGGCAACGGGATCGGTGGTCAGGGCTGGGCGTTGACGTCGACCTCGTTGACGGCGAACGCGTGGAACCATGTGGCCGCGGTTGTCGAGAGCAACGCGAAGAAGCTGTATCTGAACGGCGTGCTGATGGCGACCGGTGGTGGTGCGGGGTTCGCGTCGACGCAAACGCTGAAGCTGGGGTACTGCCCGAACGCGTTGAATCCGGGGATCGGGTTCTCCTACGATCACGCGCGGATCTATCAGCGCGCGTTGTCTGCGACCGAGGTCGCGGATCACTTCAACAACCCCGGTGCTCCGGCGTCACCTGCGCCGATCTCGTTGTGGCGGCTGGATGAGGGCTCTTCCTCGCTACCGGCCGCGGATAGTCAGGGTGGGGACTGTCCGACGGACGGTGTAAATGCGGTTGCCTGACTTGCTGGCCGTGGGGCTGGCGGAGAGGTGGCTGTGATGTCTGATATGACTACACCGGGGCCTGGTTTGGAGGCCGTGGCGGGGAGGAC
>JBJXGY010000197.1:0-2918 GCA_046160185.1 Gaiella sp. | reverse complement strand
CGGAAGGGCTCGCCACGGCCGGAGGGATCGAAGAGATGGGCGCCCCGCACCGCGAGTGCGCGGGCGTGGATCTCCGGGTCGGTGAGCTTGAACACCATCCCGGTGCGCGAGAGCCCGAAGACGACGCGCCCCGCCCGCTTCACACACGGCATCCCGAACACCCTGGATGCTTTGCAAGCGCAATGCCAGCCGGTGATGGCGTCGACGATGTCCTCGTAGCGCGCGTGATGCCGCGGCTTCGGCATGCGGAAGCAGGGTACCCGGCGGAGGCAGTGGGCTGGTGGGCCGGCCGGCCGGCAGCTGCGGAGCATGTGAGGCGTAGATGACGTACGTCGAGCTGCACTGCCATTCCGCCTACTCCTTCCTCGACGGCGCCTCGCTCCCCGAGGAGTTGGCTGCGCGCGCCGCCGAGCTCGGGTACCCGGCGCTGGCGCTCACCGATCACGACGGGGTCTACGGCTCGCTCGAGTTCGCGCACGCGGCGAAGGCGCTCGGGGTGCGGCCGATCACCGGCGCCGAGGTCACGCTCGAGGGCGGCGCCCATGTCACGCTGCTCGTGGAGACCACACAGGGGTATGCGAACCTGTGCCGGCTGCTCACCGCCGCCCATGCCGGTACCAGGCCGCCCGGCAAGGAGCACCGGGTGCTGCTCGACCCGGCCGTCCCCCTGGCGCTGCTCGAAGAGCACACAGCAGGGCTGGTCTGTCTCTCGGGGTGCGGCCGAGAGGGCCTGGCGCTCCGTGAGCCCAACACCGCCGCCCGGCTGGCACGGGTGTTCGGCCGCGACCGGTTCTACGTCGAGCTGCAACGCCTGTACGAGCGCGGTGACGCGCGGCGGCATCTCCTGCTTCGGGATCTCGCCGGGCACCTCGGTGTCGAGACCGTCGCCACCGGCAACGTCCACGCCCACTCCGCCAGGCGCGCGATCTTGCAGGACACGCTCGTGGCCATCCGCTGCTGCACCACGCTCGACGGGTGCGAGCCGGAGCGGCGGGGCAACCGTGAGACGGTGCTCCGGCCACCCGCGGAGATGGTGGAGCGCTTCGCCGAGATCGACGCTGGTGCAGCGGCGCGCACGGTGGAGCTCGCCGACCGTCTCCGCTTCGACCTCACCCAGGAGCTCGGGTACCGCTATCCGGACTTCTCCGAGGGGCCTGATCCCGCCATCCGCCAGCTGGCGGAGATCTGCACGCGGGCGCTCGGCGAGCGTTACGGGACGAGTCCGGCCCCCGTGCGTGCCACGGCGCGCGAACGGCTCGAACGCGAGTTGCGGCTGATCGACGAGCTCGGCCTCGCCGGCTTCTTCCTGCTGCACTGGGAGGTGCTCGAGATCGCGCGCGCCTGCGCTGCCGAGGTACGGGGACGCGGGTCGCCTCGCGGTGTGCTGCCGCCGGGCAGGGGCCGCGGCAGCTCTGTCGGCTCCATCGTCTGCTACCTCACCGGTCTCTCGCACGTCGATCCGATCACGAACGGTCTCGCGCTCGGCCGCTTTCTCAACCGCGAGATGGTATCGGTGCCCGACATCGACCTCGATTTCCCGCGGGACATCCGCGAGAAGCTGATCGTCGCCGTCACCGAGCGCTACGGCCGCGAGCATGCGGCGCTCGTCGCCACCTTCTCCACCTACCGCTCGCGCGGCGCGATCCGCGACGTCGGCAAGGCGCTCGGGCTGCCGCACGCCGAGCTGGAGCGGCTCGCGCGCACCACCGACGGCTGGGATGCTGCAGCCGTCGCCGACGAGGTGCGCAACCTTCCGGACGGGGAGGAGAAGCTGCGCTCGAAGCGCTGGCGGGCATTTCGCTTCCTCACCCGCGAGATCGCGAGGCTGCCGCGGCACGTCTCCCAGCACCCGGGCGGGATGGTCATCTCCTCGCGACCGTTGGTGGAGCTGGTACCGGTGCAGCCGGCGGCGATGGCGGGCCGCCAGCTCTGCCAGTGGGACAAGGACTCGTGCGCCGATGCCGGCTTTCTCAAGATCGACCTGCTCGGGCTGGGCATGCTTTCCTGCGTCGAGGATTGCGTCGAGCAGATCGCGCGCCTGCACGGCGAGCCGATCGATCTCTCCCGCGTCCCGCTCGACGACGCCGCCGTGTTCAAGGAGATCCAGGATGCGGACACGGTCGGTGTCTTCCAGATCGAGTCGCGGGCGCAGATGCAGAGCCTGCTCCGGACACGGCCGGAAACGATCGACGACCTCACCGTGCAGGTCGCGCTCGTGCGACCCGGGCCGATCCAGGGGAAGGCTGTGCACCCGTACATCGAGCATCGCCGGCGGCTACGGGATGACCCCTCGTTCGTCTACCCGGTTGATCACGAGTCGCTTCGGGAGCCGCTCGCCTCCACGCTCGGCGTGGTGGTGTTCCAGGATCAGGTGCTGGACGTTGCGATGGCGCTCGCCGGGTTCAGCGTCGGTGAGGCCGAGGGCCTGCGGCGTGCGATGAGCCGCAAGCGCAGCCTCGCCGCGCTCGAGGCACACCGGCAGCGCTTCCTGGAGGGAGCGGCGACGAACGGGGTGGAGGAGACGACGGCGAATCTCGTCTACGACAAGCTCGTCGGCTTCTCCGGGTTCGGCTTTCCCAAGTCCCACGCTGCTGCGTTCGGGCTGCTCGCCTACCAGTCCGCGTGGCTTCGCCATCACTATCCCGCCGAGTTCCTGTGTGCCCTGCTCAACGAGCAGCCGATGGGCTTCTACCCGCCCTCGACGCTCGTTCGTGACGCACGCCGGCGCGGGGTGGAGGTGCACTCGCCCGACATCAACGCGAGCGAGGCTCGCTGCGCGCTCGAAGGGGGTGGAGGCGGCGTTGCTCCCGCCGTGCGTGTCGGTCTCTCGTATGTGCAGTCGGTCGGCACCGACGACGCCGAGCTGATCGTGGCTGCGCGGGAGGTTGGCGGCCCATATGTCGACGTGGGGGACCTCG
>JBJXGY010000196.1:0-55105 GCA_046160185.1 Gaiella sp. | reverse complement strand
GCGAGGAACTCGGCGCTCCCGCCACGGAGCATGGGCTGCACGAGCACCGGGCAGCCGATTCGCTCGGCGGCCTCCCGCACCGCCTCTGCGCTCTCGAGATCGAGCGCGACGCCACCCGACTCGGTCTTGTGGGCACCCGCTGTCGCGGTCTTGACCACGCACGGCAAGCCGAGCTCCACTGCAACGGCAACGGCCTCCTCAGGGGTCGCCGCGACGCGCTCCGGAACCAGTGGCAGCCCGTAGGCCTCGAGCAGCGAGCGGGTCTCGGACGGATCGAGCCAGCGCTCCTCGCCGTTCGCGACGAGCGATCGCGCACGTTCCTCGTCGACGGCTTCCGGCCGGCGCACGCTGCCCGAGGGCCGGCGCAGCCAGTCGGCTCGTTCCGTGGCGCGCGCCAGCGCTCTCGCAGCCGACTCGGGATAGGCGAACGAGGCATACCTGGGACGCGGGCCCGCATCATCGGCACCGGAAGTGAGCAGGCAGGCCAGCACCGGCTTGGCGGTCGTCCCGACCGCGAGCGCGGCATCGATCGAGGCCGACACCTGCTCCGGCGGCAAGTCGGCGGTGGGGACGAACAGGACGATGAGTGCGTCGGTCTCGGTGTCGCCGAGCAGCAACTCGACGGCGCGCCGGTAGTCCTCACCGACGGCCGAGCCGAGCATGTCCACCGGGTTGCCGAGGCTGGCGGCCTCGGGCAGGAATCCGGCCAGCGCCTCGCGCGTTCCGGCCGCCAGGGCGGGCAGCTCGAGCCGCGCCGCCGCGCAGGCATCCGCGCAGAGGATTCCGAGCCCGCCGGCGTTGGTGAGCACCGCCACCCGCCTTCCTGCCGGCAGCGGCTGGCTGAGCAAAAGCCCCGCAACGTCCAGCAGCTCCTCCAACGTATCGGCCCGGATCACACCGGCCTGGTCGAAGAGCGCGTCTGCGGCGGCATCCGAGCCCGCTAGCGCGGCAGTGTGCGACCCGGCCGCACGCACCCCGGCGCTCGAACGGCCGCTCTTCATTGCCAGGATCGGCTTCGTGCGCGCCACGCGCCGCGCGATTCGCGCGAACTTGCGCGGATTGCCGAACGACTCCAGATAGAGCACGGCGGCGCGCGTCTGCTCGTCCGCGCTCCACCACTCCAGCAGATCGTTGGAGGAGATGTCCGCCTTGTTCCCGATCGAGACGAAGGACGAGAACCCGAGGCCGTGCTCGGCGGCTCTCTCCAGGAGGGCCAGGCCGAGGGCGCCGCTCTGCGAAGAGAACCCGATCGAGCCGGCAGGGAACGCCCGTGGCGCGAACGTCGCGTTGAGCCGCACCCGTCCGGAGGCCAGTCCCAGGCAGTTCGGGCCGACGAGCCGGGCGCCGTGACCGCGCACCAGAGAGAGCAGCTCCTGCTGGCGCGCCGCGCCTTCTGATCCGACCTCGGCAAACCCCGCGGAGATCACGCACAACGCGCGCGTACCCGTCTCCAGCGCCTCGCGCGCCGCGTCGAGCACGCGTTCGGCACCCACCGCGATCACCGCGAGCTCGACGGTCTCGGGCAGCTCGGCGAGCGAGGCGTACGCCCGCACGCCGGCGACGGGGGTGCCGCCACGATTGATCGGGTAGGCGGCCCCGGCGAACTCCGCGTGGATGATGTTGCGGAAGACCGAGCCGCCGATCGACCCCGGCCTCGGGGAGGCCCCGATCACGGCCACCGACCGGGGCTCGAAGAACGGACGGAGCGAGGCCACGACCCCCACGTGGTCGCGTTCGTCCACCGATGCCTCGAAGGCGGCGGTCGGCTCGAGCGGGAACGTCGCCTCGATCACGCCGCCGTCGAGCTCGCGCGTCACGCTGAAGCCGGTGTGCTCGAGCACGTCGAGCATCGGCCGGTTTTCCGGGCGCACGATCGCCAGGAAACGCTCGATGCCGTGCCGGGCGGCGCGTGCGGCAAGCTGTTCGAGGAGTCGGGTGCCGACGCCGCGATGTTGCATTTCGTCGGCGACGGCGAAGGCGACCTCGGCCGTGTGGACGGCGCGCAATCGCACGTAGTTCCCGACGGCGACGATCTCCTCCCGCTCGCCGTCTCCGCTGATCTTGCCGACGAGCGTGCCCCGTTCCACCCAGTCCGGGTCGGCGAGCGACAGCGCCGCGTCCCTCCCGAGCGCGGCCAACCCGTGAAAGCGCTGGTAGCGGCTCTCCGCGGACAGGCTCGCGAAGAAGGCAACGAGGTCGTCGGCGTCCGCCGGTGAGGGCGGCGTCAGCCGTAACGTCGATCCGTCGCGGAGGATGACATCTGCGATCTCGTGCTCCGTCATGTTTGTGGACTGTGCCATCGGGGCATTGTGTCCGCAGTGGGCACCGTCGGGCATCAGCGGTACCCCGCAAGGCCGCTGGGCGGTCGGGGCTCTCCGATCCGACTCTGCGGAGCATTGCCGATGCCGGGTCGGAGCGCCGGAACGAACGTCCCCGACGAGGGCGTGAGAAAGGCAACAAACAACCCGGGAAGCGACGTGGGGTAGGTGAGTGTGCTATGACTTCAGAGGACGCAATCGCGCATTCGGGTCGGAGGTCACGACGAGTTGACCTCAACGCGGCGTCGCAGTGTCAACCAACGGCGGGGTGAACCGTGAGCACGGTTGCGACTCATGGCACGACCGAACATGGCGACAGTGAGGGGGCGCGGACCCTGCGGACGGCGCGCGGGCACTCCGCTACGGCCGCCTCCGTCGGGCTGCTCGGCACCTATCCACCGGCGAAGTGCGGGATCGCGACCTTCAACGCCTCGCTGGCCGCCGCGATCTCGGCCGGCGGGGATGTGCGCTACGGCGTCGTCGCAAGCGTCGAAGCTCCCTCGCCCCAGCGGTCGCCCGACGTTGTGGCGGAGCTCGTTCGAGACTCGCCGGCGTCGCTGACCGCAGCGGCACGTGCGCTCGACCAGTTCGATGTCGTCGTCGTCCAGCACGAGTACGGCATCTACGGTGGTCCTGACGGACGCGACGTGCTCGACCTGCTCGACGAGATCGACGTTCCTGTGATCGCGGTGCTCCACACCGTCCTCAACACCCCGTCGCCGGGGCAGAGAAACGTGCTCGAGAGCCTGTGCGCGCGCGCCGACGCGGTGGTCGTGCAGAGCCGCGCGGCTCGCAAGCGATTGCTCGACCTGCACGGCATCGACCCGCGGCGTGTCCGGCTGATCCCGCACGGCGCGCGCGCCAACCTCTCACCGCAGGCCCGGGGGCTCGATCCGACCCGACCGGCGACGATCCTCACCTGGGGCCTGATCGGACCCGGCAAGGGAATCGAATACGGGATCCGGGCTCTGGCCATGCTCCGCGACGTCCAGCCAACGCCACGCTATGTCGTCCTGGGTCAGACACACCCGAAGCTGCTCGAGCGGTGCGGCGAGTCGTATCGCGACGGCCTGGTCGCCCTCGCGCACGAGCTCGGAGTCGGTGACCGGGTCGTGTTCGACGATCGCTACTGCACGTGGGACGAGGTTCTCGAGCAGGTGCGCGCAGCAGACGTCGTCTTGCAGCCCTACCTCTCCCGCGACCAGGTCGTCTCGGGCGTGCTCGTCGATGCGCTGGCTTCGGGTCGGCCTGTCGTGGCGACTGCCTACCCGCATGCCGTCGAGTTGCTGGGCGAAGGCTCCGGTCTCGTCGTTCCCTTCGAGGACGCGAGCGCGATCGCCGACGCGCTGCGCTCGATGCTGACCGATCCGGGTGCGCTGGAGCGATTCGAGATGGCAGCGCGCCGCCAGGCGCCGACCCTCTACTGGGAGACTATCGGCGCCCGGTATCGCAAGCTTGCCTCGGCGCTCGTCTCGGAGCCGCTGGGAGTTGCCGTGTGACGGTTCCGACGCCGCCGTTCTCGCATCTCCTGCGCCTCGGCGACGAGACCGGCATCTTCGAGCATGCGCTCGGTACCGAGCCCAGGCGCGGGCACGGCTATTGCACCGACGATGTGGCGCGCGCGCTCGTTGTTCTGGTGCGCGAGGAGAGCAGCGAGGTGGAGCTGTCCCGCCTGCTCGAGCGATGCCTTGCGTTCGTCGAAGCCTCGCAGCTCCCGTCCGGGGTCTTCCGCAACCGGCGTGCAGCCGACGGGACGTGGCGTGACAGCGGTGGCCCCGATGACACGCAGGGCCGGGCGCTGTACGGGCTCGCCGTCACCGTGGCCCGCGCCGACGTCGAGCTGGCTCGGCCTGCGCTCGCGGCCTTCCGGCGGGGATGCGGTTTCCGGTCGCCTTCACCGCGGGCCAATGCTGCCGCGGTGCTGGCCGCCGCCGAGCTGTTGGGGGCGCGGCCCGAGGAGCGGGCGGCCCGCAAGCTGCTCATGCACGCGGCCACAGGCATCGGCCGGATCGGCTCCTCGCCCGAGTGGCCGTGGCCGGAGTCCCGCCTGGCCTGGGGCAACGCCCTCTTACCGGAGGCGCGCATCGCTGCCGGCGTCGGCCTCGGGGACGACCGGTTGCTGCAGGAAGGGCTCGACCTCCTCGACTGGCTCGTCGACGTCGAGTCGGGGCCCGGCGGCCATTTCAGCTTCACACCCGTGGCGGGCTGGGCGAGAGGCGAACCGCGCCCGGCCTTCGATCAGCAGCCGATCGAGGCCGGGACCATGGCGGACGCGTGTGCGCGAGCGTTCGCGGTGACAGGCGAACAGCGTTTCGCCGAAGGAACGTTGAGGGCGGCACGCTGGTTCCTCGGTGAAAACGACCTCGGCCTCCCGCTTCTGGATCGGGCCACAGGTGGTTGCGCCGACGGCTTGACGGCCGGCGGCGTCAACCTCAACGAGGGAGCCGAGTCGACGCTCGCGCTGATCGGTGCGCTGCAGCAGGCACAGCGGGTCGAGCAGGCTCTGCAGGCTCCGAGCGCGGCGTGAAGACCCCGTCAGGCGGCATCGCGCAGCGCGGCCACGAGGGAGGCGCCGTCGAGGACGGCCGCCCCCACCGAACGATCGGCGGCGCCGTAGGTGAAGTACACGCTCCCGTCGTCGCGCAGGACGGCGCCCTGGATGAAGACGACGTTGTCGACGTCGCCCTCCCGCTCCCAGACCAGCTCCGGGCGCATGACCGGATCACGCAGCATGGCGCTGACGCGCCCCGTGTCCAGGTCGAGCAACGCCACCTTCACGGTGTAATGCCCGCCGGCCTCACGTTCGTGGAAGAAGAAGACGAGCTCGCCGTCGATCTCGAGGGGCGGCGCGCCTGCACCAACCCCGAGCGCGCCGTCGGTGGCAGAGATGATCACATGGTCGGCAAGGTCCCGCAGATGCTCGTCCCAGTACCCCACGGGAGGATCCCAGAGGTCGTCGAGCGTGTCGAAGACCGCCAGCTGGATGTCCGGATGGACGCGGTGGACGTACCCGATCCGGCCGTCGCGAAGGTTGAAGATCACGGCATCCTTGTCCGGAACGCCGTCCGGCCCGATCACCCGACCCGAGGTGTGGTTGAGGAAGAAATGGCCGTCCTCGTAGCCGAGACGGTGCACGCCGACCTGCCACGGCCTCCGGGAGTAAGGCGCAGGAAGGCTGGTGTACGTCATCACGAACCGCTCACCGTCCGGGGTGCGCACGCGCTGGACCCGCGGATCCTCGTACGCCTGCACCTCGACCTCCGGCGCAGACGCGAGCACCTGCTGGAAGTCGTACCGCAGGCCGTCGGGCGAGGTGAAGACCAGGACATCGGAGATGTAGTCGAGGAATCGCGGGCCCGGGCCCTCGTTCTTGCGGTACCCGTCGCGGACCCCTCGAGCGAACAGGTGGTAGTTGCCGTCGTGCCAGATCAGACCCGCGTTGAAGATCGGCCCGTAGCCATCGACGCTCTCAGCGGCGACCACGGGCGTGTCGGCGACGCGGACGGCGGCGATCCCCGGGTCAGGGCGATCGGCAGGGGATGATGAATCGTTGCTCATGGCAGAAGGAAGACGGGCGGCCGACGGGTGGTTATAGCCAGCGTTATCGGACGGACTGTCATCAAACTCATCCTATGAATGGAGGATCCTGATGCCACGTCGGCGTGAGACGCTGATTCGTTACGACGGCAATCCGATCCTGACCGCCGACGGCTGGCCGTACCACGTTACCGCAGTGTTCAACCCCGGTGCCGTCCGCTTCGAGGGGGAAACGCTGTTGCTCGTGCGCGTCGAGGACCGGACCGGGCGCTCGCACCTGTGCGTGGCGCGCAGCGCCGACGGCCTCACCGGCTGGACGATCGAGCCGGAGCGGTCCCTGCTCCCGGACTTCGAGTCGGAGGCCGAGCGGTACGGGATCGAAGATCCGCGCATCACCCACTGTGGAGACGAGTACCACATCGCGTACACCGGCTACTCGACCGGCGGCCCGCTCGTCTGCCTCGCCATGACAACCGACTTCAGGTCGTTCGAGAAGCTCGGCGTGATCATGACGCCGGAGGACAAGGACGCGTCCCTGGTGCCCTGCCCCTTTGACGGCCGCTGGGCCCTGATCCACCGTCCGGTGGCGACGACGCCGAGGCAGACCGCCGACATCTGGCTCTCCTGGAGCCCCGACCTGCGCCATTGGGGCGACCATCAGGTGCTCCTGCCCGCGCGCAGCGGAGGCTGGTGGGACGCACACAAGGTGGGACTCAACGCGCCGCCCCTCGAGACGGACGCGGGTTGGCTCCTGCTCTACCACGGCGTGCGCGCGACCGCGGCGGGCTCCATCTACCGCATGGGGCTGGCTCTCCTCGACCTGCACGATCCCTCGCGGGTGCTCGCCCGGTCGAGCGAATGGCTCTTCGGCCCTGACGCCCCGTACGAGCGCGCCGGCGACGTGAGCCAGGTGGTGTTCTCGTGCGGTTGGGTGCTGCTCGAGGACGGCGACACGGTGCGCATGTACTACGGCGCCGCCGATACGTCCGTCTGTGTTGCGACCGCGAGCCTGAGCGAGCTAATGGCCTGGCTGCAGCGGCATCCGTCGTCGCCGTGATCAGCGGCGTGACGCCCGCAAGGCGCGCACGGCGGCGAGAGGACGGACGGTGCGGACGAGGATCATCGCGCCGATGAGCCCGACCGCGGTGTTGACCGCCGTGATCCCCACCTGGAGGCCGATCGAGAACGACAGGGCGCTCGCCGCGGAGACGACGCCGTAGAGCGCGTACGTGGCGAGCACCTGCTGCGCCCCGCCGCCGCCCGGCACGGGCACCGCGGCGGACACCCCTCCCAGCACCACGAGCAGCGCGGCGGTCGCCACTCCCGCCTCGATGTGAAAGGCGGCCAGCACGCACCACACGACTGCGATCCGGCACGACCATGCCGCGAGCTGGAAAGGCAGCACGCCCCGTGCGTACAGGGCCGGCGAGCGCAGCGCGGCAAAACCCTGGCCGACCCGCTGCAGGAAACGTCGAAGCCTTTGCGGAAGCACGCGCCGCAGACCGAGCACGCCGGCTGCCAGCGTTACCAGCCCGCCCGCAATGAACGCGCCGTTCTGCGAGCTCCACGATCCGGGCAGGCCGGGTGCCAGACCCGCCGACCAGAGCCCCAGCGCCAGCATCGCGCCGAGTAGCCCGTCCACGAGCGAGAGGGCGCCCATCGTTCCCGCCAGCGTCGTGACCTTCGCGCCGGGAAGTTGCGCTCGCAGGAAGCCGATCTTGGCCGCGTCGCCGCCGCGCGCCGGGAGAAACGCGTTGAGGGCGACACCGGCCACGTATGAGCAGCCGACGCCGAGCCAGGAGACACGCGTGCCGGGGTACGCCGCGACGATCACGTTGCGCCAGGCCCCCGCCTTGAGAACGAGCGTCAGCACCTGCAGCACGAGCGCCGGCAGGAGGTAGCGGCCGTCAAGCGCTGCGACCTGGTCGTAGGCCGCCTCCGCGAAGCCGGTGAGCTGTTGGGGTGGGCTCAACGGTCACCGACCAGAGCCGCCACTGCGGGCGGATCGTCGGTGATCAGGCCGCGAACCCCGAGGTGCATGAGCTCGGCGGCGCGTGCCGGTGCGTTGACCGGCCAGGAAAGGATGGTGTCGGTCACTCCGCGAAGACCCGTCACCGTTCGGCTCGTCAGCAGCTTCTCGTGAACGGAGACGGCGTCGACGGTTCTGACACCGGCTCCGTCGACGAACATCTCGAGCTGGCGGAGCGTTCCGATCGAGGCGACGCGGCGTACCGGGAGGCTCTCGAACCTCCGGAGCAACGGCCACGAGCGTGCACAGATCGCGATTGTGCGGTCGTAGCCGGGAATCGCCGCCGCCACCAGTTCGGCGAGACGCTCGTTCGACCCCTTGAGGTCGAGCAGGAGACCGGACTCGGCGGCCGGTGAGCGGAGCAGGTCGCGCAGTAGTGGGGTTCCCCCGCGGGATCTCCGAAGCGACCAGCGATCGAAGAGCACGGGCAGCCGCCCGAGCCGGCGGGCATGCCGAACCTCGACCTCATCCCCGTGGAGGCGGAGGTCGGCCTCGACGATCGCGGACACACGACCGTCCGCGCGCCGTCCGCGCGCGATCTCGTTGCCGAACCGGTGCGCGACGAGAAACGGCGTCCTGCCGGTCCACGGGTCGTCTAGCTCGCCACAGGCCATCCGATTCACGGTAGCTGCGGCGATGCTCCCTGGTCGGGTGCGGGATGAAGTCTGCGGGAAACCCACAGCGCGATCAGTACAAGCACAGCGCCCGCGACCACGTCGATGATGAAGTGATTGGCAGTGAGCACCACGGCCGCGGCCATCGCGAGTGGGGAACCGACGGCAAAGAGCCGCACGAGCAGGCGCCGCGTGGCGTGATAGAGCACCACGCCGAGCAGCAGGTTCCAGCCCAGGTGCAGGCTCGGGAAGGCGGCGTACTGGTTCGTGAGCCCCGGGGGCTGCAGGGCCCGGTACGCGTTGGACTGCTCCGTGACCGTGTCCACGAAACCGGCGTCGAGCATCCGCGGAGGGGCCACCGGCAGCAGGGCAAACAGGACGAAACCCACCGCGCCCGAGATGAACAGCGCGTCCCGCAGAACGTAGTAGTCATGACGCCGCAGAAGGTAGAGCGCGACGGCTGAGGTGAGGATCACCGGCCAGTGCCCCCAGATGTACACCCAGTTGAGCAGCATCACGGCGACGTCGCTGCCGACGACGGCTGCCTGGCCCGCCTCCTCCCAGGCCATGTTGAGCGCCTGCTCGAACTCCAACAGCCGCTTCGCGTTCGCGAAGGCGTCGGCAGCGCTCCCGACCGTCAGATTGCGGATGCCGAAGTAGGCAAGCATCGCGCCCGCCACCAGCGCAACCTGATGCAGGAACGCCACCAGCCCCGGGCGCACTCGCCCCGCCGGGCCTCGGCGCCAACCATGGGCAGCAACGACGGTGTGCCTGATCATCCTGTCTCGACGATGCACGCGGCCGGCGGGCTCCGCATCGGTGCCCGCTCGGATTGCGGCCGGTGACAAACCGGATCTCGAGTAGTTCCCCGGATGCCGGTCAGGCTCGCCGCCGATGCGGGCAGCCACCGGAGCGGAGGATGCTCGAGAGGAAACGACAAGCCTGGGAGGCGTTGGATGAACGTCATCGAGCAGGTTCGTGAGAGAGCGGTGCCGGCGACGCAGGCCGGCGGGCATGACGTGATCGTCGAGGCGCGAGGCGTCCGCAAGTCGTACAGAAGCGGGGAGCGTGCGGTGCCTGTCCTCCGCAGTGTGGATCTGGCGGTGGTGCGCGGCGAGATGGTCGCGATCATGGGCCCGAGCGGCTGCGGCAAGACGACGCTGCTCAACTGCCTCTCCGGTCTCGACGACGTCGACGAGGGCGAGGTGCTGATCGAGGGGCGGTCACTCGCAGACCTCCGCGATCGCGAGCGCACCGACTATCGGGCGCGCCGCATGGGCTTCGTCTTCCAGTTCTACAACTTGATCCCGGTGCTGAGCGCGGTGGAGAACGTGGAGCTGCCGCTGCTGCTCGCCCGCGAACGCCCGTCGGTCGCGCGCCGCAAGGCACAGGCGGCGCTCGAGCTCGTCGGGCTCGGCGACCGGGCCGGTCACGTGCCTGACGCGCTCTCCGGGGGAGAGCGACAGCGCGCGACCATCGCCCGGTCGCTCGTCAACGACCCGGCCATCGTCTGGGCGGACGAGCCGACCGGTGACCTCGACAGCGAGAACGCCGGCGAGATCGTCGATCTCATGCGGCGGCTCAACCTGGAGAACGGCCTCACCTTCCTCATCGTCACGCACGACATCGCGATGGGCCGGCGGACAGACCGGATCGTGCGCATGCTCGACGGCGCCGTCGTCGAGGAGCAGATCCTCGAACCACGGGAGGTGCGCGATGTACGCGCGAGTCACGCTGCTTGAGATCGACCCTGTGCGCGTCTCGCTCGACGACGCACTCCGCATGTTCGAAGACGACGTGCTCCCGGGGCTGCGGGGCCTCCCAGGGTTCGAGGGTGCGATGGTGCTCTCCACCGACGAAGGCAAAGGCCTGATTCTCAGCCTGTGGGCCACGGAGGAGCAGTCCACCGCGGCCGCAAGCTTCGCAACGGAGCATCTGGAGCGAAACGTGACGCTGTTCCGGTCGCCGCCGGGGCGTGAGCAGTACCGGGTGGCGATCGCCGACCTGCCGTCTGCCGTCGAGGTCGGCGCTTCGTGAAAGAGCTTTTCGGCGTGCCCATCGGGACGATGCTCGCCATCGTCGCGATCGCCGTTGCCTGCGCCGGCGCGGCCCTGCTCGTGCTGGCGCTGCGGAACCCGATCCTCGTCCGGCTCGGCCTCCGCAACGTGCCAAGAAGGCGCGCGCGCACCGCGCTGATCGTCACCGGCCTGATGCTGGGGACGGCGATCATCGCTGCCGCGCTCGTCACCGGCGACACCATGAGCCACACCGTTCGCTCGACGGCTGTGCGTGCGCTCGGGGCCACCGACGAGGTCGTCGCCGCCAGAGGTGCGGCGGAGGACCTTCCCGGTGACCTTGGCGCCGCCGTGGGGACGCGCTACTTCCCGGCGAAGGTGGTCGAGGAGATCGACAGGGCTGCGCGCGAGACGGGGGTCGTGGACGGCGTCACCGGGGGCATCCTCGAGGTCGTCGCCGTGCAAGCCCCTCGCTCGCAGCGCACCGAGCCCAGCGTCGTGCTGTTCGCTCCCGACCCGGACCGGCTCGACGGGTTCGGGCCGATCGAGGACGAGGCCGGCTCACCGGTAGCCCTGGGCGATCTCGAGCCGGGTCAGCTCCTGCTCAACGACCGGGCGGCGCGCGAGTTGGACGCGACCGCGGGTGACCTGCTCCGCGTGTTCGCCGGTCCCGAGCCGGCCGACTATCGCGTGGCCGCCGTTGTCCGCTTCGAGGGCACCGGCACGGCCGACGCGGCAGCGCTCGTCCCGCTGCGCGAGGCCCAGCGTCTCCTCGACCGGCCTGGCAAGGTGATGGCGATCTTCGTCTCCAACGACGGCGGCACGATGTCGGGTGCCCGTCATTCCGACACGGTCCTGGCCGCGCTCGAGCCGGTGGCCGCGGGGCTCGACCTCGAGGTGACTCCGATCAAGCGGGACGCGATCGAGACCGCAGACGAGGTCGGCGCTGCGTTCATGTCACTGTTCACGAGCCTCGGCTCGTTCTCGATCGCTGCGGGAATCCTGCTGATCTTCCTCATCTTCGTGATGCTCGCAGCCGAAAGGCGCGGCGAGCTCGGGATCGCCCGGGCGATCGGGACGCGGCGCGGCCACCTCGTCCAGATGTTCGTCTTCGAAGGGGCCGCGTACGACGTCGTCGCAGCGCTCGTCGGTGCGGTGCTCGGTGCGGTGGTCGCGTACGCCATGGTGCTCGTGATGTCCGAGGCCTTCGGGGCCGCCGACGCCGACGCGGGTCTGCAGGTGAGCTACGCCGTGACCCCTCGCAGCCTGGCGGTTGCGGTCGCGATCGGGATTCTGCTGACCCTGGTCGTGGTCGCGTTCTCCGCCTGGCGGGTCAGCGTGATGACGATCTCGTCGGCGATCCGCAACCTGCCGGAGCCGCTGAGACTGCGCTCGCGGCGCAGGCTCGTGCTTTCCGGCATCGGGCTGCTCCTCGGTCTGCTGCTTGCGGCGTCGGGAGCAAGCGGCTCGAGTGCGACCCCGCTCATGATCGGGCTTTCGCTCGCGATCGTGTCGCTGGCGCCGCTACTGCGCTCCGTCGGGGTCCCTGAGCGCCTTGCGTTCACCGTGTGCGGGCTGACCGTCGTGGTCATGCTTTCGCTGCCCTGGCGCGCGTGGGAGGCCGTCTTCGGCCAGCTGGCAATGGATGTCTCCACGTGGATCATGACCGGACTGATGGTGGTCGTCGGCATCGTCTGGGTGATCGTCTACAACGCCGACCTGCTGCTGCCGCTCAGCGCCCGCATCCTCGGCAGAGTGCCGTTCCTGGGGCCGATCATGCGCATCTCGATGGCCTACCCGCTGGCGTCCCGCTTCCGCACCGGGATGACGCTCGCCATGTTCACGCTCGTCGTCTACACCCTTGTCACGATGACAGTCTTGCCGTCCTCGTTCGCGGCGGCCTTCGGCACAGTGGACAAGATGGGCGGCGGCTTTGATGTCCGCGCCGGCACGACGGCCGCCGCGCCCATCTCCGATCTCGCGGTAGCGCTTGATCAGGCGCCGGGATTCGATCGCGAGACGGTCACCGCGACCGGCAGCCAGTCGGTGCTCTCGGTGGAGGCCGAGCAGCTCGGCGCCGGCCGCCCGCCCGAGTTCTATGTCGCGCGCGGCCTCGACGACGGCTTCCTCGCGCACACAACTTTCGAGTTTGGCGCGTTTGCGACCGGCTACACGTCGAGCCGGCAGGTGTGGGACGCGCTGCGGAGCAACGAGGGCCTGGCGGTGGTGGACAGCATGATCGTGGAGCGCCGCGACAACTTCGACTTCGCGGCCGGCCTGCCCGACTTCCGCATCACCGGTTTCGCCTTCGAGGACGGCCGCTTCGATCCCGTGCGGGTTGCGGTCAACGATCCGCAGACGGGCGAGCGGACGACGCTGACGGTGATCGGCGTGCTTGCCGAGACGGCGCCGTTCGAGATGATCGGCTTGTCCACATCTCAGGCGACGCTCGAGCGCGTCTTCCCGGGCCGGGTGGCGCCGACGATCCACTACTTCGCGACCGCGCCGGGTGTCAATCCCGATGCGGCTGCGGGGGAGCTCGAGGAGGCTTTCCTCCTGCACGGGCTCGACGCGGAGTCGATCGCGGCGGTCGTCGACGAGGAGATGGCCGCCAACCGCATGTTCAACCGGCTGATGCAGGGCTTCATGGGGCTCGGCCTCGTAGTCGGTGTCGCCGCCCTCGGGGTGATCAGCGCCCGGGCGGTCGTCGAGCGCCGGCAGCAGATCGGTGTGCTCCGCGCGCTGGGCTTCCGGCGCGGGATGGTCCAGGCTGCGTTCCTGCTCGAATCCACGTTCCTCGCGCTCACATCCATCGTGGTCGGCCTCGCCCTGGGCCTGGTTCTCGGCTACGACATCGTCGACGACACGCGGCGCCAGTCGAGCTGGTCGGGGATGTCGCTCGTGGTCCCCTGGGGCACCCTGGTCGTGGTGTTCGCCATCGTGCTCGTCGTCGCGCTGGCCACGACGCTTGCCCCGGCGCTCAGGGCCTCGCGGATCCCACCTGCCCAGGCTCTCCGCTACCAGTGAGACGCGTGGCGCGTCAGCTCGGGGCGGCGAGCTCTCCGTCAGGGCCCCACGGCCGGTCGGCCCGGTAGAAGTCCGGGCGCTCGACGAGCCGTGCGAGCACGATCCGTGCGCACGCGAGGTCGCGCGGCTCCGCAGTGTCGCCCGCGGTCGCGGTACGCTCGAGTTCGATCTCCAGGCCGGCCCGGAACTGCGCCGCGTCGAACGGCACCTCCGTCCAGTCGACACCGATCTGCTCTGCGAGTTCCGTGGCCTCGATCAGGGTCAGCTGCAGCATCATGCAGCTCCTCGATTCGCTCGCAGTCTCCCACCGCTAGGTCACCCGGCGCATCCGTGAGCGGCCGTCCGGCGCCTCAGTGGTCGCTACGGCGGGGGCCCGACCTCCGAGAGCGTCCGACCGTCGAGACGCCGAGCGCGCCGCGGGCCGCCGCGACCGCGGTGCGGAGAACTACCGAGCGCTCCCCTGTCACCGCCTCCATAATGAGCAAGGTGGAGAAGGTCGCCGCCGCCAGCCGTGACGGACGGTACCGGTCGCTGGTCGACGCCGGGATCGCGTTGGGCCGCGAGCTGGCGCTTGATCCGCTTCTCGAGCGGATCGTGCAGACCTCCGCCGCGCTGACCGATGCGCGCTACGCGGCCCTGGGGGTGATCGACCTCACCGGGCGCCGGCTGGAGCGGTTCCTGACGGCCGGGATCGACGCCGACGAGCGCGCTGCGATTGGTCCCGAGCCCCGGGGCGAGGGGATTCTCGGCCTGGTCATCCGCGAGCCTGTTCCTGTTCGCCTCCGCAACCTCAGTGAGCACCCGCGCTCGGTCGGCTTCCCGCCCGGCCATCCGGAGATGACGAGCTTCCTCGGGGTGCCGATCGTGCTCCAGGGATCGGTGTTCGGGAACCTCTATCTCACGGACAAGAACGGCGGTGAGGAGTTCACCGACGAGGACGAGGAGACGATCGTGCTGCTTGCCGCGCAGGCCGCGGTGGCGATCGCCAATCACCGGCTCTACGAATCCGCCCGCGGCTGGGCGAGACAGCTCGAGGCCGTGGCGGAGATCGGCGACGTGCTCGTGAGCCGCGCGAGCACCGATGAGCTGAACCAGGTCATCGTCAACGAGTTCCGCGGTCTCGTCGAGGCCGAGTCGGCGACGCTCCTCCTCCGCGCAGAGGACGGCAGCTTCGACGCCGCTGCCGCCGTCGGCGAGGCTCTGCCCTCGTCAGTCACCGACCGGCTCCCGCCGCGGTACCTGGAGCAGCTCGCCCGCGGGGCGACGCTGCGCATCCACGCGGCGGCCGAGGATCCGTTCCTCGACCCGGAGCTGGCGCGGGCCCTTGGCGCCGTGAGCCTGCTCGGCGTGCCTCTCATCGTCAACGAACGTGTCGTCGGGTGTGTGCTGGCGGTGTGCGACCGGCGCGAGACGGGGCACTTCAGCGAGGCGGAGGTACGCGGCGGCGAGGTGTTCGCCGCGCGGGCGGCAGTGGTGCTCGAGCTCTCACGTCGGGTGACCCGCGAGAGCGTCGACTCCATCATGCGCGCCCAGGAGCAGGAACGGCGCCACCTCGGTCTCGAGCTTCACGACCAGACAGGTCAGGAGCTGACGGCTGCGCTGCTGATGTTGCGCTCCATCGAGAACGCGCTTCCCGACACCGAGTTGGTGAGCGAGGAGATCGTCGCCCTGCGCGCTCTGCTCACCGAGTCGTTGCGCGGGGTGCGGCGTCTCTCGGTGCTGCTGCGACCGCCGTCGCTCGGAGCGGGCGGGTTGCTCGCCTCGATCGAGCATCTGGCCGATCAGCTGGGTCAGCGCACCGGGCTCGTCGTGAGGGTGATGGTGCACGGCGAGATCCCCTCCTTGGGCGAAGACGAGGACGCCCGGCTGTATCGCGTCGTGCAGGAAGCGCTCACCAACGTCGTCCGCCACGCTCAGGCCTCCCGCGCGACCGTGCGTCTGCGTGTGGTGGGCCGCCGGCTGACGGTCGCAATCGAGGACGACGGGGTCGGCATCGCACCGGACGTCGTCCACGGCGTCGGTCTCTCGGGTCTGTACGAGCGCGTGGCTCTGCTCGGCGGGCGATTCGAGATCCTGCCGGGCCCGGGATCGGGGACAACTGTCAATGTGGAGGTACCGCTGCCGTGAGCATCAGAGTGCTGATCGCTGACGACCACCCGGTCGTGCGGTCCGGGGTCAAATCCCTGCTCGACGCCGAGGACGACATCGAAGTCGTGGCGGAGGCGGGCGACGCGACGCGCGCCGTGTTCGAGTCGATCGAGACCAAGCCGGACGTGATCGTCCTCGACCTGACGATGCCCGGCGTGGAGGGGATGTCCCTCGTCGAGAAGCTGCGTCAGACGGTGCCGGCATCGCGCATCGTCGTGCTGTCCATGCACGACAGCCCGCGGCACGTGCGCGACGCGCACGCCGCCGGCGCCAGCGGCTACGTCCCGAAGGAAGCCGCCGACGCCGATCTCGTGACGGCGGTGAGGCAGGTCGCGCGGGGCGAGCAGTACGTGCACCCGACGCTCGGCGCGAAGCTCGCCTTCGACCAGGCCGAGGAGCAGCGGAAGGCCGCCCTTGACCCGCTCTCGGCCCGGGAGCGGGAGGTGCTGGGCCTGCTTGCTCGCGGCTTCACCAACCAGGAGGTGGCGAAGAAGCTGTTCATCTCCGTGCGTACCGCCGAGACCCACAGGGCGCACATCATGCGCAAGCTGCGGCTCTCGACCCGCGCCGAGCTCGTCCGCTACGCGCTCGACAACGGCCTGCTCGAGAGCGAGGAGTGATCCGCGGGGCGCGCTACCCGACGACGAGCAGATCGCAGGGCGCAGTCGCAAGCAGCGCCGCCTCGAAGGAGGCGTCCAGGTGCGGGGCCTCTGCCGGCGCGCGTGTGCGGCCGACCACGAGGAGATCGGCGGTGATCTCTCGGGCATGAGCGACGAGTGCCGACCAGGGCTCACCGTCCAGCGGTGTCACGGAGGCAGTGAGGAGGTGCTCGATCAGCATGCGTCTCACACCGTCGAGCAGCGGTTCGAGCGAGCTCTGCTCCCTCGGGCCCTGCACGACGCACACCGACAGACGCGAGCCATACCCGCAGAGGTTCACGGCCCGGCTCAGCGCGCGCCAGGAGGTCTCACCTCCGTCCACTCCGACCGCGATCGTCGCCGCACGCAGCGCGTTCGTGTGCATCCACGCAGGATGGCGCCCAGCCAGATGACAGACGCCAGCAGTTCGTGCTGACCGTCGCTACGTAGTTCCCCGAGCCGTGTCGTGCCGGCCTCACCCGCACGTACGCCCCGCCCCGGTCAGCGGACGACGAGCACGGAGCATGGCGCCTTGTGGGCGACCCGCTCGCTGACGCTGCCGAGTGCCTTCAGCCCCTTGAGCCCCCGGCTGCCCACCACCACGAGGTCCGCATGCTCTGCGGCCTCGACCAGCGCTTTCACGGGCGGCGCGAGCGATTCCTCCAGGCCGTCCACGCTCTCCCGGGCGATAGCCAGGTCGCCGAGCGAGATCCCCTCGATACCGAGCAACGGAACGACGTCCGCCCCGGCCCGCTCGGCGATCGCGCGCGCTGCGGAGAGGGCGGCCAGCGACTCGGCGGAGCCGTCTATCCCCACGACGACCTTCCGCGGCCAGCCGTCCGCGATCGTGCCGCGTGCGACGAGCACGCTGCACGAGGCGTCGTGCACGGCCGCCGTCGCGGTCGAGCCGAGCACGATGCCGGCCATGCGACCCGTGTCGTGCGAGCCGACCACGATCAGATCGGCGCCGGCGTCGGCCGCGGCGTCGAGCAGCACGGTTGTCGGTGCCCCTTCCACCGCCACCGTGCGGGTCTCGAGGCCCTCGAGCGACGAGGCGAACCGGTCGACACGCTCGCGGGCGGCGCCGGGGTAGGGCGTGACGACGGACGTCGCCATCGTGCCCAGTCCACCGACGACGGCGATCTCGCCGACGCCGACGAGGGCGATCGTGCCGGCGGGCTCGACGAGGCGTCGTCCGGCCTCGACGGCCACGTCCGCCGCGGTCGAGGGATCGACTCCGATGATCACTTTTCGGAACTTCATCTCGTGCCTCCTTGGTCGGATCAATCGTGACCCAGGGTGAGCCCCGTCACAGCCGCGCGAACACTGATCGCCGTACGCGTTTCCTCCCACCCTGCGAAGCCCAATCCGGGGTTTTTCCCGGGGCGATCAGCACGTCCGCCGATTCGAACGGTTCCGCATCCGGCTTCGATACGGGAAACGACGAGTTCGGTACAGGGACAGGTGTCGGTGCGCCCACCGGACGAAGGAGGATGAGGAGGCATGCGAACTGTCGTGATCATGGGCGCAGGGGGACGTGGGCTGCACGACTTCAACGTTGCCTATCGTGGTGACCCCAACACGAGAGTGGCGGGGTTCCTGACGATGGATCGTTCGGTCGGCGAGGAGGGGCGGTACGCGGGAGCCCTCGCGGGCACCCTGTACCCCGCCGGGATCCCGATCTGGCCCGAGGAGGAACTCGAACAGGTACTCGCGGCGACCGTCGCCGACGAGTTGGTGGTGGCCTCCCAGGATCTGCCGCACCACGAGGTGATGCACGTCGTGTCGCGCGGTCTCGCGGCTGGGGTCAACGTGACGATGCTCGGGCCGCACGAGACGATGTTGCGCTCGCACCGGCACGTGATCGCAATCACCGGTGTCCGTACCGGCGTCGGCAAGACTGCGATCAGCCGGCACATCGCCGCGTTGCTCGCCGGTGGGGGGCTTCGTGTCGCCGTCGTCCGGCAGCCCTCTCCCGTCGCCGACCCGCGCTCGCCCGCCGCCTTGCGGTTGCGGAGTGCGGCCGAGCTCGCCGACGTCACGCTACCGGCGAGTGCCCGGGACGAGATCCTGGACACGATCGAGCTGGGCTTCCCCGTGTACACCGGCCTCGACACGGGCCGCGTGGTGGCGCAGGCGGACGAGGATGCCGACGTCCTGGTCTGGGACGGCAACGGCAGCGACTTCCCCTTCCTGCGACCCGACCTGTGGATCGCGGTCGTCGATGCGCTCGGGTCCGACGACGAGCCACCTCACCACCCGGGTGAGGTGAACCTCCGGCGGGCAGACGTCGTCGTCGTCAACAACGTCGACAGTGCGGGCGACGAGCGAATTCAGGGGGTCGTCGCTCAGGTGCGCGTCGCGAATCCGCACGCCAGGGTCGTTCTGGTCGAGTCGCTCGTTGTGCTCGGTTCCGGGGCGCCTCTCCTCGGCCGTCGCGCGCTGGTGCTGGAGGATGCGCCGGCGCTGTTGTACGGAGGCCACGCGATCGGCGCCGGAGTGGTCGCGGCCCGCGAAGCCGGCGCCGCCTGCATCGTCGATCCGCGGCCGTTCGCCGTCGGCGCGGTGGCGCAGGCCTTCGAGCGGTATCCGCATCTCGGGCCGTGCCTGCCGCTGCTGGACGCCGATGGGCTGGAGTGGGGCGATGTCCTGCGAACGATCGACGCCGTGGACTGCGACGTCCTGGTCGCGGGGGCGGCAGTTCGTCCGGAACGCCTTGCCGGCTGCGCGCACCCCGTGCGCCGTGTCCGGCTCGAGCTCCGCGAGCGCGGCACTCCGACCTTGCAGGACGCGATCGCCTCGATCGAACGCCTTGCCCGACCGATGCTCACGGTGGTGACATCGTGAACGCGTCAACGAACAACCACGAAGGGAGGACGACCATGGGAACCCTGGTGCGCTGGGCTCCGTTCCAGGAGCTGGAGCCCCTCGAGCGGCGGATGCGCAGCATGTTCGGCGACTGGGGGCTCGCCGCTCCGGTCACGCCGGCTGCCGATCTCTACGAGACGGATGACCGGTACGTGCTGGAGATGGAGGTGCCGGGCTTCAAGGAGGGGGAGCTGAAGGTCGAGCTCGTCGACCACATGCTCACGGTCAAGGGTGAGCGGGCAGAGGAGAAGGAGCAGAAGGAGAAGACCTTCTTCCTGCACGAGCGGCTCGAGAAGTCGTTCGAGCGCCGCTTCGCGATGCCCGACGAGGCCGACACCGGGAAGCTCGAGGCAGCCTTCAAGGACGGCGTGCTGAAGGTCTACGCGCCGCGCACGAAGACCGCCCCGCCGAAGATGATCGAGATCTCCAAGAACTGAACGAGCGGTAGCGAGAGCGGGGCCGGCCGGAGGTCGGCCCCGCTTCGCAGTCCAGATCGTCCGGCGCGGTCAGACGTCCCGGTCAGGCGCCGGCAGTGCCCCAGCGAAGCAGCGCCACGACGGGCTGGTCGACGAGGCCCTGCTCGGCGACCTCCGGTGAGCACACGACGACGTGCGCGCCCGTCTCGTACGCCCGGGCGATCATCGCGTCGGCGAGCATCGTGTCCTCGGTCAGCTCGTCGGCCCCGTCCACGACAGAAGAGGTCGGGCCCGCGAGCACACCCGACGGGCTCGAGCGTCCGGCGATGGTGGCGGTCGGATGAACGACCAGGGTGTCGACCCTGCCCTCCGTCAGCGCGGCGGCCACCTCGTCGGTGCCCAGCGCGCCTCGTCCGCCGGGTCCGGCCAATTCGCCGATGGAGTGGACGAGCGCGCGGGCGGCACGGTTCCGAGTCCGCTCCACGAGCAGCTCGATCTGTGATTGGAACGCGGCGGTAAGGCCGTGTCGGTCGAGACGAAGCCCGGGGATGAGCGAGACGCCGTCCGCGTCCGTGAAACCCCGGACGAAGGCGTCCGCGAGCCTGGGGTCGTCGGCGACGACGAGCTCGCGCCATCCTCTGGTCGCGGCCTCGCCGGCCACACGCCTCGCGGCAGCGGTCAGCAGCCGCTGTTCCTCGCCGAGATGTCTGCGTTCGTAGAGATCCCGCTGCTGTCCGACATGCGACCCGGGCGCAGCTCCAGGCACGTCGCGCAGGTGCGCGTGCGCAGGTCCGACGAGCGACCGGCCTTCGAGCTCGGGAAGCGTCTCGGCCCACAGCTCGGTGAGCACACCGCCTGCTTGCTCGAGGAGCTGCACACCCTCATGTGAGAGGCGAGCGACTCCGACAGGCTGGGCGACCTCCAGAGCACGAAGCAGCGGACGAACGTTCGCGTGGCGCCCCGTCACGAGGTCGGTCGGCACCGGGACCTGCAGCTCGGTCGTCACGGTGGCTCCGGTCGCGAGACCGACGAAGACGACGAGGCCGCGGGCTCCTTCAGGCGGCGGCTCGGCCGGCAGCAGCCTTTCCAGCGTCGAGAGCGACATCTGGATCTGTGCTCGATCGACGCCGGGAAGCGCCCCCAATCGCCTGAGCTCGGTCTCGACCCGGTGGACCGCGGGACGCCCTGGAACTACCCTGTCGGCGAACGCGAGCGTCAACGTCGCCACTCCGAGAGGATCGTCGATCGCGAGAGCGGCGAGGACATCGGGATTCGCCTGGTGAGAGATCTGGGTCATGCCCGAACCATCGCGTACCCCAGCCGCCTCGGCATCCGTGCGCAGGCGGATCGCCTGCGGGAAACCACCAATCCGGTCGCCCGCGGGTCGGCCTATCGTGGAGCCGATGGCCGCACCGCACGCGCAGCCTGTGTCCGAGGTGATCCGCGCGGTGGACTCGGACTCCGAGGCGGGTCTTACCACCCCTGAAGCGGCACGCAGGCTGCTCGCCGCCGGCCCCAACGAGCTCGAGGCGACTCCTCCGCCCGATCTCCTCGCGATCGCCCTCCGCCAGTTTGCCGATCCGATCGTCGCGTTGCTGGCACTTGCCGTCGTGGTGGCGACCGTGATCGGCGACGGGATCGAGGCCGTCGTGATCATGTGCATCCTCGTCGTGAATGCGGCGATCGGCTTTCTGCACGAGCTCGGAGCCGAACGGGCCGTCCGCGAGTTGCGCGAGCGGCTCGCCCCGGCGGCAGAAGTCGTGCGGGACGGATCGGTGCGCGAGATTCCCGCGCGCGAGGTGGTGCCCGGCGACATCCTCGTCGTCCGTGAGGGGTCGCGGGTCGTGGCCGACGGGCGCATCGTCGAAGCGCGTGGAGTGATGACGGACGAGTCGGCGCTGACCGGCGAGTCTTTGCCCGTGACGAAGTTCCCGGAGCCGGTAGCCGAGGAAGCGGCACTCGGCGACCGCGTCTCGATGGTCTTCGCCGGCACATCCGTCACGCGCGGGCGCGCCCGGGTCGTGGTCACGGCCACGGGACAGACCACGGAGCTGGGGCTCATCTCGGCCCTGGTCGCCCATGCGCGGAGCCCGAAGACACCGTTGCAGGTGCGTCTCTCGGCGCTCTCGCGCTGGCTGGCGGCTCTCGGCCTGGTCGTCACGCTGGCACTCGCCGCGCTCATGCTTGCGCGCGGGGAAACGCTTCACGACGCGTTTCTCGTCGGCGTTGCGGTCGCGGTGGCCGCCGTGCCCGAGGGCCTACCCGCAACGATCACGGTCGCCCTGGCACTCGGGGCGCGTGCGATGGCGCGGCGTGGCGCGATCGTGCGGCGCCTCTCCGCGATCGAGACGATCGGCGAGGCCACGGTTATCTGCACCGACAAGACGGGGACGCTCACGGAGAACAGCCTGCGGTTGGCAGCGCTGCGCCCCGCAGACGGGGTGGCCGAAGGCGCTCTTCTGGTTGCTGCGCTCCGTGCTTCGAGCCCCGACCTCGCCGAGCCGGCGGCGACCGAGGACCGCACAATCGATCCGCTGGAACGCGCGATCCTGCTCGGCGCCCTCGACCGAGGGCTGACGGCGGCCGATGCCTACACGGGTTGCCGGCTTCGCCATGAGATCCCCTTCGATCCGGAGCACCGGATGATGACCGTCGTCTACGGGGAGGCCGACGGCAGTCGTGCGTACGTGAAGGGGGCGCCCGAGCGGCTGTTCGATCTCGCCTCGCCGGGCCCGGAAGCGGGGCTCCTCGAGGCGGCCGCCGCATGGGCGGAGGAGGGGCTTCGGGTACTCGCGGTCGGGGTGCGTGAGGGCATCGACGATGCGGCGCCTCGGTGGGACGACCAGGCATCGCCGCTTCGACTCGCCGGCCTGGTTGCGCTCCACGATCCGCTGCGCGCCACGGCGCCGGGTGCGGTCGCGGAGGCGAAGCGGGCCGGGGTCGAGGTCGTGATGATCACCGGCGACCATCCCCGAACCGCCCATACGATCGGCCGCGCGGTCGGCCTTCGTTCGGACGAGGTTCACGCACGCGTCTCGCCTGCAGAGAAGCTGGAGATCGTCCGGCGCTATCAGCAGGACGGAGGCGTCGTGGTCGTCACCGGTGACGGCGTCAACGATGCGCCGGCGCTGCGCACCTCCGACGTCGGCATCGCCATGGGCAGGTCAGGGACCGAGACCGCGCGCGAGGCGGCCGACATCGTGCTCACCGACGATGACTTCTCGACGCTGGTGGCCGCGCTCGAGGAGGGACGGCGGATCGGCGCCAACATCCGGAAGTTCGTTGCGTTTCTGCTCTCCGCCAACCTGGCCGAGGTGGCCGTGTTCACCGTGGCGATCGCCGCCGGTCTCGGTGCGCCGTTGACGGTGGTCCAGGTGCTGCTCGTGAACGTGCTCACCGACGGGCTGCCCGCCGTCGCCCTCGCCCGCGATCCCATCCTGCCGGAGCAGCTGACCGCACGACCGCGACGGGGCGGAGCGCTGCTCGAGCGTCGGCAACTGGCAATCCTCGGTGGGATCGGGCTGCTGGTCGCCGGCGTGACGCTGATCGCTTTCCTCGCAGGGCGGGAAGGTGATGCCGCGCGTGGGCAGACGATGGCCTTCATGACGCTTGCCCTGGCCGAGCTCGCGCTCGTCTTCGGGTGCCGCTCGTTCACGCACGCCGCCTGGCGGCTGCCGGTCAATCCCTATCTGCTGTCCGGTGTGGCGCTCTCGGCGGTCATCGTCGCGCTCGCCGTATTCACGGCTCCTGGACGCTCGGTCATCGGTGGCGCGCGGATCACAGCGGACGAGGTGGGGCTCTGCCTCGGGCTGGCCCTTCTGCCACTGGTTGCGTTCGAGTTGCAGAAAGCCTTCCGGCGGCGTCGGCCGCCACTGCGGTGAACCAGCCCGCACGCTCCGGCCTGAGTGCCGTCGAGGCGGCGGCGCGCCTGGCCCGTGACGGGCCGAACGTGATCAGCGCGACCGATCGACCGCGGCACCTGCGGCGCCTGGCCGCGCAGATGACGCACTTCTTCGCGTTGCTGCTTTGGGCGGGAGCGGCGCTCGCCTGGCTCGGCGACCTGCCACAGCTGTCGGCGGCGATCGTGGCGGTCATTCTCGTCAACGCCGTCTTCGCCTTCTTCCAGGAGTTCCGGGCGGAACGGGCCACCGAGGCGCTACGCGGCCTGCTCCCGCAGGCCGCCGGGGTTCGGCGCGACGGTGCCCTCGTCGAGGTCCCGGCAGCCGAGATCGTCGTCGGCGACCTGCTCGTCCTGCGCGCAGGCGACCGCGTCCCTGCCGACGCGGAGCTCGTCGAGCGCGCACGGCTCAGGGTGGACAACTCGGTGCTGACCGGAGAATCGCGGCCGGTCGAGCCCGTGGAGCTGGTCTTCGCCGGCACCCATGTGGTCACGGGCAGCGCGGAGGCGGTCGTGACCGCGACCGGCATGGCGACGAAGTTCGGGCGGATCGCGGCGCTCACCCAGGCTCTGCCGCGCGGCGACAGCCCGCTGGAGCGGGAGCTCCGGCACGTGACGCGCTTCGTGGCGATGCTGGCCGTCGCGGTCGGCGTCGCCTTCTTTGCCGTTGCCACCGCGCTCGGTATCGAATTGCAGGACCGGTTCGTCTTCGCAATTGGGGTGATGGTGGCCCTTGTCCCCGAAGGGCTGCTACCGACCGTGACACTTGCACTCGCGCTCGCCACTCAGCGGATGGCCGGCAGAAACGCGCTCGTGCGCCGGCTTTCGGCGGTCGAGACACTCGGAGAGACCACGGTCATCTGCACCGACAAGACCGGCACTCTCACCGAGAACCAGATGACGGTTCAGCGCGTGTGGACATCCGATCACGCGTACACGGTCGAAGGCGAGGGGTACGACCCGCACGGCCGCTTCCGGCGTGACGGCATGGTCGTCGAGCCCGGCGCGCTGGCAGATGTGCTCCGCGCGGGCCTGCTCTGCAACGACAGCAGGCTCGTTCCGGCTCCAGGCGGCTGGGCGGTGATCGGCGACCCCACCGAGGGTGCGCTCGTCGTCCTCGCCGAGAAGGGCGGTCTTCGACACGAGACCGAGGCGGCGCTGACTCCTCGCGTGGGGGAGCTGCCCTTCGACTCCGCTCGCCGCCGAATGTCGACAGTGCACGTCGTGGCCGACGGTTGGGTGGTCTACACGAAGGGATCCGCCGACGAGATCGTGCGCCGCTCGATGCTCGGGGAGGAGGAGCGCGCGGGGGCGCTCGCCGCTGCGGCCGAGCTCGAGCGCGACGCGCTGCGCGTGCTGGCACTTGCCCGCCGGAGCGTTTCTGCAGGGACGGAGATCACCGACGCGCTCGAAGACCAGCTCGAGTTCCTTGGCCTGGTCGGCATGCTCGACCCGCCCCGTCCCGAGGTGCGAGACGCGCTTGCGCGTTGCCGGACCGCGGGGATCCGGGCGATCATGGTCACGGGCGACAGCGGGCTCACCGCCGAGGCGATCGCCAGGCGTATCGGCCTTGTCGAGGGCCCGACCAGGATCGTCTCCGGGACCGAGGTGGCGAGCTTCGACGACAGTGAGCTCGCGGCGCGTCTCTCCGAGACCGACGTCATCTTCGCCAGGGTCGACCCGGAGGAGAAGCTCCGTATCGCTCGCCTGCTGCGCGCGCAGGGCGAGGTGGTTGCGATGACCGGCGACGGCGTCAACGACGCGCCGGCCCTCAAGGAAGCAGACATCGGGATCGCCATGGGGCAGCGCGGCACGGACGTCGCGCGTGAAGCAGCCACGATGATCCTGCTCGACGACAACTTTGCGACGATCGTCGACGCGATCGAGGAGGGGAGAGCGGTTTTCGACAACCTCCGGCGCTTCACGACATATCACTTCTGCTCGAACGTCGGGGAGCTCGTCCCCTTCGTCGCGTGGGGCGTGATGCTCGGCGCCGTGCCGCTACCGCTGACGGTGATGCAGGTGCTGGCGGTCGACCTCGGCACCGACATGCTGCCTGCCATCGCGCTCGGCACCGAGCGGCCCGAGGCGGGGACGATGCAGCGCCCGCCGCGCCGCCTCGGTGAGCGGCTGCTCGACAGGACTCTGCTTCGCCGTGTGTTCGCGATCGTCGGTCCGCTGGAGGGGCTTGCGGCGCTGACGGGCTTCTTCGTCTCGTTCCTGCTCGCAGGATGGCGTCCGTTCGAGCCGCTGCCCGACTCGGGCACGGTCTACGTCCAGGCGACCGCGATGGCGTACGCCGGCATCGTCGCCGCGCAGGTGGGTGCCGGCCTGGGACTCCGCACGACCCGTGTGTCGTCCTTCTCCGTCGGCATCTTCTCGAACCGGTTGCTGCTCGTCGGGATCGCTGTCGAGATCGCCCTGCTGGCCCTCCTCACCGAGACCCCCGGCCTCCGGGACGCGTTCCACATGGAGCCGCTCGGTCCCTGGCACTGGCTGAGCCTGCTCGTCTGGCCGCCCCTCGTGCTCGCGGTCGTGGAGGGGGAGAAGGCGATACGGCGCCGGAGACGGCGGTGACCTTCGCAGGGTGTTCGTGATGCAGCGTCAGCGGGACCTGGGAACGGCCCCGGCGAGCCCCCTGAGGGGCCTGCCGGCCTCCTCCCGCTTGCCCGCCTGACGCCTTCAACGCCGGAGGGCGGCTTGCGCCGCCCTCCGGCCTGCTCCGGGAGGTCGGAGCGATCAGTGGCCGGTTGCCGGCTCCATTGCCTGCGCTGGCTGTACCGCTGCCTTCTTCAGTCCTCCACCGAGCACCGTCCAGGCGAGGATCAGGAAGCCGATCCCGGCGAGGAGCAGTGCCACACCGACGACGATGCCGAAGATCGAGAGCTGCTCTGCCATGTAGCTCATGTTCAGCGCCGTCGTGAGCGCCGTCTCGGTCACCCAGGTGTTGCGCGCCGCGTTGGCGACGGGTTTGCCGCTCTCGTCCTTGAGTGCCGCGGCCTCGTCGCTCGTCCCCTTCGGGTCGTCGGGATTCGAGGCCGCCAGGAAGCGGCCCATCTGCGCATACGTGAGACCGTCGGTCGACTCGAGCGTGTGCTCGCGCATCACCTTTGCGAACGCCCGTGCCTGGTCGCCCGTGAGGACGGCCTCGTCGGCCCACTTCTCGGCGTACTTGGCGACGGCGGGGTCATCGACCGAGGCGAAGACGATCCCCTCGGCCTTGATGCTGTCGCGCACCGTGTTCCGCCCGTTGATGCCCATGAACAGGGCGGCGATCCCGAACGCGACCAGGATCAGTCCGGCGACGATGCCGCCGATCTCGAGTGTTCTGCGAGAACTCATCGCTTCTCCTCCCGTTTGAGATCTAGACCGCCGCATCGTCCTCCGAGCTGGACGCCCTGCCATCCGGATTACGGAGCGAGATCCCGCCGGGAAGCACTGATCAGTCCACGGGGAACTACGGATGCCAGGGGCGGAGGTGCGAAAGCAATACCAACCGCCGACGAGCAGCGCACCGCCGATGTAGCGCGACCGGGGACGTGTGGCCAGAAAACGAGAACCGGCCGGCCTTGCGGCCGGCCGGTCTCCTACGCATCCTGTTGCAGTGTCAGCTCAGTGCACGATCAGCACGTCGCGATGAGCCTGCCGGCTGACCGAGGCTGAAACGGAGCCGCCGATCAGACGATCGAGCAGGCCAGGCTCGCGGGTCCCCACGACGATCAGATCGGCGTCTTCCTGGTCGGCCACCTCGACGATCGTGCCGGCGGGATCGCCGAGTGCGTTCACGTAGGTTGCCGTGAGCCCTGCCGCCTCCAGCTTCTGGCGGGCGTGCGCAAGCTCCTCCGCGTGCATGTCGGGCGAGTCGACCGGGTCGATGGGTCCGATGCCGCGCCCGGCAGGAACAAGCACCGGCGCGACGCTCGTGACGACGACCCGGCTGCCGAATGCCTTGGCGAGCGCAACCGTCCGCTCGAGCGCCCTGTCAGCGGCGTCGGTCTTGTCGTATCCGAGGACGATGGTCTTCATCTCCTACCTCCTTCTAGTGGACGATCAGCACGTCCCGATTGGCTTTGCGTTGCACGCTCTCGCTGACGCTGCCGCCGATCAGCCGCTCGACCAGGCTCGGTTCGCGGGTGCCGACCACGATCAGGTCGGCATCCCGGCGCTCGGCGAGCGCCGCGATCACCTCTGCGGGGTCGCCGATCGCCTCCACGAGCTCGGCGTCGAGGCCGTGCGCCTGCAACCGCTGTCGGGCCTCCGTCAGCTCCTCGCCCGGCTCGCCGGTGAACGGCTCACCGATCAGCACCGGCACGGAGCTGGTCACCACGAGCTTGCTACCCGCGAGCTTCGCCAGCTCCGCCGCGCGATCGAGCGCGCGCCACGAGACAGGCGATCCGTCGACCCCCACCACGATCAGCTTCAATGCGACCTCCCAGGACGATTTGCCGGAGCATCACCACCGGGCGCCGACCGGACATCGGTACTGCGCCGACTCGGATGCGGGTGAACTACTGAGCCGGAAGGCCCAGCGACTGAAGCAGCGACTCCCGCCAATCCGGATGTCGCTCCACGCAGGTCGGGCAGGCGCGGAGCGAGGTTCCGCTCAACGCTGGATGGTCGATGGCGGAGCCGGTGGGGACATCGAGGCGCCCCCACCGGGAACCGGACAGCAGCCCGTCCGCTTGCTTGCGGCTGCAGACGGAGCAATGGAGATACAGCCTCGCCACGACTCCGAGAGACTACCCCCAGGGACCGATGAACGGCCCCTTGGCGTCGGTGAGCAGGATCACGATCACGATCACGGCGCAGATGACGGAGAGCGCGAGCATGAACGGCGCAACACGCGCGTCCTCTTTCTGCTGCCGTGGGAAGTCGATCTGTTTGTTGCTCATCGTTGTTCCTAGCCTTCCCCGAGCGAGACCCGCAGCGAGGCGGCCTGCTCGTCGAGCTTCTTCTTCTCCAGCATCACGAACCCCACGAGCGAGATCGCGGTCACGATCATCCCGAGAATGGTGAAGATCCACGTGCCGGTCGAACCTTCGTTGCCGAACGTCCAGAACGTCGTGATGTCGGTACTCCACTTGTCGAACGGGGATGCGTCGAACATGGTTCCTCCTTAGACTCCGGCCTTCGTGGAAGCTACGGCCTGACGGTACCCCTCGAGCAGGATCTCGGCCGCGTCGATCTCCTCGCCGTCCGGCGTGACGATCACCTCGGGCACGCGCTCGAACTCGGGGTAGAAGTCCTGCTGGAACTCGGCCAGGTCGAGGCCCTCGATCTCCACCTCGGGCGGGACGCGCAGCAGATTCATCTTCTTCAGCGCCCAGCTGCACACGTAACCGGGCAGGAACGCGAGCGGCAGGAACGCCATCATGCCCATCAGCTGCCCGCCGAATGAGGATTCGATGTTGTTGATGCCGGTCGGGTAGCCACCCGCGAAGATCCCGACGAGCAGCACCCCGTAAAAGCCGCAGACGCCGTGCACGGCGACCGCGCCGACGGCGTCGTCGATGCGAAGCTTCTTCTCGATCCACGTGCCGACCCACACCGCCACCATGCCGCCCGAGATCGAGAGCAGATACGCGAGCGACGGGTGATAGACGTCGGCGCCCGCCGAGACCGAGATCACTCCTGCCAGACCGCCGGACAGCGTCCAGAAGGGATCGCCCTTCGACGCGAACCAGCCTCCGGTGAAGCCGCCGGCGAAGCCGACCGTGATCACCATCGCGATTGCACCGAGCGTGGTGTACGAGCCGTAGATGTTGAGCCAGCCGGGGAACGACGACGACGTGATCAGCAGGCAGGCCGCATAGAACCCGTAGAACCCGGTGAAGATGAGCATCAGCCCCATCAACGTCATGTGGGTGTTATGGGGTCTGAAGGCGCGCGCCCGGCCGGCGATGTCGTACTTCCCGATGCGGGGGCCCAGGTTGAGCAGGACACCCAACGTGAACGCGCCCGCGACACCGTGAACGACGAGCGAGGCGATCGCGTCGTGGAAGCCGAACCGCGTGGTCAGCCAGCCGCCGTAGCTCCAGCCCCAGGCTGCATCCATGATCCACACGCCCGAGCCGAGCACGACAGAGAGCAGGAGATAGGCGGAGAGCCTGATGCGCTCGATCACCGCGCCGGACATGATCGACGCTGTCGTCCACGAGAAGAGGAGGAAGGCCAGGAAGAAGACGAGCGAGGTGTGATCCTGCAGGTTCGGCCCGAGACCCGCCGACCAGGGCGCGGTCAACCCGCAGTATCCTTCGAACGCGTCGGGGCTCGCATGCCCGCTCTTCGGCCAACCCTCTTCGAAGCAGCCGTAGATGTACCAGCCGAAGTAGTAGAAGGTGGGCGTGACGACCGCGATCGTGAGGATGTTCTTCATCGCCGTCGACATCAGGTTCTTGCGACGCGCGACACCAGCCTCGTAGGCCATGAAGCCGACATGGATCAGCCACATCACGACGACCGTGTAGAAGTAGAACTGCTCGGCCAGCACGAGGCTGTCGAGCTTCACCATGTCCTGCAGTTCCTTCAGCTGGTCCTCGACGCTCTGCGCGAGGGGCCAGAGAACCGACCCGATCATGTCCCTGCCTCCCGGACGGCGATTCGTTGGGGAACGGCCTGACAGACGCCGCCTGCGCGCCGGGCGTGGCCGGGCATCCCGTCAACCGTGATGTGCCGCATAGAGATTGCGACTATCCCACACCGTTTCCGAAACGTCAACGGGTCGAACGCACGATCTTCCCAGTGTCCGCGTCGACCAGGACGACCACCACGCGGTCGGGGCGGCCGGCCTTCGTCGTGTACAGCGACACAGCCCAGAGCGGGCGCGGTGGTATGCCCTGCTGCACGAATCGCACCTGTGTGCGGTCGGGGGTGAACGTGATCGACGCGCGCGCCACCTCCATCGCCCGCTCGCTCGAGATGTTCCGGCCCTCCGAGGCACAGCCCTTCGAGACGGCGAGCGCCAGGAGCAGGACGACGGCCAGCGCGCCGAGCCGCACCGGCCAGCGGTCCTTAAGACTGCGGCTGGGCTCGGCGGCGGGTGGTGAAGACGTAGACACGCAGGATCAGGTAGCCGACGAAATGGGTCATGAACACGAGCAGGAGCCACCAGATCCACCACAGGTAGTTCGCGCGGAGTTGGCGGAGCTCGACAACCGTCAGGAAGAGCGCCAGCGCAAGCGCCAGCGCCAGCGGCAGCGGGACGAACCCGAGCAGGACGAAGATGAGCACCCGCCTATCCTGCGGGAGGCGCGGCTTCGGCGCAAGCCGCGCTGCCCTTGCGGGCAGGCTCGGGAGCAGGTCTCGGCCTTTGCCTTGAACCGGCCGCTTGGGCTGCCCACCTTGCGCGGTCAGTCCCCTCTCGCGTCCGAGGACGTCCCCGGCGCGTTGGGCACGGGGACAGACCCCAGGTGGTGGTGGTGGCTCTTAACTCCAGGGGTACGGCGAGTTGGAGACGGGGTGCAGGTCGCCGGTTGCGAAGCGCTCGAAGCGGAACGGGTACAGCAGGCTCGAGTGGTCGCCGAGCATCACCTTCGCAACCTCGCGACCGACACCGATCATCTTGTAGCCGTGATTGGAGTCCAGAACGCCGTAGACGTTCGGCCGCAGGTAGTCGAAGACCGGGAAGTTGTCGGCCGTGAACGACCCGACACCGCCCGAGCGCGCGTTCTTGTAGAGCGCGCGGCAGCCCTCGAAGCGGCCCATCGCATGGGAGAGGGCGGCACACCACATGTCGGCGAAGCTGGGGTCGACGTTGGTCGTAGCCGGGTAGGGATCGAGGTCGATCTCACCGTCCACGGTCAGAGGCGAGGCGCCGCCCTGCACGCCGTGGCGATCCCGCTTGTAGTAGATGCCCCAGAGCTCGTCGGTGACGAGGTCGCCGTCGTCGGTGTGGAGCGGAGCGTCCGTGTCGAGGTGGATCACGGGCGGGGCGCCACCGTCGGCCTTGGCGAACATCAACGGGTCGACCGTGATCTCGCCCTCCTGCAGGTTCCAGTACGTCCACATGCGGACGTCGTGCGCGATCTCGCCGCTCGGCTGCCGGATGTCGATCATGTCGGGAAGGCCCAGCATGCGCCAGAACTTCTGTGCCCACGGGCCGGGGGCGATCACGACCTGCTCACCGACCGTGACGTCGCCCCTGTCGGTCTCCACGTGGGTCACGGTGCCGTCCGCCGCGGAGCGGAAGCCCGTCACCGCGGTGTGCGAGTGAATCGCGACTCCCGCCTCCAGACACTTGTCCCGCAATCCGGCGACGGACTCCAGGTTGAAGGCGAAGCCGCCCTGGTGCTCGTGCAGGCAGACCGTGACGCCCTTGGCACGCCAGTCCGGGAACAACCCCTTCATGTGCGCGTCCACCTCTGCCTCGCCCACGATCAGCTCCGAGCGGTAGCCGATCCGCTCGTGCCGCTCGTAGACGGACACGAGGTCGGATTCCTGGACGGCCGGGCCGAGCGCGATGTAGCCGACCGCGTTGTAGTGGTAGGCAGCGGGGTCCGATTCCCACACCTCGACGCAGGCCTGCATCAGCTCGCTCATCGCTGGCTGGAAGTAGTTGTTCCGCACCACGCCACACGCGATACCGGTGGCGCCGGCGCCCGGCGTCGACTTGTCGAGGACGATCACGTCGGCGCCCGATCCCGTGCCGCGGCTCCGAAGCTCCTGGCTGAGATGAAGCGCCGTGGACAGGCCGTGCATGCCTGCGCCGATGACGACGTACTGGGCGGACGCGGGAAGGCTCATCGCGAGCGTGCCTCCTGAGACGGATGTCGGATGTTAGTTGCCCTAGGGGCAACTCTGTTGCAATACTGAGCGTAGCATGGCTCTCGAGACCCGTCCAGGCGCCCGCACAGTCGAGGCGGTGGAGCGCGCGATCGCCGCGCTCGATGCGCTCGCGGAGGCGGGTGAGGTCGGCACGAACGATCTGGCGCGTCGCATCGGTGTGCATCCGAGCTCGGTCTCACGGCTGCTCGCGACATTGGAAGCAGGCGGGCTCGTGGCCAGGAGCGCCGACAGCGGCCGCTACCGACTGGGCCTGCGCCTGGCCGAGCTCGGCCAGGCGGCGCTCGGCGGTGTCGACCTGCGCGCGCTGGCGAGACCACGGCTGCAGACGTTGGGCGAGGCGACGGGGGAGACTGCCACACTCTCGGTACCCGGCGAGGAGGACGCGGTCACGATCGATTTCGTCCAGAGCTCGCAAGCTGTGGCGAGCGTGGCACGGGTCGGCAGGCCGAGCGTCAGGCACGCGACGGCAGTGGGAAAGATCCTGCTGGCCTTTGGCGGCGGCGGACTGCCACGTGGGACGCTGCGGCAGTACACGGAGCGCACGATCACCGACCCCGGCGCGCTGCTCTCGGCCGTCGATGCGGTCCGGGCGCAGGGCTTCGCGGAGGCGCGCGGCGAGCGTGAGCCCGATCTGGATGCGATCGCCGTGCCGGTCTTCGGGCAGCGCGGCGAGCTGGCGGCGATCCTCGGCGTCCAGGGGCCGTCCGCGAGGTTCGGGAAGGCGGCGCGCGAGGCGGCCCGCGGGGTGCTGCTCCACGAGGCCCGGCTGCTGTCGGAAGCGCTCGGGTTCAAACGCCAGTCCGCCAGGCCAGGGGGCTGACCCCTCGGGGGCAGAGCCCGTCGTGAATGTTGCGTCAGGTCGAGAGGCGGTGCAGGGCGTACAAGGCGTACAAGCAGGGTCTGACCCCGAGGCCCGGCGTGATGGAGGGGCCGGCTCTCATGGGGTCAGACCCTTGGCACTGTCGTCCTACAGAGGCATTCCTGATCCATGCCGGTAGAACGGCACCGGCTCCGCCGGCAGTGGGGTCTTGCCGAGGATGAGGTCGGCGGCCTTTTCGGCGACCATCGTGGTCGGTGCGTAGAGATTGGCGTTGGTGATCAACGGGAACACCGACGCGTCGGCCACGGACACTCCGTCGAGGCCACGCACGCCCATCGTCGCCGGGTCGACGACCGCCCGCTCGCCGGTGCCCATCGCGCAGGTGCACGACGGGTGGAGCGCGGTCTCGCCGTCGCGGCGCACCCAGTCCAGGATCTGCTCGTCGCTTTCGACCTCCTCGCCGGGGGAGACCTCGCCACCGTCGAATTCGGCGAAGGCCGGTTGCGAGAGGATGTTGCGCGCGACGCGGATCGCCTCCACCCACTCCTTCTTGTCCTGCTCGGTCGAGAGGTAGTTGAACTGGATCGCGGGCTTCACCGTCGCGTCCGTGGTCGTGATGCGGACGGTGCCGCGCGCGTCGGAGTTCATCGGCCCGATGTGCACCTGGTATCCGTGGCCGCCGGTTGGCTGGGTGCCGTCGTAGCGGATCGCGAGCGGCAGGAAGTGGAACATCAGGTTCGGATACGCGACCTGGTCATTGGAGCGGCAGAACGCGCCGGCCTCGAAGTGGTTCGTGGCGCCTGGGCCGCTGCGCAGAAAGAGCCAGCGGAACCCGATCTCGGGCTTTCGCCACTTCTTCAACGCCGGCTGCATCGACACCGGCTTCGTGCACGAGTGCTGCACGTACACCTCGAGATGGTCCTGCATGTTCGTCCCCACCCCCGGTAGCTCGTGCACGACGTCCACGCCGACCGAGCGCAAAAGCTGCGGGTCACCCACGCCTGAGAGCTGCAGCAGCTGCGGTGAGTTGAAGGCACCGCCGCTGAGCACGACATGTCCCGCGTCGATCCTCTCGCGGTTTCCGCCCCGCAACACTTCGACTCCGACCGCCCTCGTCCCTTCGAACAGCACACGCGAGGCGAGGGCGTGGTGCATCACGTCGACGTTCGGGCGTCGCATCGCGGGCCGTAGATACGCGTGGGCTGCAGTCATCCGCCGGCCGCGCAGGATGTTCTTGTCGAACGGGCCGAATCCCTCCTGCCGGTAGCCGTTGACATCCTTCGTCAGCGGATATCCGGCCTGCTGGCCCGCCGCGAACCACGCGTGAAAAAGAGGCGTCGACGCCGGCCCACGCTCGAGCTGGAGCGGCCCGCTCCCGCCGCGGAAGTCGTCCGCGCCCGACAGGCACGTCTCGCTGCGCTTGAAGTACGGGAGGTTGTGCTCGTAGTCCCAGAGCTCGAGACCCGGCTCGGCCGCCCACTTCTCGTAGTCGAGCGGGTTACCGCGCTGGAAGATCATGCCGTTGATCGCGCTCGAGCCGCCGAACAGCTTGCCCCGCGCGTGGTACACGCGCCGCCCGTTCATGTGCGGCTCGGGCTCGGACTCGTACATCCAGTCGTAGCGCTTGTTGCCGATGGGGAAGGAGAGGGCGGCCGGCATGTGCACGTAGACATCCCACGGCGGGTCGGGCCGGCCCGCCTCGACGACCAGCACGCGCACGGCCGGATCCTCGCTTAGCCGGTAGGCGAGTACGCATCCGGCGGCGCCCGCGCCGACGATCACGAAGTCGTAACGACCGTTCGCCATGGGGCGGGAGCATAGCGCGGCTATCGAGGATGGCGGGAGTGGCGAAGTCGGGTGCGCCCATTGCATTCGTCCGGAGACCGTTGTAGGGTCGGCGCGTTCAGGCTGGGCAACGTTGGCGAAGCGTGGAGGAGGATCATGGCGGAAGTAGCGGTTGACGAACGTCGTCTCCTGAAGACGATGCGCTGGTACGACGGGCTCGTGATCGGGCTCGCCAACCCGGGGTTCCTGCTCGTGGGACTCGCGTTCTCCGTGCTTGCCCTGGGCGGTCTGTGGGCGTCGATCCTCTGGGTGATCTCGGCGGTGATCGGCGCTGTGCAGGCGTACATCTACGCCGAGCCGGCGGCGATGTTCCCGGACAAGCCGGGCGGCCTCTCCGTCTACGCTCGTGAGGGTTGGAAGAGCCGGTTCTCACTCGCCGGCCCGATCGCCGTCTTCGGGTACTGGTTCGCCTGGTCGAGCGTGCTCGCGATCTACGGCTCGTTCATCGGCAGTCTGCTCATCAAGGAGTTCGCGGCGTCGGACGGCTACTTCGCGACAAAGAGCTGGGATGCGCCCATCCTGCTCAACCCGATCACCTGGCCCATGCTGATCGGCCTGGGCTGTATCGCCCTCTGCTACGTGTTCAACGTCCGCGGCATGCGGCCGGCTGTGTGGTTCTCGTACGTCGTCGGTGCGCTGATGCTGCTACCCGTCGCCTTCATCGCGATCGGCGCGTTCCTGACCGGTGACTTCTCGACGCACGAGATCGCCACCGACCCGGGCATCCTCGGGGCCACGGCACAGGGATACGGCGACTCCGGCGGCGGCTTCGACAAGTTCGCGCTGATGATGGTGTGGCTCTACATCATCGGCTGGTCGACCTACGGCCCCGAAGCGGCCGCGACCTTCGCTCCGGAGTACAAGGACACGAAGAACGACACCCGGAAGGCGCTCGCCGTCACGGGCATGTTCAACGTGTTGCTGGCGGTCCTGCTGCCGATCGCCGTCATCGGCACCATCGGCTACGGCACCTTTGCCACCGAGGACGCGGCAGGCACCGGTATCGCGGGCGATGCGAGCGGGGTGGTCTACCTCGTCGATGTGTTACACGCGATCGCCGGCAACGGCTTCGGGGCGTTCCTCACGGTGTGTCTCTGCGCAGGTCTCCTGCTCTCGATGAACACCGCCACCATGGACGGGTCGCGGGCGCTCTACGCGCTCTCCGGGGAAGGCATGACGGTCAAGCAGCTCGGCGTGCTGAACAGACACCACGTCCCGGCGCGCGCGATGACCGTCGACCTGCTGCTCAACGTGTTCCTGCTCATGTACTTCGGGAACATCTTCTTCATCCTGGCGGCAGGGAACCTCGGCTACATCCTCTCGCATGTGCTCGCACTGACCGGGGTGCTGTGGCTGCGCAAGGACCGGCCCAACTGGCCACGGCCGATCAGGCTTCACCGCGCGTGGATGTGGGCGGCCGGGTTCCTCGCGCTCGCCAATGCGGCGTTCATCGTGTTCGGCCTGTGGAAGATCAAGTACACCGGCTATCTCTGGGACTCGGGCTTCACGGATGCGCTCGCGAAGCTCCCCGAGATGCTGGGCGTCGCCTTCGGCTCCCTCGGCGTCGGTGTGCTCGGCTACGTGATCGCCCAGCGCCAGCACGGCAAGCCGGTGCGCCTGCGCGAGCCGGTCAGTGACGAACAGCCCTCGCAGGAAGCGATCGACGCGGCCGCCGCTACGGTCTGACACAGCACCATCCTCCAGCAGCCGGGGCCCGCAGCGATGCGGGCCCCGGCCGTACACTGAACAGGTGGCCGTTCCCATCACCCTCACCTGTGAGTGCGGCGAGAAGCACTCGACGACGATGGGTGCCCCGGTGACGTGTGTCTGCGGCCGACACTTCGAGACGGCGACTCTCTCGCAGGAGCGTCTCGGCGGCGTGTATCGCGCACAGCTCCGGATGCGGCTCTACACGACGCTCGGGACGGTCGTGGTGGCGGCCACGGCGGTGATCGCCACCGTTCTCTTCGGCCTCAAAGGGCTCGCGCTCGGGCTGCCTCTCGCCGGGGTCATCTGGTTTCGCATCGTCGGGCCCTTCTTCCGCTCACGCGTCTTTCGCGGTACAGGTGAGCTTCCGACCTGGCGGCTGAAGGCGGACAAGACACCGGCTGAGGAATGACCGCCGGCACCATCGACCGCCTTCGTACTCCCGCCGCGGCCCCGGCGGAAACGGAGGTGCGGCCGGTGATGCTCCTCACCTTCAACGTCCCGTTCTCCAAGGCAGCAATCTCGGTCGCCATCGATGCAGCGGCCGAGACGCGAGCAGAGCTCGTCGTCTGCGACGCCATGAGTATCGCGCCGTCGTACGTCGCGCACGCCGCGCGGCAGTGGGCCGAACAGGACAACCGCGAGCATGCGCGGGTCGTCGCGCGGGAAGCCCAGGCACGCGGGGTTCGAGTCAGGCTCGTGGGCTTCCACAATCCGAAGCCCGTGCAGGCAGCGCTCGAGGTGTGCCGCGACTTCGCCGTCGGGCTGCTCGTGCTGGGTCCCGAGCGGAACCGGCTCGGCCGGTTCTCCTACGGCCGGATCAAGCGCCGCGTCCGGCGCGACGCTCCGTGTCTGTTGTGGGTGGAGGACTAGACGCCGGAGATGCCTGGTTCCTGACGGTCGATCAAGTACCGGTTCCTACGCGCGGGGAGTGGGCCTGCGTAGGGTGTCTGACTGTCAGTAAGCACCGGTTCCCAAGCTCCAGAAGAGGCCTGCGCAGGGTGCCCGACGGTCAGTCGGGCACCGGTGTTTCCCCTCCCGCGGGCAGCGGGAACGGCAGCCATGGCATCCACAGCTCCCAGGCCGCCCGTGCCGAGCCGTCCTCGATCGCCGCCGCGAGCGCCCGTTCGAGTGCCTCGCGCACCTCGTCGTTCCCCTTGCGCACGGCTACGCCCCAGCGGTTGCGAGTCGGAATCGTGAACGCGAGCCGCAGGTCGGGCTCCTCGCCGAGGGGCACCATCACCACGTCGTCGTCGACGAACCCGTCGACCGTGCCGTCTCGGGTGGCGCGGATCATGTCGCCGTACACGTCCTCGGTGCCGGGGAACGCCACGAGCTCGATGCCGGGAAACGTCCGCGCGAGCTTCATGTTCGTGCTGCCGTCGATCGCGCCGATCCGCTGACCGGCGAGCTCGTCCGGCGACGAGGCGGGGTTGTCGGCCCGCACGACGAGCGACTCGTCGAACACGGCGTAGGGCGCGGTGAAGTCCGCCAGCGCGCGCCGCTCCGGCGTGATGCCCTGGCCGCACCAGACGCCGTCGACCCGTCCGTCTTCGATCGCGGGATAGAAGTCGGCCCAGGCCAGGAAGATCCAGCGCAGCTCCAGCCCGAGCTTCGCAGCCACCAAGCCGGCGACCGCCGGCTCGTACCCTTCGCGGTGCCCGTTCGCATCCGCCAGACCGAAGAGCGGCTTCGCGTCGAGGTCGGCACAGCCGAGCGTGAGGACGCCGGGGACGACGGTCACGGCAACCACTCGCGGTACATCTCCCGCTCCCAATCCGTGATCGCGCTGCAGTACCGCGCCCACTCGTCCCGCTTGAAGTCGAGATAGAGGCCGGTGAGCTCAGGCCCGAGCGCCTCCGCGGCGGCGCTTGCGGCAAAGCGGTCGATCGCCTCGCCCAGGGTCAGCGGCAGCGGATCGAACCCGTTGGCTGCGGCGGCTAGCTCACCGCGCGCGACGGGCTCGCCCGGGTCGAGGTCACGCCCCAGCCCGTCCGCGATCGCCGCCAGCACCAGCGTCAGCGAGAGGTACGGGTTGACGATCGCGTCCGGCAGCTTGAACTCCAGCCTCCCGTTCGCGCTCACACGCACGGTGCACGTGCGGTTGTCGAGGCCCCAGTTGACCCGGGACGGCGCGAAGAGGCCAGTGTCCCAGTAGCGCTTGTACGAGTTGACAGTGCTCGCGTACACCGCCATCCCCGCGCTCGAGTGCGTGAGGAGGCCGCCGACCGCCTTCCGGGCCACCGCGGAGACGTGCAGGTCCTCCCGGCCGGGCTCGGAGAAAGCGTTGGTGCCGTCCCGCCACAGCGAGATGTTGTGATGGCAGCCGTTGCCCATCACGCCCAGCGTCGGCTTCGGCATGAACGTGGCCGTCACGCCGAGCTCGGTCGCGACGCGCGCACAGATCTGGCGGTACGTGACGAGGCGATCGGCCGTCGTTTCCGCACGGTCGAAGTGGAAGTTGAGCTCCAGCTGACCGTTGTCCTCATAGTCGCCCTCCACCATCTCCAGGCCGAGCGCCTGCCCGTAGCGGATCACCCGCTGGTAGATCTCACGCACCTTCTCCAGGCTCCCCAGGTGATAGGCCGGCGAGACACCCGGGCGGGCCGTGACGTCGATCGACTCGCCCTCCCAGGTCATCTCCGGCTCGAGGCCGGCGCGCAGCTCGTAGCCGGTAGCCTGTTCGAAGACGGCGTGCGCGCGACGCAACAGGCCGCGCGTATCGGTGGGGAGCGACGCACCCGGGTTCGGATCGGCGTCGGCGCGGCGGTACAGGCGGCAGAGAAAACGACCCGTCGTCCTCTCCCACGGCAGCACGCGGAAGGTCTCCGGGTCGGGCAGAGCCGTGAACTCCTCGGCCTGGGCGCCGCCGGCGAAGATCTCGCCGCTCCGGTCGACGGCGACATCGGCCACGGCCGAGCCGTGGAAGTTGACGCCGGACGCGAGGTTGCGTCGCAGGTGCCGGGCGGGTGCGACCTTGGTCAGCACACGACCGTTGATCGAGACGAACTGGTAGTAGAGGAACTCCACGCCCGCGGCGGCGATCTGCTCCTCGATCGCGGTTACCGTCGCCTCCATCAGGTTCTGCTCGCGGTGCACCGCGAGCGCGGAGGCGTCACTCATCCGCGTCGTCGTCCTCCACGATCGAGAGCGCACGCTCCGGGCAGACGTCGACCGCGGCCTCGGCATCGGTCCGCAGCCCCTCGCCGGGTGCCGCCTCGAACTCGAGGGCGTCTGTCGGGCCGAAGCGGAAGATCTTCGGCGCGGCGATGACGCACTGGCCGTGCAGCCCGCAGCGGGACGTGTCGTGGACGATCTTCACGCCGGCCGCAGGTCCCAGGCGACGGGGAGGGCGAGCGGGCCGGTGTTGCCGCTGTCCGGCAGGAACGTTGGCTCCCCCGCGTGGCGGATGCCCGGCAGGCGCCTCGCCAGGAGGTGGAGGGCCTCGCCCATGTCGCCCCGCGCGATGAAGTGCCCGAGGCAGTAGTGGCGGCCGCCGCCGAACCCGAAGTGCTTGGGGCGGCCGTTGGCGGCGATGTCGAACCCGGGGTTGTCGCCGACCGCCGAAGGATCGGTGCCGGAGGACTCGGAGAAGAGATGGAGCGTGGTGCCGGCGGCGATCTGGAGGCCCCGGAACTCGAAGTCCTCGGTCGCCTCTCGCGTGACCCAGGTCACGGTCGGCCGGACACGCATCACCTCTTCCACGGCTGCCGACTTGAGGTCGGGCCGCCCCGCGAGCAGACGCCACTGGTCGGGGTGCCGGATGAACATGTCGAGCGCGAGCGAGAGCTGGTTGCGGGTCGTGTCGATACCGCCGAAGATGAGCAGCACGAGGTTGTCGCGAAGCTCCTCGTCGGAAAGCCGGTCGGAGTCCTCGCTGGCCTCGACGAGGTGAGTGACGAAGTCGTCCTTGGGATTGGCGCGCCGGTCGGCGATCAGCATGTCGGCGTAGCCGTAATAGCCCTCGAGCGCAGCCTCGATCTTGGGCAGCTGGTCGGCCACGTCGACACAGAGCCCGAGCCCGAGGTCGGCCGCCCACTCAGCGAGCTGCGGCCACTCGCTCTCGGGGATGCCGAGCAGACGGTTGACGACGCGTGTCGCATAAGGCTCGGCGAACTCGGAGACGAACTCGCATTCCCCACGCTCGTAGAAGCCGTCGATGAGCTCGTTCGCAAGCTCCTGGAAGCGCGGCACGAGCGCGGTGATCAGCCGGCCGGAGAAGGCCGGGTTCATCAGCCGGCGGAGGCGCGCGTGGTCGTCGCCTTCGCGATTGAGGATCATGCGCTGCCACCAGTCGGCCCACGGCCCCGTGATCCCGTTGTGGCGTGGCCAGGCGTAGCTGCCCTGGATCAGGCGGCGATCCTTGATCAGCAGGCTTGTCTCCTCGTGGCGGAGGACGGCGAACCCGTACGGGGTGCGTGCGTACCAGCTCGTCTCGCGCGCCGCTCTCACCTGAGGCGAGCGGATGGAGAACGCCGGGTCGGCGACATCGAGAAACGGCACGTCCGTCTCGGTCAGGGCCATCGAACGAAGCCTAACCGAGTCTCGGACGACTCAGGCTTCATTGTGATTCGAGTTCTTGGTTACCTTAGGCACGTGACTTCGACGCGGAGGTTCTGATGGCAGCGGTGGCGGCACGTGGAGCGTTGTTCCTCGGCGGGCAGTGGGTGGCCGGTGAGGGGGAGGAGATCGAGGTCTACGAGCCCGCGACGGGTGCGCTGCTCGGCTCCGTCCGTGCGGCGACGCCCGCGCAGGTGGACGCTGCGGTACAGGCTGCGCGGGAGGCTTTCGGGACGTGGCGCCGCACCTCGGTGCTGGAGCGGGTGGAGATCTGCCGCCGCGCGTTCGACATCTGCCTGGAGCGTGCCGAGGAGATCGCGGTGCTGATCACGCGGGAGACCGGCAAGACGATCCGCGAGTCGCGCGAGGAGATGGTGGAGTACACGGCCGACCATTTCCGGCGGGCGGCCGAGGACGTCTTGCGGAACACCGGCCAGGTGCTCCCCTCCACGCAGGGCCGGAACCACAAGAAGATCATGGTCGTGCAGGAGCCGCTCGGGGTGGTCGCCGCGATCAGTCCTTGGAACTTCCCTGTCGACATCGCCGGCATCCCCATCGTCTACGGGCTCGCGTACGGGTGCACGACCGTCTGGAAGCCGTCCGAGGTCGCTCCGCTGTGTGCCGAGCTGTTCGTCGAGGTGTTGCACGAGGCGGGCTTTCCGGCGGGCACGGTCAACCTCGTGCACGGGCGCGGCGACGTCGGCGGGGAGCTCGTGCGGCACCCGGGAGTCGACTCGGTCGTCTTCACCGGCTCGACGACAACCGGCGAGCAGGTGGCTCGCGACGCGGGCATCAAGAACCGCGTGCTGGAGCTGGGCGGCAACGGCCCGCAGATCGTGCTCTCCGATGCCGACCTGGAGCTGGCGGCGGACGCTGCGGTGGTGGGCTGCTTCTACCTCGCCGGACAGGTGTGCACGGCCGCCGAGCGGATCCTGGTCGCTCGGCCGGTCCACGACAGATTCGTGGAGCTGCTCGTCGAGAAGACGAAGGCACTCGTGGTCGGCGACCCGCTGGACGAGGCGACCGACATGGGGCCGATGTGCACGGACGCGACGATGGGGAGGACGCGCGAGCACATCGCCGAGGCAGTAGCCGGCGGCGCGACGGTGATCCACGGCGGTTCGAGCGACGGGCCGTATCACGACCCGACCATTCTCACCGGTGTCACGCCCGAGATGCGGATCGCGAAGGAGGAGACCTTTGGGCCCGTGGCGCCGATCATCGCCTTCGACACCCTCGACGAGGCGCTCGCGATCGCCAACGGCACCGAGTTCGGGTTGACCGCGGCGGTGTTCACGAACGACCTCGACGCCGCCTGGCAGGCTGCGTCCGAGCTGCGCCACGGCACCGTGCACATCAACGAGACCACGAACTACTGGGATCAGATGGCGCCGTTCGGCGGTGCCAAGAAGTCCGGCTCGGGCCGCGAGTTGGCAAGCGGCATCGCGGACGCCGTGACGGAGGTCAAGCAGATCACGTTCGACCTCTCACGGCGGTAGCCGGGAACGTGGCGCCCTTGTCAGGGGTACCTGGATCATGAACGTCGTCGAGTCACTGACACCGGCGCTCGGGTCGTGGCACGGATTCTCGCGCCTGATTCTGCAGCCGGGCACACCGTCCCACGACTGTGTGATGACGGCCGAGGTGCGACCAGGCAGGCGCGGGCAGGCGATGGTCGTCTCCTACGCGTGGTCGATCGAGGGTGAGCCGCAAGAGGGGCTGCTCGTCTTGAACGGCGAGGAGCGGGCGGCGGGCGTCTGGTTCGAGTCCTGGCACATGTGGGGCAGCCACATGGAGCTCGCCGGCGAAGCCGTCGGAGCGGCGATCGTCACCGTCGCCGGTACGTATCCGGCCGGCGACGGGCCGGACGGGGCTGGAAGATCGTGCTCGACGTCTCCGCGGGGCTCGTGCTGCGGATGTTCAACGTGCCAGCGGGCGGCGAGGAAGCCATCGCCGTGGAGACGTTGTTCACGCGCTGAAGCGCGCTACCCGGTTCGTACGACCCGCTCGATGAGATCCGCGGCGCGGGCGGTACCGTCCTGTGCGCGGATTCGTTCCCCTGCGGCGGCGAGGCGGGTGCGAAGCACGGTGTCGGCGAGCAGCGTGCCGCAGGCTCCGCGCAGCTCGTCGTCAGTGAAGCCGTAGGTCGGGAGCCGGATTCCGTACCCCGTCTCGTGCACCCGCTGGGCGTTGTCGTACTGATCCCAGAACAGCGGTAGCACGACCATCGGCTTGCCGAAGTGCATCGCCTCGGTGGTCGTGCTGTTCCCGCCGTGTGTGACCACGAGGTCGACGAGCGGGATGATGCTCGTCTGCGGCAGCCGGGCCTCTCCCCACATGTTGTCGGGAAGTGAGATCTCGTCGGCGCGCGGTCCCTTGGAGACGATGTAGCGGTGCGGGGTCTCCGCGAGCACGTCGACGAGCCGCTGCATCAGCTCGACGTCGGCGGAGCCGAGCGAGCCGAGCGAGAGATAGACGAGCGCACCCTCCCGGCGCGCGAGCCCGTCCGGGATCGTGAACGCCTGGTCGGTCGAGCGCACGCTCGACTCCAGCCGGTGCCAGGTCTTGCCGAGCGGGCGGGTGCGCTCGTAATCGAGCTCCTGCGGATAGAGGTAGAGATTGAGGTGCTCGGACTCGTGGATGAACTCCAGATCTGGGAGCGGCGGTGCGCCTTGTGAGGTGACGAACTCGTCGTACGCATCCCACGTTGAGCGGTGTACCCGGTCGTATGCCTCGCGGAACTCGGCCCAGCGGGAAGGATCGTCCGCTGCGTATCCGCTGAAGGCAGGTGGCAGTCCCGGATCCTTCAGCTCGAGGGGGTTGCAGCTGACGATGCGCACGAACGGTGCGCCGCAGGTCATGAGCGCCGGGAAGCAGTTGACGTTGTCCTCGACCACCACGTCCGGCCGGACGGTCTCCAGGATCCCTTCGAGCTGCGGCTGGCAGTAGACGGCGCCGTCGATCAGCGACTGCCATACGGGCTGGATGAAGGTCTCGAGCTGCTCGATCGTGGGCTTGCGGAACTCGGGGGCCGTCTCGGTGATGAAGTCCGTCCAGAACTTGCCCGCGTCCTCCTCGCCGGCGTCGTCGGCGGGCGGCTCGGCGAGGTGCACGAGCGCCTCCTCGAAGCCGAGCGGCTCGAGCTTGCCCTTCCACGACGCCTCCGCCGCGAAGACCACCCGGTGGCCGCGCTGCTCGAGCAGCTTGCCGATCCCGACGCAGTTGTTGGTCGGCCCGTACGCGCTCTCGGGCATGAAGAGAATCGTGAGCGGCCGCTCCGCCATGGCGGCGATCCTACTGGGGACAGTCCCCAGGGGGGACTGTCCCCGCGAGGTGTCGCGTCGTGCCGGCCAACACCGGTGTCGGTGAGCGCTGCGGCCTATGCCCGGACGTAACTCGCTCTTCCGGACGTGGCGGAAAACGGCGGGGGGACAGTCCCCGGCGGGGACTGTCCCCTTGACGGAATCTCGACAGAGGCGCATGATCCATGCCGATGCGGCTCATCCGCGGTCTCAGCGGCTGCGTGTTGATCGTCCTGGCGCTGGCAGCCTCGATCTCGGCCGCTCCCGAGACTGGTTCCGCCGACCCGGTGGTGACCGTGCGGTACTCGGGAACGATCGATGCCACCCGTGAGCCCATGGGCGAGCACCCGCGCGGGCCTGATCTCTGGGAGGTGCACTACAGCTGGTCTCTGGTCTGGAAGGGGCGCCTGAGCCAGCTCGAGCTTGTCGCCTCACAGCGATTCGAGACGCAGAGCCTGACCGGGACGGTCAGGTACGTCGACCGCGTCCAGTTGCCGGCGGAAACCAACCGCAACGACTGCACGGGGAGCCTGTCGGCGCGGCCGGGGACGAAGGTCCCGGTCGTGATCTCGCTCAACCCGGACGGGCGAAAAGGGTTCGGCGTGCAGCTGACCCGACCGATCTCGGACACCTACCTGGTGTCCTCGAACAAGAAATCGAACTACGACCTGTGCACCCGGGTCTTCGCGGGCGCCTTGCCGAGCAAGTCGGAGCTCGTGTCGCCGTTTCACTACTTCCCGGCCAAGGGTGGTACGCGACCCAAGACGATCCGCCATACCGAGACGCTTCCGCCGAAGGACGTGTACCGCACCACCGTCAAGGAGACGGTATCGGTGACGGTTGGAGAGAAGGGGCCGCCCCAGGGATCCGGCACCGATGCCAAGCGGGCCGCCAGGGACGATCTGAGGCACGCGATCGAGCGGGCGAAAGGGCCGTGTCTGCACCTCGCTATCTCACTCGGTGTGATGACGTCTGGGGCGGTGTGGACGTCGGTCGCGGCGACGATTCCGGGCGGCATACCTGCGGGCGGCGCGCTGATCACGACTGGTGCCGTGATGGGAAGCGCCGTCTCACCGCTCTGCGCCGAACAGATCAAGCAGATCGTCGTCTCCTACTCGATCTACAAGCGCGACCCGCCGGTCCCCAAGGTGGTTTCCGCTTTGCGTTTGCCCTCGTGCACGCGCTGGCAGGGGAAGGTCCGCGAGTACTGCACCCAGCTGAGCGCGGCGGTGGAGAAGCTTTTGGCCGCCGAGAGCAAGGCGCTCCCGGTGCTGAAGCGGCTGCAAACGGCGGCCGCGAAGCTCGTCGCGGCACGCACGGCGGGCAACGCGGCTGGTGTCACCAAAGCGCAGTCCGACGTCGACACAGTGGTTGCCGCGCTCACGGCGGTCCGCGCAGCGTCGAGCGGCGCCGGGAAGGAGGTTGCCCGTATCGTGAAGGCGGCGGGCGTGAAGGGTGTGCTGAGCAGGGCCGACTCGGCCGCGACGCTCGACGCGTTGCTCGCTGAGCTCGACCGGGTGGGTGTGCCTGCCTCCGACCTGCGGAAGATCGCCCCGTCGGCGCTCCGGCCCGGCCGGATCGACGTGCTCGCAGCGCTCAGCGCATAGCCAGCTGATCTCCTTCACCACGTCGTGGTCCTGGGGACAGTCCCCCGAGGGGACGGTCCCCAGGCCGGGCGAGCCGCCATCATGTCGAGCGCGTCGAGCTCCGCCGCGAGACGCTCGCGATGCTGGAGGCGAGCACGGACCGGACTCGGGTAGACCGAGTCGAGCAGTTCGTTCGTCGCCAGGAAGGACGGGCAGCGAGCCTGCTCCGCGAACACTGCTGCAGAGCCCCACGGCCACGCCGCAGGCTCATCAGCCAGACCCGCACTTACCGCGTTCTGGTCGATGTAGCGAAGGGTCGCGAGGTAGTGATCGAGGCCGGCGATCTCCTTTGAATGGAAGCGATCCGCCCAGACCCGACCGCGCCGACCGCGACGGAAGTTGAGCCGCTGGGCCCAAACACCCTGTAACCAGCGCATTCCGTCGCCGAGGTTCGGTTCAGGCGTACTCAGCATGAGGTGCACGTGGTTTGGCATGAGAGAGAACGCATAAACCCTCCATCCGCTCCTTGACGCAACTCGTTCGAGGAGGTGGAGCCACAGGTCACCGTCGCCCTCCTGCTCGAGGAGCTTGATGTCGTCTTGGCACCTCGCAGTGACATGCTGAGGAATGTCGACAACCTCCCGTCGTGGTCGCCTGGCCATGCCCGTCAAGGTAGGTGCTCGGAACGTGCTCGGCTATTCGCTCTTTGGGACGTGTCCGAGAGAGCTATACGCTGGGGACAGTCCCCACAGGGGACTGTCCCCAGATCCCAGATCACGACCTAGGGGACTGCCCCCAGCTCAGAGCGCCGTCGGCGCTCCGGCCCGGCCGGATCGACGTTCTGGCAGCGCTCGGCGCATAGCGACCGTGCGCTCCTGTCTCCTCGCGCCGTAGGCTTGCGCGGTGGAGATCGGCGAGTTACGGATGCGCGCACGAAACACGAAGCCGTCAGTGGTGCTGCCGCCCCGGCAGGCGCCGCTCGAAGGCGAGATCGCCGTCCTCGATGCTTGCCGGCTGCCGGCCAGCGGAGCCAGCCTGGCCGTGCTCGGGATGGCGGGCACACTCGTCGCCGCGCCCGTGGTGGCGGCCGGGAACGCGCTTCGGCGTGTGCGTCCGGGAGAGGGCGCGAGTGCAGAGATCCTCTCGTTCGTGACCAAGGATTCCGTTGAGGGCCGCTTTCGCTTCGCGCGGCTGAGCACAGGTTTCGAGCCCTCCGCGTACGACGAGCGGTCGATCGACGTCGATCAGTCGCACGAGTCGGTCGTCGTGGGCGAACGTGCGGTGGTGAAGCTCATGGCACGAGTGGCGCCCGGGCCGCAACCGGCGCTCGGCCTGGCGCGCCATCTCGCCGAAGTGGGGTTCGCCGAGGCTCCGACGCCGCTCGGTGCAGTCACCTGGGACGCGCCACGCGGCGGGGAGACGCTCCTGGCGACGGCAGCGGCGTACCTGCCGGGAGCCACAGACGGATGGGATTGGCTGCTAGCGCTCGTCCGGGCCGACATCGAAGCAGGCAGTCGGAGCACGAGCAGGGAGGCAGCAAACGGGCTCGGCGCGCTGACCGCACGGTTGCACGCGGCCCTCGCCACGCCGTCGTCGGTTCTGCCCGTTCCGGTTGCAGATTGGTCACCCGATGCCTGCGCGGCGTGGCGGCGACAAGCTCTGGCCACGGCCGAAGAAGCCGGCTCGGTCGGCGGGCAGGAGGGCGCGCGCGTCGCGGCGCGACTTCCCCGAATCCGCGCCGCACTCGAGGGGCTCGCGTGGGTCGAGACACCGGCGATCCGAATCCACGGCGATCTCCACGTCGGCCAGTTCCTCCGCCACGCCAACGGCGATGCCGTCTCCGACTTCGACGGGAACCCGCTCGCCCCGGGTGAGGAGCGCCTCGCCATGAAGCCTGCGGTGAAGGATGTGGCGTCCTTGCTGCGATCGCTCGACCATGTCGGCCGGATTTGCCAGCGCGACGGGGCACCGCCTGCTGTCGTCCGGTCGCTGGTGACGGATCTGCGGACAGCCTGTCTCGGTAGCTATCGAGCAGAGCTGGGCAGGCTCGGACACCCGGCGTTACTCGACGAGCGGTTGCTCCATCCCTTCGAGCTGGAGCAGGCCTGTCACGAAGTCGTGTACGCGGCTCGGTATCACCCGCAATGGTTGACCGTGGCCGACCTTGCCCTGACCGCACTCTTGCCATGAGCTGGAACCCGGATCCCGATGCCTTCCTCGCCGATCTCGAGCGGAAGCCGGACGCGTTGCGCTCGCTCGCGCGCACGGTGGTGGAGCACGAGCCCTGGCGGAGCGTCGATGCCTCGGAGATCGCGCGCATCGTCTATCTGGGGATGGGCTCGTCTCGCTACGCGGCGGTGGTTGCGGCCTCCCGATTGCGCGCGTGTCGGTGGGATGCGGTGGCCGAGTGGGCGAGCGCCACCGCCGTTCACCCGGGTGGGCCGGGCACCCTGGCCGTCGGCATCTCAGCGTCCGGGTCGAGTCACGAGACCGTCGCAGCCCTGGCTCGGCACGAGCGCGCCGGCAGCACCACCGTCGCGCTCACGAACCGGCCAGGGAGCGAGCTGACGGCTCACGCTGCGTTGACGGTCGACCTGTCGGCCGGCATCGAGGAGGGCGGGGTCGCCTGTCGCACCTTCCAGCACACGCTCGCCCAGTTGCTGGCGCTCGAGGCATGGATCACCCACCGTGAGCCCGAGCACGTGGCCAGGTGGATCGAGAGCTCTGCCGATGCAACCGTCGACCTCCTCGACCGCCGGGACGGATGGCTGCCTCGCGCGCACGAGACTCTCACGGCGACCGGCCGCGCGTTTCTGCTCGCACCCGCCGAGCGGATCTGCAATGCCGAGCAAGGGGCGCTGATGTTCCGCGAGGGGCCTCGCCTGCAGGCAGACGCCTGTGAGACGGGAGACTGGACGCACGTCGACGTGTATCTCACGAAGCCGCTCGACTACCGCGCGCTCGTGTTCACCGGATCTGATGCCGATAGCGAGGCCATGAGGTGGCTGCACGAAGGCGGCGCGGCGGTGGTGACCGTCGGGCCTCCAGGCGCCGGCGGCAGCGACCCCGGGGTCATCGCCGTTCGCCACGTGAACGACGAGATCCCTGAGGTCTCCTTGCTCACCGAAGCGCTTGTCCCAGAGTTGGTTGCCGCCGAGCACTGGCGGAGCTGAGCTTTGCGTCACGCAATCGGGTTCGGGTTGCTCCTCACTGCGGCCGCGCTGATCTCGGCACTCGGCCTCGCCCTCGGCGGGACTGGCAAGCGCACGCTCGTTCGCGGCGTCGCCGAGGAGCGCTGGCCGGCGGAGACGCTTCAGGACTGGGTCGGCTTCGCCGACCACGTCGCGTGGGTCACGGTGCTGGCAGAGCAGCGGCTGTCGACCGACCCTGCGGTGCTCGCATCCGGAACGGGCAGGGTCGAGCGCATTGTGGACGTGCGTGTTGAGTCGATCGTCTGGTCACGAGGGCTCGCGTCGGCCCTTCCCGAGCGCCTGACGCTCGCGGTCGACGGGTGGTGGCAGGAGGGTGGGGAGATCGTCCCCTTCGCCTCGCTCGGCTGGCACCGGCCGGCGGTCGGCGAGTCGCTGCTCGTGCCGCTCTTGTTGACGACCGACCTCGGCTGGGCGCTGCTCGACAGCCCGCTGCCGGTGGTCGCCGGCCGTGTGGAGCCTGGGCCGGGCGTCGGGGAGCCGGCCGATGATCTCGCGGGGTTGACCCTGGTCAAGGCCGGCGAGCGGCTGGGGGCGACGCGGCCTTCGGATGTCGCGCTCGCCAAGCAGGCACTCGATCCCGACGTTCGGGCCCAGGCGGTGTTCGACGACCGGGAGGCCGGGGGCGGCGGGTAGCCGAGCCGGCGAGCGTGGCATGGAACCGGAGCGCCTGCTTCTCTCGGTCGCGTGCGATAATTCGATCACGATGAGCGAGACCTTCTCCGGAGCTTGTCTCTGCGGCCGGGTCACCTTCGAGGTGCGGGATCCCGGCGCGATGGGGTTCTGCCACTGCACGAGGTGCCAGCGCTTCAGTGGCGGCCCGGGCATGGTCGAGGTGGAGGTCGCGGCGTCGAACCTCAAGGTCACCTCCGGCGCGGAGCTGATGAAGACGTTCGGCGAGGAGGGGTTCTCGCCCATGTGCTTCTGCACCAATTGCGGGTCGAGCCTGTACGCGGGTGGCGGCGAGAGCTACTACGTCTCCGCCGGATCGCTTCAGGGGATCGAGCGCCTGCCCTCGTACCACATGATGGTCGCCTACAAGGCGCCGTGGGACGAGATCGGCGGCACCGCCCCCCATTACCCCGAGTGGCCACCCGAGTCGTAGCCGCTGAGCCGGCGGCCGTGTTCCGCCTGGCGAATCGGCGATGATTCGGCCGTGCCAGGCCGACCTCTGAGCGACGCGCACGCGATCGCTGTCCTCTCGGTAGGGCTGCTGCTGGTGTCCCTGGTGGGGCTGGCCAGCGGCGGTTCACCGTGGCACGCCGGTGGCGGGCAGGAGGTCCCGGCCAGCGTCGTCCGCGTGTTCGCCGCTGCCGGGGGTGCGCTCGTGATCGGGTCGCTCCTCGTCGCCTGGGTCGGGACGCCCTCGGCGGAAAGACGCGGGCGGCGGAGGAAGCGGCTCGGCGCAAGTGACCTCGAGGGGCTCGGGGCGTCGCTGTCCGCGGGCGGGAAGGCCGCTGCGATCGTGGGTGGAGCGATCGGCCTGCTCTTGCTCGCCGCGCTTCCGTTCCTCAGTCCCGACGCGGCAGCACCTCCCGGCGCCACGCCCGGGAACGGCGCGACGCACGGTCCCGCGAGCGGTTCCGTGGGGGCGGAACGCCCGACCTCGGTCGCACTGACGTGGCTCGCCGTTGGTTCGGCGGCCGCACTGCTCCTCGCGCCCGCAGCGGTCGTCGTCCGTCGTCGCCGCGCACGGCGCGAACGTCGGGCGGTTGTTCCCGATGAGGTGTCGCGCGTCGGGTTGGAGCTCAGGCGCTCGCTCGCCGACCTGGAGTCCGAGCCGGACCCGCGGCTTGCCGTCCAGCGCGCGTACGCGCGCATGGAGGAATCGCTCGGTGAGATCGAGCTCTTGCGAGCGCCGGACGAGACACCGGCGGAGTTCACGGCCCGTGTGCTCCGGGTGCTCGGGGTGAGCGCTGTGGCAGCGTCCGACCTCACCGGCCTCTTCGAGATCGCCCGGTTCAGCGACCACCCGATGGACGAGGACGACCGCCGGCGCGCGATCGCGTCGGTGCGGCGAGTGGAGGCCGAGGTGGCGCCGCGATGACGGCCCGCCGCCCGCTGCTCGTCGTCACCGCCGGTTGTCTCGCGGCTACCACACTGGGTCTCGTCGCCGGACAGGCGAGCACGGTCGCGCTCGCCTCCGTCCTGGCGCTGGCCGCCACGCTCGGCGCCGCGACCGCCCAGCAGCTCCGACCCTCGCCGCGGCAGGAACCACAACCGCGCGCGCCGGACGACGAGATGCCGTTGCGGCTGCGCCAGATCGTGGACGTCCTGCGGGAGAGCAAGCAATCGGAGTTCGCCGTTGACCGCTCGCTGCGGCCGTTGCTCGTCCCGATCGCCGCTGCACGCCTCGGACGGCGTGGCGTCGACATGGCGCTCGCGCCGCGTCGCGCGCAGGATTTGCTCGGCGACCGGCTGTGGGAGATCGTCCGTCCCGACCGTCCGTCGGCCGCGAGCCGCGCCGGACGCGGCTTCGCCGGTGACGAACTGCGAGAGGCGATCGAGCGGCTGGAGCGGGTGTGACGGACGGGCCGGTGCCAGGCGTGGCGGTTCAGGAGCTGGCAACCGCGGTGGCCGACGCTGTCGAGCAGGCCGTCATCGGCAAGCGAGAGGCGGTGGAACTGGTGCTGTTCGCGCTGCTCGCCGACGGCCACGTGCTGATCGAGGATCTCCCCGGGCTGGGCAAGACCCTGCTCGCCCGCTCGTTCGCCCAGGTGTGTGCGATGGACTTCGCCCGGATCCAGTTCACACCGGACCTGATCCCGAGCGACATCACTGGAGCCTCGATCTACGACCGCTCCAGCGGCAGCTTCTCGTTCGAGCGCGGGCCGATCTTCACGAACATTCTCCTCGCCGACGAGATCAACCGCGCGCCGGGCAAGACGCAAGCCGCGTTGCTCGAGGCGATGGAGGAGCGGCAGGTCACGCTCGAGAACACGACGCGGCAGCTCGAGCCCCCGTTTCTCGTGCTCGCGACGCAGAACCCGATCGAGTACGAGGGGACGTACCCGCTGCCCGAAGCGCAGCTCGACCGTTTTCTCGTCCGGGTCACCATCGGCTACCCGTCGGAGGACGCGGAGCGTGAGATCCTGCTCGAGCGGTCCCGTCGACGGAGCGAGCGAATCGAGCTGGAGCCCGTCTGCGACCGGCAGACGCTCCGGGCGATGCAGGCGGCCATCGAGGAGGTGCACGTCGCGCCGCCGCTCGCCGAGTACGCGGTCGCGATCGCGCGCGCGACGAGGGAGTCGCCGCAGCTGTCCGTCGGTGCCTCGCCGAGGGGCTCGCTGGCCTTGATGAAGCTGGGGCGCGCCCGTGCCGCCTACCTCGGCCGCGACTTCGTCACGCCGGACGACATCAAGGCAGTGGCGATCCCCGCCCTGATGCACAGGCTCACGCTGGCACCGGAGCTTTGGGTGCAGCGGATCGATCCGGCGGAAGCGGTGCGGGCAGCCGTAGCGGCGGTACCGGTTCCGGTCCTGGACGAATCGCCGTGACGTTCGAGCGGCGCGCCACCGTTTGGTTCGTCGTCGCGTCAATCGGGCTCCTCGCCGGTCTTACAAGCTCGCAGCCGGCGCTGGTCGCGGTCGGGGCCGGCTTTCTGGTTCCGCTGCTCTTCGGGCTCGCGGCGCGGCCGCCTCGGCTACCCGAAGCGACCGTGCGGGTCTCTGCCGATCGCGTGCTCGAGGGTGGGCGTGTGGAGCTCGAGCTGACGCTTGCGGCGTCGGACGCCTGCCCCTGGCTCGACGTCGAGCTGCGGCTGCCGGAACGCCTTGATCCGGGCGGAGCGCCGACGCGGCGCGTGCTCGCGCTCCGGGCGGGCGAGTCGCGGACGCTCGAGTACGCGATCGAGTGCCCACGTTGGGGCGCCTTCCGCCTCGCCCCGATCCGGCTCTCGGCACGCGACCGGCTCCATCTCCGGTCGGTCGAGGTCGTCGTCGAGCCGGCCATGACGCTGCGGGTCTACCCGTCGGTCGAGAGGCTGCGACGGCTTGCCGGGCCGCGCGCGACCCGCCCGGTGACCGGCAGCCGTCCGGCCGCGGTCGCCGGCGAAGGCATCGAGTTCGCGGAGCTCCGGTTTCTCGCGCCCGGCGAGCGTGCCCGGCGGGTCAACTGGCGCGCGACCGCGGCGCGCGACCGGCTGCTCGTCAGCGATCGGCTGCCCGAGCGTAGCTCCGACGTCGTCGTCTTCCTCGACGCCTTCGGTGCCGCCGGGACGACCGCAGCCAACACGCTCGACGATGCGGTGCGCGCGGTCGCATCGCTGACCGAGGCCTATCTGCGCCGCCGCGACCGCGTCGGGCTCCTCCGCTTCGGTGGCGACCTCGAATGGATCGTTCCCGGCTCGGGCCTGCGTCAGCAATATCGGATCGCTGATGCGTTGCTCGAGAGCGAGCTCGCGCGAACGTATCGCTGGCGCGACACGAGTCTCATTCCTCGCCGGATCCTCCCACCCCAGTCGCTGGTCGTGGCGTTGACGCCGCGGCTCGACTGGCGCTTCACCCGAGCACTCGTCAACCTCCGCCGCCGTGGGTACCAGGTAGCGATCATCGAGCTCGATCCACTTCCGTATCTCGCCGCCGCCGAGGCCGCAGCCGGGGAGGTCGCATGGCGGACGTGGCTGCTCGAGCGGGACTCGGTCCGGACGCGCCTCGCCGCCTCGGGGATGGCGCTCGCGCTGTGGCGACCGGGCGAGCCGATCGCCGCTGCCGTCGAGGCCGTCGCCGGGGCACGATGAGTGGGAGGCGATTCCAGCGTTCCGTCACCGCGGCGGCGGCCGGCCTCGGAGCCGCCCTCGCTGCGCTCGCACTCCTCTACGGCGAGGACGTGCCCGCCTGGAGCACCCCGCTCCTCGTCGCCGGCGCCCTCATCTTCTTCGAGCTCGTCGCTTTGGCCCAAGGCACTGCGTCGGAGGCCGTTGTCGAGCGACCGGCTGTCTCTGCCCTCCTGGTCGGGCGGTTGCTCGCCGCTGCGTTGCTCGCGCTGGCCGGTGCGACCGTCGCGCAGCTGGCGGCCGCTGTTCCCACACGGCACGGGTTCGCCACCGGGCTCCTCGGCGCCGGCGCCATAGTGGCGCTGTTCCTCTTCGTCGCGGCGGTCGCGCGACGGGGCCGCGAGGCTGGGCCTACGGTGGGGCCCCTTTAGGGGCTCGCCAGGCCTAGTCGACCGCGAGCCCCTAGAAGGTTCCTCTCGGTGCTCTAACCGGTCGTGACGCCGAGAAGCGTGCTGAATGCAATCTCGGCGTACTGAACATCCCCGATGAGGCTGATGTCCGTCATGTTCTCTGCGACCCACGAGGCAACGGCGGCGCTGCCGCTCTCCGCTTCGGCTCGGCTGTCCAGGCGCTCGACGAGAACACCTTGCCGTCGCCGACGGCCACCGAATAGCCCTGGAATCCCGGTTGCGCCTCGAGGATCGGCAGTAGCCCTTCCTCGGCCTTCTTGCCAAGCTCCCTAGCGTCGCCTGAATGGCTGTAGATCGCAATCCTTGCAATCATGTCGCTCCCTCCGTGCCCCGATCGTGAAGCACGATGCACGTCCATCCCCGGCGGCTCAACACGCTTCTAACAGATCGTGGGCGACCTGCGCCGCCAAGACCAGGCTGGGCGGTCGTCTGACACGGCTACGAGCGGGCCGCCTGCGCCAGCGTTCGGGATTGTCATCCCGAGCTCTACCGGGGGAGCTTTCCCGTCGGCTGCGGGCCTCTGCCTTCGTAGTACGCAGACCAGGCCTTCCCCCGCTCGCGATTCTCGACGCCGATCTGCTCGTAGTACGCCTGCTCGCC
>JBJXGY010000195.1:0-9566 GCA_046160185.1 Gaiella sp. | reverse complement strand
TCCCGATAGTCACCATGCAGCTGTCTCCTTCCTCGTGGAGGGAACGCTCGGGATCGGTCGGCGGGCACGTCCCAGTAGAGGCGACACCACGCTCCTCTCAAGCCACGCCGGCCGGTCCCCGCAACACGTCGCACGGGCCGCATGACAGGCACCAGCCACAAACGGCAGACTGAAAGTAGAGCGAACCCGCACGACCCGTCCACTCTGACACTGGGACTGAAGTCAGACACCGGGTGGACACGTCAGCGACTGGGCCAGCCAGGCAGTCGCCCGTAGAATCGTGACTCGTACGAGTCGAGATCGGAGATCGCTGTCGCCCCGGCGGGCTCGATCACCGCCTGCCAGTTCTCCAACACCGTCTCCGGCGTGAGTGCAGGGTCGAAGAATCCCGTTGTCTCGACGAACTGGATTCTGGACACGTGGCCGCCGCCGGCCGCGAACATCTCGCCCGAGACGGGGCATCGCTCGTGCGCGAGCACCACCACGAGGGAGGCCACGCGTGCAGGAGTGACCAACCGCTCGCGGACACGGAGCTCGTGGTCGGAGATCTCGGCGCCGACCAGCGTCATCCGCGAGAGCGCGTACGGCATCACGACGTTGGCGCGGATGCCGACGTTCGCGCCGGCTGCGGCGATGCACTTGCCGAGTCCGATGAGACTCGACTTGCCCGTCCCGTAGGCCGTCTGGATCGGGCCGCCGAACGCCGCGGACGAGGACGTCAGCACGATACGGCCGTAGCGTTGCGTGGCCAGCTGCGGCCAGGCGGCGCGTGTGACGTTGAACGCCGCCAGGGGGTCGAGCGCAAGCTGGCGCGACATGTCCTCGGCCGTGGTCTCCGAGAACGGCGCGAACCTGATCACGCCGGCGTTGTTGACGACCACGTGCAGGCCGCCAAACGCCGAGAGAGCCTCTCGGACGACGGTCTCCGCGCCGATCGCCGTCGCCACGTCCGCGACGCTGGTGACGGCGCGGCCGCCCGCCGCCTGGATCTCGGCGACGACCGCTGCAGCCGGTGCAGGATCGTCGCTCCCGGTCCCGTCCGTCGACCGGCCGACGTCGTTGACGACGACCGCCGCGCCGCGTGCGGCGAGGAGAAGCGCGTTGGCCCGCCCGATGCCGCGTCCCCCGCCGGTGACGATCGCGACCTGATCGTCGAAGCGGAGTTCAGACATCGCGCGTGTCAGTCCGAAGGTCGAGCTCCCGCTCGAGCCAGGCGGTCTGCCAGGCGCGCTCCGACCGGACACCGCGCTCGTACGCCGGCGGGCCGGCGAGATCGGCCTGCTCGAGCCCGGCGCCGTGGGCGACGACGAAGCCCAGATTCGCTGCGATCACAGCTGCCGGTTGACCGCTCCCGCGCCCAGGATCCGCCAGCCGCCACGAGTCCGGTCGCCGGCCGGACGCGAGCGACGCCACGTCGGCCGCGAACGCAGCGTGCGCGGGGAATGTGTCGACGTCGCAGCGCACCGCCCACCGTTCGACGGCACCGAGGTCGTCGATTGCGCTGAGCTCGCCTGCCGGTCTGGCGTGCCCGCCGCGCTCGAGCGCCCGCACGGCTTGATCGCGCGCACGCCAGACACACGCCTCAGCGAACGCTCGAGCCGCCGTCTCCGACCACCGATCATGCCGGCGGAGCAGGCGTCCGCGCTCGCGCGAGGGCGTCAGCTCGATCGCCCAGAGCTCCTCGTCCAGCCAGCCGACGAGCTCCGAGGTGGCGAGCGGACGGAGCTCCCCGGGCACGGAGACCCATTCCTCTGCGGCGCTCCCCTCCGGCGTGGGGAGCTCGCGGCCCGTGAAGACGCTCACAGCCCCGGAGGCAAGGAACGCCCAGCCGATCACGGGGATCCGCTGTTCCAGTCCCGGAAGACCGCGAGCATCTGCTCGCGGACGTGGAGCGGTAAGTCATCCTCGGACAACAGTCCCGCAGCGGCCACGGTGCGACGGATCTCGACGAGATACCCGCGGCAGGGAGGGCAGATCGCGATGTGCTCCTCGAATGCCGCACGCCTCTCGCTCGGGAGCGCGTCCTCGAGGTACTCCGTGATCAGCTCGACGAGATCCTGGCAGGAGATGAAATCAGTCACGCGAGCTCGATTCGAGGTAGCGAGAGACGTTTTCCCGAACGCGTACGCGGGCGCGGTGCAGGAGGACGCGCTGGTTTTCCGGCGTGAGCTCGAGAAAGGCGCAGACCTCGTCCGCGTGCCAGCCTTCGACGTCGCGCAACATCATCACCTCACGTTGACCGGGGGGCAGAGAAGCCAGCGCACGTCTCAGGACGTCGCGCATCTCGAGCGTGAGCAGGTGGGCGTCGGGGACCTCGGCCCAGCCGTCGACGAGCGACGACCAGCAGCGTGGCCAGCGCGGGTGCTCCGCGGGAAAGAAGCGGTCGGGCGCGACGGCAGGGCTCGGGTCGCCGTCCTCATCCGCGAGCGCCGCGAACGGAATCGACCGGCCCTCCTGCCGCACGCGACGGTTGGCGCAATTGGCGAGGATCACGAAGATCCACGTGCGCAGGGACGACCGCCCTTCGAAGCGCTCGAGCCCCCTGAGCACGCGGAGCCAGGTCTCCTGCACGATCTCCTCTGCAACCGCCTGACTTGGTGCACGCAGGCGCGCCACGCGCAGCATCGAGGCGCCGTGCTCGTCGACCAGTTCACGGAAGGCCGTCTCGCTGCCGGCGCGCAACTCTGCGAGCAGCGTGTGCTCGTCGACGTCGACGGCCGCGTCGCGCGCCGTCCGGGTCATAGCGCGACCCGTCTCAGGGGCAACGCCTCGGGCGCGATCTGGTGGAGCCCGCGCTCCCAGTTGTCGACGACCGCCTGCAGGGCGCCGACGAGGTCGCCGGTTTCGAGGCAAGCGATCACGCGCTCGTGCTCCTCTGCAGCACCGACGGACACTTCCGGACGGACGACGCGTGCGCGGAACAGGTGGAGCCGCGTGCGCGCAGCCCGGACCGCGCGCTCGAGCGTCGGATTGCCGGCGAGGCCTACCAATGCATCATGGAACTCCGCGTCGGCGGCGATGAGGGCGCTCGCGTCGCCGGACTCGAGCGCGGCGGCGTAGAGACTGTTGGCCGCCCGCAGCGAGTCGATCTGTTCCGCCGACGGATGTGGTGCCGAGACAAGCGCGTATTGCTCGAGCAGTGCTACGAGCGGAGCCGCTTCGGCCACGGTGGAGGCATCGATCTCGACGACTCGCGTCCACCGGCGCGCCGAGGTCTCGACGAGGCCCTCCTGCTCGAGGAGCTGCAGCGCGTCGCGTACCGGCATCGTGCTGACGCCGTAGCGCTCCGCCACCTCTGCCAGGGAGATGCGCGCACCCGGAGCGAGCTCACAAGTGATGATCGCCTCGCGCAAGCGGGCATACACCTGGTCGCGCAGGGGCGGAGCTTCGATAAGACGATCACCTTCTATAATCTGAGATATTAGATGTAACATCAAGCAGCGTCAAGGGATCTGCCGTTCCATGAAGACCACAGACTCCGATCCAGTGCTCGTCGCTCTCATGGCCCGAGGAGATGAAGAGGCGCTGGCTGCGCTCTACGACCGTCACTCGCGCACGGCGTACGGCCTCGCAGTCCGCGTGCTCCGTGACCCGACCCTGGCCGAGGATGCCGTGCAGGAGGCCTTCCTCACGCTCTGGCGAACGGCGGCATCCTTCGATCCCACCCGTGGCAGCGTCTCAGGGTGGCTTCACCTGCTCGTTCACCGCCGCGCTGTCGATCTCGTGCGCCGCTCCGAGCGGCAACGCGCCGTGCAGGAGCGTCCCGAGCTGATCGAACGCGGGGATGCACCAGGCCCCGAGGAGCTTGCGGTGGGCGGCGAAACCGCAGCGCGCGCGACTGCGGCGCTCCGACGTCTGACGTCCTGTCAGCGCGAGGTGATCGAGCTCGCCTTCTACGACGGCCTCACCCAGAGAGAGATCGCGGAAGCCCTGGATCTCCCGCTCGGCACGGTGAAGAGCCGGACGTTCGCGGGTCTCACCCGTCTCCGCCAGCTCCTCGAGGAAGATGAAGGACGGGCTGCCGCGCAGACCCCTCTCGGGCCTGTCGCCGATGTCGTAATTCGGGCTGCCTCCGCTGCACGCTGCGCGGGGATCTCGCCGACGAGCGCCGCGACCTGATCGACCGGCGTGACGCGGGCGAGATTCCTGCTTTCAGCGCGGCGCGCCGGGGCGACGCTGTGCGATGATCGCCGCCGTGTTTCGGCTGGACGGCAAGACCGCGGTGGTCACCGGCGCGGCTTCGGGCATTGGTGCCGCGACGGCCGGCTTTTTCTCGCGGGCGGGCGCGAACGTCGTCCTGGGGTGGTTCCCCGGCGACCCGCACGACGTGGGTCCGGTCGAGCAGGAGATCGCCGCCGCGGGTGGGCAGTCGCTCGTCGTTCCCGTGGACGTGCGCGATACCGCGCAGGTGCGCGCCGTGCTTGCAGCGGGGGCCGATCGTTTCGGCGGTGTGGACATCGTCGTCGCCAACGCCGCGATCGCGCGGCTCGTCCCGAGCGACGAGCTTGACGACGAGCGCTGGGCGGCGCTGCTCGACGTCGACCTGGCGGGTGTCTTCCGCTGCTTCCGCGAGGCGATTCCGTACCTGCGCGCCCGCGGCGGCGGCAGGCTGCTCGCCACGAGCTCGGTCGCGGGCGCGGTCGTCGGCTGGGCCGAGCACACGCACTACGCGACTGCCAAGGCCGGGATTCAGGGCATGGTGCGGAGCCTCGCGCTCGAGCTGGGGCCCGACCAGATCACGGTCAACGCGATCGCACCCGGCGTGATCGCCACGCCGCAGGCCCTCGACCCCGTCAACTCGCTTGGCCCTGAGGGCGTGGCGGCGTTCGGGGAGGCAGTGCCCGTTGGGCGCAGCGGCCGGCCCGAGGACATCGCCGCCGCGTATCTCTTCCTGGCCAGCGACGAGGCCTGCTACATCACCGGCCAGACTCTCGTCGTCGACGGCGGCGTCACGCTCAAGCTTATCTGACGCCGGCCGCAGTCCGGTGGAAACCGGTGTCTGACTGAAGTCAGACACCCAGACACCTAGGCATCGAGCGTGGCTAGACCTCGTCGCCGAACAGCTCGGTGTGCCGCGCTTCGATTCGCGGCCACAACGCCGCTGCTGCCGGCAGGTCGAGACCGAACACATCAAGCAGCGTCTCGAGGTACTCGGCCGCCGTCGCGAGCGTTCGGGTCTCCACATCTGTCCCGCGGACGCGTCTGAGTGTCTTGCCCCGGAGCACGTTCAGCTCGTCCGGGAGATGCCGCTGGGCGACGGCGTTGAGAACGAAGCTCGACTCAGGGTCGGTCTGCAACCATAGGCACTTCTCGTCGAGCAGGTTCTCGTCAGCCGGGCTCTCGCAGAAGTCGAAGTCGGCGGCGCCGCTCAACGGATGGCTGTGGAAACGCCACCAGTCGTCTGTCAGCCGTTCCAGGCGAAACGTAAGCCCGCGCTGGACGGCGGTCCCCTCGAACAGCGGGAGCGGTTCGATCAGACCCTCGCCGAACCCCACGTCGGCCAGATACCTGGTCTCGAGGTCGACGAGTAGCACGAGATGATTGCCCACAGCGGACGTTCCCCGATCGCTCCGGCCGACGCCGGCGCTCACCCTGGTCACTGTGAAGCCGACTTCCTCCAACGCCCAGGCGAGCAGCCCGTTCATCTCGTAGCACCAGTCTCCGCGCCTGCGTGTCACGAGCTTGTCGAAGATCGCCTCGGGGTCTCTGGTCACGGGAACGCCAAGCTGGACGTCAAGGTTCTCGTAGGGGATGTGCTCGACGTGGCCACGGTGGAGCGCGCGCAGTGTGTCGAGATCGGGACGCGGATCGACGTCCAAGCCGATGCGGGCGAGGTAACCCCCGAGATCCATTAGAAGCGATCGAGGCTGCCGGCGTGGCGCCCGTCACGTTCGAAGTAGCGGAGCATCCCCAGACCGACGAGGAAGTAGGCGAGCCCGACCAGGGCCTCGGCGCCCATCGACGGAAGCACGTTGGCGATGGTCTCGCCATGGCCCAGCGCGCGCGCCGCGTCGATGCCATGGGTGAGTGGCAGGTAGTCCGCCAGGGTCTGGAGAGCGCCGGGCAGCCGGTCGAGCGGCACGTTGGCACCGGTGAGCACCAGGAACGAGCCAGAGATGGTGTCGGCGAAGAGACTGATCGAGCGGGTGCGGAAGCCGAGCGAGCCGACGCAAAGGCCGAGTCCCACGCACGAGAAGCACGAGACGAGAAGCGCCAGGCCGATGCCACCCAGACGGCCTGCGGGGATCTCGAGATGCAGCATCAGGGCAGCCAGCCCGTACGAGAGCGCAGCCACGACGAAGCCGTTCGCGATCGAAGGTACGGCTCGCCCCAGGAACAGCACGAGCCGGTTCGCCGGCGAGGCCAGGATCATCGGGAGCGTCTGGTAGCGGCGCTCGCCGCCGACCGAGTTCCCCATCCCGAACAGGCAGGCGACCGAGGCCGCGGCGAAGGCATTCCCAACCAGGAAGAAGTCGTCGTCGGCCACATCTGCGGTGCGGCCGAGGTAGACGAAGAAGGCAGTCTGAAACACGGGATATGCGACGAGGATGAAGATGTAGGCGCCGGGGTTGAGCCAGTGGAAGAGCGCGCGGTAGCTCATGAGGCCGCCCACGAAGAAGACGCGGACGTGGTTCATGCGAGCTTGAGCGTGGCGCGGGCGCGCGCGAGGTGCTCGAACAGCGCGAGGCACGGGATTGCGATGAGAACGTAGATGAGGCTGAGAGCGAGACACATGCCGATGTCGGGCCATGGCGTCGTCCCTTCGGCGGCCTCCTTCAGGGCGCGGTAGCCCCAAGTCGGACCGAGCAGCCACGAGAGCGGCTCGATCCAGACGGGCAGCACGGCGAACGGCACGATCAGGCCGCAGGCGATGTAGACCGGGTACTGGGCCGTGATGCCGAGGTAGAAGGCTGCGCGATAGAGGACGAACGTGGAGGCCGCGATCAGACCGAGCGTGCCGATCGCGAGAACGCAACCGGCCACCGCGACGACGAACGCGGGCCAGTTCTCGATCGCGAGCGGGACGTCGAACGCGACCCGCCCCCAGAGGATCGTCAGCAACAGACCGTAGATGCCGAAGATCGCACTGGCGATCATGATTGGGCTCAGCGTCAGGATCAACGGCCGCGGCGAACCGACCAGCAGCTCGAGTGTGCCCATCTGGCGCTGATTGTCGAGCGCGAAGCCCGCGCCGACGATCACCCACGACCACATGATCATCACCGCGGCGCCGAGCGAGGCGCCGAACAGTGTCTTCCCGCCGCTCTGCTCACCGAGCAGCAGGTAGGCGATCGAGGCGAACACGATCGGCCACACCAGCATCCCCACCATGTCGAACGGCGAGCGGAGCAGTTGCAGCAGATGGATGCGGAGGCCGGTGCGGAGGACGCGGATCACCGGAGCGCCCCCGGGCGGGCGGTGGTCATCCGAGCACTGTAACCCGGGTCTTTTCGAGCTTTCGGGTTAGGAAGGGTCGGTATGAGCCGAGAGACTCAGACCGGGCTGTAGCGCTCGTAGTCGATGCGCCAGCGGAGCTCGAATTCCGAGTCCTTACTCTCGGCTCGCTCCCAGAGCCAGACGAAGGCATCGGCGGTGATCTCGGTGAACCGCATGCGGTAGACGACGGCGGGATCAGGCCCGTTGTGGCGGTCGCAGATCAGCTTCATCTCACCGTTCGCGACGCGGCCCTCGAGCGCGAAGTAGTTCCCGGTGTCGTCGACCCAGGTCTGCCGCCAGAGGTCGGCGTGCTCGTCGTAGACGCTCCAACTGGAGCCCGCGAACTCCGCACCCGGCCGGCCGTCGAACGACTCGCTTACGACGCGTCCACCGTGGGTCTTCTCGACCACGTTCCGGCCCTCGCCACCTTCCCAGCGGGCGCCCCAAGTACCGAGCCAGAAGTCGAAATCCGTCGGTCCCGGCACTCCGGCGAGCGTACCGCCATTCCGGCCTCGAACCTATTCGGCGACGGAATCGCCTTGATCGCGAAGCAGCACAACTCGGGGCCGGGCGGTGACCGTATGGGGGAGACCCTCGCTAGAGTCCTGCCCACCGTGCAACAGGTGGGCAAGGGAGAAGACGGGCGGTTTCGCGTGCTCTCGGTCGACGACGTTGAGCCGCTCGCGGTCGGACACGATCTGATGGTGCCCCTGCGGCGGCTGCTCGGGGTGCAGGCGTTCGGCATCAACGCGTTCGTCGGCCGGCAGCCGGGCGACACGGTCGTCGGCGTGCACGACGAGCTCGGCGGCTACGCGGCCGGGCACGAAGAGGCGTACCTCGTAGTGCGCGGCCGTGCAACCGTGACCGCTGACGGCAAGTCGTTCGACGCACCCCCAGGCACGATCCTCTTCGCACAAGACCCCGCCGTCAAGCGCGGCGTCGTCGCTGCCGAGCCGGACACTGTCGTGATCGTCCTCGGCGGAGCAGCGGGCGAGGCCTACCGCCCCGGCGCGTGGGAGTACGGCTACGTCGCAGCCGGCCTCGCGTCACGCGAGGACTGGGCCGGAGCTGACGAGGCCCTGGCCGAGGGCCTCATCGCGTACCCGAAGAGCGCTCAGCTCTGGTACAACCGCGCCTGTTTCGCCGCCCTCTCCGGCAGCTCGGAGACGGCACTCGAGCATCTCGCCGAGGCTCTCCGGCACGACCCGGACACGGTGCGAGAGTGGGGAGCGGAGGACAGCGACCTCGACGTCCTGCGCGGCGATCCGCGCTTCCCCTTGTAGGACGCCTCGCCCGGTAGTGGGATCCAGAGGGCGGTTAGTACGACCGGGGCATTCCGAGCACGTGCTGGCCGACGAAGGCGAGGATCAGGTTGTTCGAGACCGGGGCAACCTTGTACAGGCGCGTCTCGCGGAACTTGCGCTCGACGTCATACTCCTCGGCGAAGCCGAAGCCGCCGTGCGTGTCGAGACAGGCGTTCGCGGCCGCCCACGACGCTTCGGCAGCGAGGAACTTCGCCATGTTCGCCTCGGCGCCGCACGGCTTGCCCTGCTCGTACAGCCAGGCGGCCTTGTAGCGCATGAGGTCGGCCGCTTCCAGCTGCGCGTGCGCCTGCGCGATCGGGAACTGAACGCCCTGGTTGGCGCCGATCGGGCGGCCGAACACCACGCGCTCCGACGCGTAGGCGGTGGCCTTCTCCGTGAACCAGCGGCCGTCGCCGATGCACTCGGCGGCGATCAGCACGCGCTCCGCGTTCATGCCGTCGATGATGTAGCGAAAGCCCTTGCCCTCCTCACCCACGAGGTTCTCCGCAGCAACCTCCACGCCGTCGAGGAAGATCTCCGTCGTCGCGTGGTTCATCAACGTTTTGATCGGGCGGATCGTCATCGTCCCCGCCGCCAGCGCATGCTTCATGTCGACGATGAACGTCGAGAGCCCCTCGGTCTTCTTGGCCACCTGATCGGCCGGCGTCGTCCGCGCCAGCAGCAGCATCAAGTCGGAATGCTCGGCGCGCGACGTCCAGATCTTCTGGCCGTGCACCACCCATCCGGAGTCGGTGCGCGTAGCGGCCGTCGCGATCGAAGTCGTGTCCGAACCGGCCGTCGGCTCCGTCACACCGAAGGCCTGCA
>JBJXGY010000194.1:0-3272 GCA_046160185.1 Gaiella sp. | reverse complement strand
TGTTACGTCCTACTTTGAACCCGTAGGGGTGACCGGGGTCGTCCCGGATTGGGAGCGGGAGATTTCCGAGGGCAGATCATGAGAAGCCCGGAGAGAATTTGGGATGGGACGTGGCTCGGCGGCAGGTTAATTCTGCACTGGCGGTAGATTTGGGATCGGGGCTTCCCGTCAGGGCTGGCTGGAACTGCGGGGCTGCAGAGAACTCGCGAAGTGGCGGAGGTTGGGGGATGGCGCGGTGTGATCCAGCGTCCAACTCCCACAGAACCACTCTGCGACCAGCCTCCGCCGGAGGTCTTCTACCTCGACCTCCGCGACCCGTCCAGCCAGAAGGGCGGCACGAAGATCGCCGATGACGTCATGGACTGGGAGACGCACCTGCAGCGGCTCTTGACGCCGGAAGGTTACAGGCCGGTGCGGTGCGAACACTGCGGCGGCGTGCGGCTGCACGGGCACGGGCGACGCCTGCGAGCGCTCGCGGGCGACGAGCTGGGAGTGATCGAGATCCGGCGGTACCGCTGTACGGGGTGCCGCGCGGTGTGGCAGGTGCTGCCGGGCTTCGTCGCGCGGCGGCTGTGGCGGCGGTGGGAGGTCGTCGTCGGGGCGCTGGCCGGGAAGGGGCGGCACGGCCGGGCGCCGGTGCCAGGGCGAACCCGGCGGCGGTGGCGGTCGAAGCTGCGGCGGTGCGGCCGGCTGGTGCGACATGTCCTTTCGACCACCCAGCGTCCGGAGCTCGACGCCGTGGTGCGGCGGGTGCCGGTGGCGTGCACGCGGGGGGCGGTGCTGGCGGCGTACCGGGAGCATGCGAATGAAGATGCGCTCGCCGAGCTGGCGGCGCTGCTGCATCGACTCGCACCGGGGCTGCGCATGATGTGACCGTGAAATCCATACGGCCACCGGGACGCGGGAAACGATGAATCCCGCCCCACCGAGAGTGGCCGCCCGGGTCCGTTATTCGGGGTGCATGATCACGAAGAAACGACCCGAAACTCCCGAGGACATCGCGCTGTGGCGGTATGCGATCCTGGGGCCGCTGGTGAGCGCGCGCCTGCATCACGGCGACCGGCAGACGCACTTCACCGCCGCGGCCAAGCTCGAGTACGAGAAGCCCGACGGCGAGCGCGTATACGTCGCGGCGCGGACGATCGAGGACTGGTACTACGCCTACCTCAAGGACGGCTGGCTGGGGCTGATGCCGGCGGTCCGCGACGACCGCAACAAGAGCAGGGCGATCCGCCCGGAGATCGCCGAGCGCCTGCTCGCCGCGAAGCGGCAGAAGCCGCGGCGCTCGATCGCCCGGCTGATCAAGGCATTCGTGCGCCTCAAGTGGGTGCTGGAGGGCGAGCTCAAGCGCTCGACCGTGCACCGCCTGCTGCAGGCCAACGCGCTGTCGCTGCGGCCGCCGCGGGAGCACGGCCACGAGCGGCGCTCCTTCCTGCCCGAGCACGCGTGCGACCTGTGGGTCGGCGACGTGATGCACGGGCCGCCAGTGCGGCGTGCGGACGGCGAGCAGGGCAAGTCGTACCTGATCACGATCCTCGATGCGGCGACCCGCTACGTCACCCGCAGCCGCTTCTGCGCCGACGAGGGCATGCTCTCGCACGAGAACGTCCTGCTGGCGGCGATCGAGCACCACGGCCTGCCGCGGGCGTACTACGTCGATCGCGGCGCGGCCTACGTCGCCGACTCGCTGACGAAGATCTGCGCCGACCTCGGCGTGCAATTAATCCACACGAAGGCCCGGGACCCAGAAGCGAAAGGATGCATCGAGAGGTGGCATCGCACTGTACGTGACGAATTGATCGACGAGCTGCCGCGGGACCTCCACACGCTCGACGGCCTCAACGCCGCGCTGTGGGCGTGGCTGTCGATCGAGTACCACGCCCGCACGCACAGCACCACCGGCCGCGCGCCGGGTCTGCACTTCGAGTCCGAGCTCGCGCACCTGCGGCCTGTCCCCGGGGACATCAACCTCCGCGATGTCTTTCTCCACCGCGAAGACCGCCTCGTCCACAAGGACGGCTGCGTGCGCTTCCACGGCGCATTCTACGAGGTCCCCGGTGACCTCGTCGGCGAGCGCGTCGAGCTGCGCTACGACCCGCGCCGGCCGGACGACCTCCCGCTCGTCTTCCACCGCGGCGCCTATCGCGACGTCGCCGTCCCGCTCGACCGCCTCGCCAACGCCTCCGGCCACCGCCGGGCGCTGCCCGCTGCCGAGCCTGTCCCCGAGGACATGGACATCGACGCTATCGGCCTCATCGAGGACGAATTCTACCGCACCGTCTATGGCGCATCGGGCGGCCCCGACGCCATCGACATCGTCGTCGAGGACGACAATATCGACATCGACATCGACATCGACGACGGCGACGACAACGGGGGTGCCAAGTGACCTACCTCGAACGCTTCGGCCTCTCGCACCCGCCGCTCCCCCGCGGCGCCTGCGGTCCGACCTTCCACGACCAGGGCGACGACTTCGCCCGCCTCGCCCGTCTCTTTCGCTGGCTGTCCGACGAGCCAGGTCTCGGCCTCCTCGTCGGCGACGCCGGCACCGGCAAGACCGCGACCATCCGTCACCTCTGCGCCCAGCTCCCCCGCCCGCGCCATCGCGTGCTCTACCTCTGCGACTCGACCCTCAAACCGACGGGCATCTACCGCGCCCTCGCCGGCGAGCTCGGCCTGCGCCCGCACCACCGTCGTGGTCAGCTCTGGACCGACCTCAAGCGCACCCTCCTGCACCTCGTCGATGAGCAGAACGTCCAGCCCGTCCTCATCATCGACGAGGCCCATCTCCTCTCCGACGACTTCCTGCTGGAGCTCGCCGCTTTCCTCAACTTCGACTTCGACAGCCGCGACCTGCTCACCCTCTGGCTCGTCGGCCTCCCCGCCCTACACCGTCGCCTGCAGATGCAGCATCACGCCGCCCTCGCCATGCGAATCGTCGCACCCTGTCACCTACAGCCCCGCCTCGAGCGGGCCGCCTTCGTCGCCATGATCGACGATGCCCTCCGCACCGCCGGCGCCACCCGCAACCTGCTCTCCGAGCCCGCCACCGAGCTCCTCTTCCGCGCCTGCCGCGGCCTCCCCCGCCTCGCCAGCAAGCTCCTCCACGCCGCCCTCCGCGTCGCCGACCACCGCGATCAGGCCTTCCTCGACGACACCGTCATGACCGCCGCCATCGCCGACCTCCGCCTCGAGCTCCCCACCAATCCCGACCCCCTCAAACCCCGCTCTCAAACCGGGACGAGATCACGGAAATAAACCGAGCCGTAACA
>JBJXGY010000193.1:0-4624 GCA_046160185.1 Gaiella sp. | reverse complement strand
AGCAGGTGCGGCGAGTTGATCGTCCCTGCGGCGAGGATCACCTCGCTACCGGCGAGTGCCGTCTCCGGGTGCCCGTCGAGGAGCAGCTCGACTCCTGTGGCGCGGCCGCCCTCGACCCGCACACGATGTGCGGTGGCATCGGTGAGCAGGGTGAGGTTGCCGCGCCGGAGCACCGGCTTCAGGTAGCCGTGAACGACGGAGAAGCGCCTGCCACGGCGAGTCGAGGTGGGGACGAGGCCTGCACCCTCGTTGTCGGGCGCGTTGAGATCGTCGCTCCGCCGGAGACCGGCCGCAACCGCGGACTCGACGAACGCATGCGTGAGCGGATGCTTGGGTGGGAGCTCGAAGCCGAACGGCCCGTCGGCGCTCGCCCGGTAGCACGGCTCGAGCTCGGCCGCCGTGAACCCCGGCAGCTCCCACTCGTCGTGGTCGCGCCCGTGCCCGCGAAGCACCATCATGGCGTTCAAGGACGCGGAGCCGCCGACCACCTTCCCCCTGGGGAACACGACCCTCCGATCGTCGAGCGCCACCTGCGGCACCGTGTCGTAGCCCCAGTCGAGCGGGGTCTTGAACAGCCGGTGGAAGGCGGCGGGAATAGCGATCTCCGGGCGCCGGGCGTGCCTCCCGGCCTCGAGCAGGGCGACACTCACCTTCGGGTCCTCGCTGAGACGGGAGGCGAGAACGCACCCGGCCGTACCGGCGCCGACGATCACGTAGTCGAACTGCACCGGGGGACGATAGCCCGGCGATCCGCGGCTCTCTCATCACCGGAGCGTGACGGCGACCAGGCCGCCGGTCGCGGCGAGTTGACACGAAGTTGGCACAAAGTTGGCACGACGCGGTCGCAGTTCTCGCTCTACGGTGTTCCCATGGGAGGCGAGCGACAGGTGGCAGGCGAAGCGGCCGACGGGACAGCGAGGCAACGCGCAGCTCGGCGCCCGAGGGTGCGTGAGCGGCCCGTGACGACGCCGTTCGGAAAAGCCGAGCGCCAGGTGACGGTCACCGTACCGCAGCGGGCGGGCGAGCACCGCTACGCAATCGTGGCAGAGCTGCTCCAGACCGGCCGCGGCGAGATGCTCGTCCGGCTCGCCTACTCCTCGGAAGGACGGGTGCGTCGTGGCCCCATCACGCTGCGGCGGGCCGACGTCCAGAAGCTGCGGGCCGCACTCGACCGTCACCCGCAGCTCAAGGAGGTGGTCGTGGGAGGGAGCTGAGGCTCATCGTCGCGGCACCGAAGACCTGCCGCTGTGCCCACCACCGCGGCGGCCACGACCGGTGCCCACCCGGCGACCAGCCGTCAGACAGATAGGGCCGCGAGAGCATGCGCGCTCGCGGACTCGATCAGGCTCTGCAGGAGCGGCACACCACCGAGCGGGCCGAGCAGCGGGTCGACCGCATGCTCGGGATGCGGCATCAGGCCCACCACGTTTCGCGCCTCGTTGCAGACGCCCGCCACGCGGTCGCGGGCTCCGTTCAGGTCCGACTCGTAGCGAAAGACGATCTGGTCGTTCGCCGCGACCTCCGCGAACAGCTCGTCGTCGGCAAACCAGTTGCCCTCGCCGTGCTTGGCCGGGATCACGAGCTGCGTGCCGGCGGGCACCCCGCGGGTCACTGCCGTCTCGGCGGCGTCGACGGAGATCACGACGTCCGCGCACACGAACTCGAGCTGGCGATTCATGCGGAGCGCACCTGGCAGCAGGCCCGACTCGCACAGGATCTGAAACCCGTTGCAGATGCCGAGCACCGGTCCGCCCTCCGCGGCGAATGCACGGATCGCCGGCATCACCCGTGCGGTGCGAGCAATCGCGCCGCACCTCAGGTAGTCGCCGTACGAGAAGCCGCCCGGGAGGACGACCGCTCCGCACCGTTGCGGGAGCGCTTCGTCGGCGTGCCATACCCGCACCGCGTCCGCCCCCAGCGTCTCGAGTGCCAGGCGTGCGTCGCCGTCGTCGTTCGAGCCGGGGAAGGTGACCACGGCGACCACGGCCCTGTCGGGGCTGTCGAGGCCGGTGGTGCGTGTCGCGGTCATTTCACGCCTCGCCCTCGATCGTGATCTCGTAGCTCTCGATCAGGGCGTTCGCGAGGAGGTCGGCGCACATCCGCTCGATGTCGGCACGAGCCTCGGCGGCATCCCCGGAGGTCAGCTCGAGATCCACGACGCGACCGACCCGCGCTCCCGCAACCGGATAGCCGAGGCGCGCAAGCGACTCCTGCACCGCCGCGCCCTGCGGGTCGAGAATACCCTGCTTGGGACGGATGACCACCGTCGCTCTCATGCAAACGCCCCTTCCGGGTCGGCGAGGTAGCTCTCGAGCGGGCGACCGGTGAGGAGCTCGAAGGCCTCGGCGTAGCGGCGTCGTGTGCCCATGACCACGTGGTCGGGCAGCTCGGGCCCGGGAGCGGTTCGATCCCATCCGGTCGAGAGCGTGTAGTCGCGAACGTACTGCTTGTCGAACGACGGCGGTGAGGCGCCGGGAGCGTACTCCGAGGCGGGCCACAGCCGGCTGGAATCGGGCGTCAGCGCCTCGTCCGCGAGCATCACGGTCCCGTCGAGGTCGACGCCGAACTCGAACTTTGTGTCGGCGAGCACGATTCCCTGTCGGCGAGCGTGCTCCGTCCCGAACGCATAGAGGCCGAGAGCGGCATGTCGCGCCGCCTCGTAGCGTTCCGCGCCGCACAGCGCAGACGCCTCGAGCTCATCGATGTTGAGGTCGTGCGCTCCCGAGGCGGCCTTCGTCGCGGGCGTCAGGATCGGCGCCGGGAGCCGGTCGGCCTCACGCAGACCCGGTGGGAGAGCGTTGCCGCACACCCCGCCCGTGGCCTGGTAGTCCTTCCAGCCCGAGCCGGCGAGATAGCCGCGTACGACGAACTCGACGGGCAGCATCTCGAGCCTGCGGCACTCGAGCGAGCGGCCGTCGGCTCGCACGGCGAGCAGATGGTTGGGGACGAGCTCCCGCGTCCGGGAGAACCAGAACACGGACAACCCCGTCAGCACCGCGCCTTTGTCAGGGATGGGCGTGGGCAGCACGACGTCGAACACCGAGATGCGGTCGGAGGCCACGAGCAGCAGCCGGTCGGCGTCGAGCCCGTAGATCTCCCGGACCTTGCCGGACCCGAGATGCGTCAGCGTCGAGACGTCAGACATGGGCGGTTGCCGCTTTCCGGGAGACGACGAGCCCGCGCAGCCGCTCGAAGACGATGTCCACGTGGGCGGTGTACGCGCCGAGATCGAAGACCGCCGCAAGATCGACGCGTGACGCCACGCGCGCGTCACCTCGCGTGAGGTCGCGAAAGTCGAGGCCCTCGTCCCACGCGCGCATCGCGTGCCCCTGCACGAGCCGGTAGGCCCCGTCCCGGGGGAGCCCCGACTCGACGAGGGCCAGCAGCAGACGCTGGCTGAAGAACAGGTGATGGCTCGACTCCAGGTTCTCGCGCATGCGGTCGGCCCTCACCACCAGCCCCCCGACGAGCCACGCGAAGCGATCCAGCATGTAGTCCACGGCGAGGAACGAGTCGGGGAGCACGATGCGCTCCGCCGACGAGTGGGAGATGTCGCGTTCGTGCCACAGCGCGACGTTTTCGTAGCCCACCTGCGCATTGGCGCGAACGACCCGCGCCAGGCCGGTGATGCGTTCCGCGGTGATCGGGTTACGTTTGTGCGGCATCGCCGACGACCCCTTCTGGCCGCGGCCGAACGGCTCCTCGACCTCGCGCACCTCGGTGCGGGCGAGATGCCGGATCTCCGTCGCGAACCGGTCGAGCGTGGAGGCAAGCGACGCGAGCGCCGAGAGCACCTCGGCGTGCCGGTCACGCTGCAGGATCTGCGTGGACGTCGGTGCCGGCTCGAGACCGAGCTGCTCGCAGGCGATCCGTTCGACGTCCGGATCGATGGCGGCGTACTGGCCGACCGCGCCCGAGAGCTTTCCCACACGCAGTCCTGCAACAGCGCGCTCGACTCGCGAGCGTTCGCGCTCGAGGGCGAAAGCCCAGCCGGCAAGCTTGAGCCCGAACGTGGTCGGCTCGGCGTGCACACCGTGCGTCCGCCCCATGCACAGGGTGAGGCGATGCTCCTCGGCCCGTGAGGCAACGGCCTCGAACGCTGCCTCCAGACCACGGAGTACCAGCGCGCCGGCCTGCTGCACGGTGAGGGAGAGTGCGGTGTCGAGGACGTCGGACGACGTCAGGCCGTAGTGGAACCAGCGACCCTCGGTGCCCAGGTGCTCGGTGACGGCATCGACGAACGCCGCGACGTCGTGGTTGGTCTCTCGCTCGATCTCCGCCACGCGCGCCGCCGGCGGCGGGACGGCGCGCTCCCTGATCGCGGCGCACGCGTCGTGCGGGACGACCCCGACGGCAGCCCACGCCGCCAGGGCTGCGAGCTCGACCTCGAGCCACCGCTCGAGCTTCGTGTCGTCAGACCAGACCCTGGCCATCGCGGGCCGGCTGTACCGCGAGATCACGCCACCGATGGTAGTCGCGGGGACGGACCGTAGATGAGTAGTTCCACGGGATCGTGTTCGCCGGGGTGTGGGCGGGGCGTGTTGGGGTGCGGGGGGAACGTGGTGCCGTTGCCGGGCGCAACGGTGCCACGTCTCCCACGCGAAGCAGACACGGGAGCGGCCCA
>JBJXGY010000192.1:0-18777 GCA_046160185.1 Gaiella sp. | reverse complement strand
GTCGCCCCGCGCATGCGCACGGGCGAGGGCATCACCGGGTTCGCCGCGGCCGAGCGCGAGCCGGTGATGATCGCTTCGGGCGCTCATCTCGATCCGCGCTTCAAGCAGTTCCCCAACCTGCACGAGGAGGAGTACGAGTCAATCCTCGCCGTTCCCATCGTCGCGCGCGACAAGCTGGAGGGCGCGCTCAACGTCCGCACCCGGGAGCCGCGCGAGTTCGGCGAGGACGAGGTGGAGCTGCTCGTCGCCATCGCCGCGCAGGTCGGCCAGACGCTCGAGCACGCGAAGCTGTACGAGGCGGCGCAGCGGCGCGTGCACGAGTTGGAGGCGCTGTCGCACATCTCGGAGGCCGTGTCGGAGTCCCTCTATCTGGAGGAGTCGCTGGAGGCGATCGTCCGCACCACCGTCTCCTCGCTCGGCGCCACCGGAGCTGCGATCGTGCTCGAAGACGGGCGCGTGGCCTGGCCGGAGGGGAGCGCCGGTGCCCATGCCGTCCGCCTGCCGCTGCGCTGGAAGGGTCGCACGATCGGCGAGCTCGTCGTCGATCGCGACAGTCCGTTCCTCCCGGAGGACACGCTGCTGCTGGAGGCGATCGCGCACCAGGCCGCGGTCGCGCTCGAGCACGGACGGATGGCGCTGCGCGGTGTGCTCGCGAAGGAGATCCACCACCGCGTGAAGAACAACCTGCAAACCGTGGCCTCGCTGCTTCGCCTGCAAGCTCGCGCCGAGGACGCCGACCCGCGCAAGGCACTCACCGAGTCGGTCAACCGCATCCTGGCGATCGCCGCCGTCCACGAGGTGCTGACCGAGCAACGAGAGGACACCGTCGAGTTGCACGAGCTGCTCGAACGCCTCCGCGCGATGCTCGTGCAGGGGCTTGTCTCGGGGAAGCGCGTGACGGCGTCGCTCGACGACTCCACCCTCGCGGGCGACCGTGCGACCGCGCTTGCGCTCGTCTTCTCTGAGCTCCTCGGGAACGCCCTAGAGCACGGAGGCGACGCCGTGCATGTGTCGCTCGCCCACGACGAGGTCGACGTGGTGCTGACGATCGAGGACGACGGGCGCGGCGCCGGCGACTCGCGCGACGGAACCGGGCTCTCCATCGTGCGCGCGCTCGTCCGCGACGAGCTGGGCGGCAGCCTCGAGCTCACCGACGGCCCCGGGCTGCGCGCAACCGTACGCTTCCCCGTATGAGACGCCGTGTGGCAACCGTTCGCCTCGCGTCGCGTGGTTGCGGCCGGCCGCGCCCGCGGCCGCTCCAAGGCTGTTCCCGAGCCGGGAGCCGCGGGAGTGAGTTCCGGCTCTGGGGGCAAGTGTGACCGAGGCGCCGCTGCGCATCCTGCTGGCCGAGGACGAGACGATCATCCGTCTCGACCTCCGCGGTCTCCTGGAACGCAGCGGCTTCGAGGTGTGCGGCGAGGCGAAGGACGGCGAGGAGGCGGTCGCCCTCGCGCGCGAGAGCGAGCCCGACCTGATCCTGCTCGACGTCAAGATGCCGAAGCTCGACGGCATCGACGCCGCGCGGCGCATCCTCGAGGAGCGGCCCGTGCCGATCGTGATGGTCACCGCCTACGGTGAGAGCGAGCTCGTCTCACGCGCGGTCGAGGCCGGCGTCTTCGGATACCTCGTCAAGCCGTTTCGCGAGAGCGACCTGTTGCCCGCCATCGCCACCGCCCGGGCGCGCCACGAGGAGCTGTCCGTGCTGCGGGCTGAGGCTGCCTCGCTCGCCGACGCGCTCGCCGCGCGCAAAGCGATCGAGCGCGCGAAGGGGATCCTGCAGGAGCGGGAGGGTCTGACGGAAGCCGAGGCGTTCGCCCGGCTGCGGAAAGCCAGCCAGATCTCGGGGAAGCCGCTGCGTGTGGTGGCGGAGGCCCTCGTGGCGACGCTCGGCGGGAGCTCACCTCGCTGACCGCCGTGACGAGCAAGCCAACGCCGCTGGCGAGCCCCTGAAGGGGCCCGCCAGGCACCCGGCCTTTCCAGCTCAGCTCAGTCAGTTGGAGGCGAGCACGTGGTCGTCGCCGCGGCGGCGGACGGCCTTGCGGCCGAACCAGAGGGCAAGGAGCGCCACCGCGATCGGGGCCGCGATCACCGCGAGGTAGAGCACAGCCAGCGCCTCCCAGGCGAGGATGTCAACCGTGCGGTCGAGCGCCCGGTCGAAGCGCGAGGGGACGGGCGGCGCCACGAGCGACTCCTGGTCGGTGACCAGCTGCAGCTGGATCGTCGCCATCCGCGCCTCGGCGTTGATCGACGTGCTGGTCTGCCGTAGCGAGCGAAGCTCGGTCTGCAGGCGGCTGCGGCGCGCCTCGAGCGTGGCTCGGGTCTCGCTGTCGAGCGTGTCCGTCTTCAGCCGTGACGTGATGGCCGCGATCTGGCCGACCAGGGTCTCGATGCGTTTCCCGGTCACGTCCAGCTGCGCCTGCAGATCGTCGATCTGTACCTGCTGGGAGAGGATCGTGCCGAGACCGGTCAGCTGCCCGATCGCGTCCTGCACCTTGCCCGTCGGCACGCGGAGCGTGAGCGACGCGGTTCCCTCGGTGCTCGAGGCGTAGCTGACGGTGACGATATGGCCGCCGAGCGCACGGACCGAATCCTGCGCCCGCTTGGTCGCCTCCGCCAGCGCGTCGGTGTCCTCGACCTGGATCGTGAGCTGCGCGTAGAAGCGCTGGGCCCGGTCGGTCGCGGGGCCTGGGGCGACCGTGCCGGTCGTCGCGGGCGGGGAGCCGGCGGACGCCTTCGCCTGGTTGGTTCCGTCCCCAAGTGCCCCGGCCTGCTCCGGGCTTGCTCCGCCGTAGGCGTCGGCCGGCGCGGAGTCCTCACCCACAGCCGATGTCCGGGTGCCGTCGCGGTAGTCGATGGCCTCGACCCGCGGTGACCGGAGGCCGTCCTGCAACCCGACACCGGCAGCAGCGGCCACAGCCAGGCTCGCCGCGAGCGGCACCGCCACGAGCAGACGCCGCTGCGGCAACCACGACCGCGACCTGCGCGCGGCTGGGCGCGTGGCGGCAGCGCTCTCCGCGGCGAGTGTCTCCACCCTCAGGCGAAGCGCATCCGGCGCGACCGGGCGCGCCGACCGCAGCTCCTGCATCACGTCAACCGAGCTCATCGTTCGTCATCCTCTCTTCAAGTCGTTTCAGGGCCCTGCTCAACTTGGTTGTCACCGCGGTCGGGCTCACCCCGAGCACGCGAGCGGTGGCGTCGGTTTCGAGGTCGAGCACGACGCGCAGGGCGATCACCTCGCGCTCGCCGGCCGTGAGGACGGTGAGCGCCCGCTCCAGCTCCGGCGAGAGACCCTCCAGGAAGGCCTCCTCCACCAGCTCCGGCCGGGCTGTCGCCTCCTCGCGGCGCCGCCTCCGGGTCTCGGAGCGGAACCAGTCGAGCGCGGTCGTGCGGGCCATGCCGAGCAGCCAGGTCTTGGCGGAGCCGCGTCGCGGATCGAAGCGATTCCACGTGCGGAGCGCCTTCTCGAACGTGGCGGAGGTCAAGTCCTCGGCCGTCTCCCGGTTGCGGGAGAGATAGAGCAGATAGCCGAACACGTCGTCGAGGTGCGCGTCGGCGGCCTCGGCGAAGGTCGAGACCCGTTCGGTGCGCGTCGTGGGACGCGACATCACCATCGTTTGCATACCCCGTCTACGTCGCGGGCGGGTGACACGTCACACCGTCGCGTCGGCCGATTCGGCCTCGAAGAGCACCTCCCACTCGGCGAGCAGCCGCTGCAGCTCGTCGCGTGCCGCACGGTGGGCGGTGAGCGTGTCCATATCAGTCCAATCCTCGGCCAGCTTCGCCTCGAGCTGAGCGATGTGCGTCTCCAGCTCGCTGATGCGCCGCTCCACGCTCTGCAGAGGTGTGGGCCCCTTCCGTGCCGGCTTCGGCTTCTGCTTTGCGGGCTTCGGCGCGGCGGGCGCCGGCGGCGTGGCGGGATCCGGCTCGCGGGCGATCTCGCGCTCGCGTTGCAGGTCGGCCCAGCCACCGTCGTAGGACCGCAACACGCGCTCCTCCACCGCCACGATGCGGTCGGGCACCGCGTCGAGCACCGCACGGTCGTGGGAGACGAGGAGGACGGTGCCAGGGTAGGCCTCCAGCGCGGCCTCGAGCGCCTCGCGGCTCTCGAGGTCGAGGTGATTGGTCGGCTCGTCGAGCACGAGGAAGTTGGCGCCCGAGGCGACCATCAGCGCGAGCGCCAGGCGTCTGCGCTCACCGCCGGAGAGCACGGCCACGGACTTCTCGTGCGTCTCCCAGCCCGAGAAGAGGAAACGGCCGAGCAGCGTCTGCGCCTGCGGGCGCGGCAGCCTCGTCGCGGCGACGGCGGCGTCGAGGATGGAGCCGGTCTTGGGCAGCTCGGCGTCGTGCTGGGAGAAGTACGCGGGCACGACGCCGTGGCCGATCCGGATCGACCCGGCGGCCGCGTCGCGGGAGCCGAGCAGCGTCTCCAGCAGCGTCGTCTTGCCCGACCCGTTCGGGCCGACGAGCGCCACATGCTCTCCCCGCTCGATCGCCAGCGAGGCACCCTCCAGCAGCAGCTTCTCGCCCGCGGAGACCACGAGCCCTTCGGCTTCCAGCACCATGCGCCCGGAGCGGGGTGGCTTGAGGAACTCGAAGCCGAGCGTGCGCCGCTTCTTCGTCAGCGCCTGCAGCTCCTGGGCCGCCTGACGGCGCTCCTTGTCGAGCCGCGCGATCTGGGTGAGCTTGGCCTGCGCCTGCTTGGCCTTGGACTTCTTGTAGCGGAACCGCTGCACGAAGCGGTCGAGGCGCTCGATGTCGTCGGTGACCCGGTCGAGAGTGGTGGCGACGGCGGAGGCGCGCGCGGCTTTCTCACGACGCCAGTCGTGCCACGGCCCGTCGAAGAAGAACGGCTTCGGGCCGCCGAGCTCCAGCACCGCGGTCGTCACCGCCTCGAGGAACCAGCGGTCGTGGGCGACGAGGATCACGGCTGCGTCGATCGTGGTCAGCTCGCGTTCAAGCCACTCGAGGTTCTCGATGTCGAGATGGTTCGTGGGCTCGTCGAGCAATAGCAGGTCGGGGTCGCCCGCGAGGGCGCGCCCGAGCGAGGCACGCGTGAGCTCTCCGCCGGAGAACGTGTCGAGCGAGCGGTCGAGCTCGGCGTCGGCAAAGCCGAGGCCGCGCAGGACGGAGGCGGCGCGGTCGCGCCAGGCCCAGCCGCCGGCATGCTCCAGCCGCGCCTGCGCCTCGCTGTAGCGGCGGAGCGTACGTTCCTCGTGATCGCCGGCTGCCATCGCCTGCTCGAGCCGGCGGAGCTCCTCCTCGATCGCCAGCAGGTCGGCAGCGCCGGAGAGCGCATACTCGCGGAGGGAAAGTCCCTGCTCGCGCGGTGGCCGCTGGTCGTGCAGCGCGATGCGAGTGTCCTTCGCGAGCGAGACCTCGCCTGACGTGACCGAGGTCTCCCCGAGCAGGCAGCGGAGCAGCGTCGTCTTCCCCGCGCCGTTCGGCCCCGCCAGCGCCAGCCGGTCGCGCCGGCGCAGCGTGAACGAGACGCCGTCGAAGAGCGGGTCGCCGGAGAACTCCTTGCGCAGGTTCGATGCGGTGAGCACGGCCACGGGAACAGGCTACGTGGCCGCAGGTCGCGGGAGCCGGTCTTGGCGGTCGCCGTCGAGCGGGCCGCCTGGGCTGCCCACCCTGCGGGGTCAGTCCCCCTGGCGGGAACGGGACAGACCCCGGGTGGTGGTCGCCCGGGCCTCCGCCAGCGCCCCCGGCAGCTCCGTCTCCAGCACGTCGAGCGCGTCTGCGAGCGCAGCGGTGACGCGGATGCAGCGGTCGAGCGGGGCGACGCCCGGCATGCGGACGTAGACGTCGCGCTCCGCAAGCGTCTCGCGAAGGGCCTTGGCGACCTCGGACGTGCCGCAGTCGACCGCGACGAAGTTCGTGGCCGAGGGGAGCACGGCGAGACCGACCGAGACGGCGATCCGCCCGATCCGCGCCTTGGCCTCCTCCACCTCACGCAGGACGCGTTCGACGTGGGCCGTGTCCGCGAGCGCCGCCAGCGCGCCGGCCTGCGCCACCCGGTTCACCGCGAAATGGTTGCGAATCGCCTCGAACCGCTCCACGAGCTCCACCGGCCCGAATGCGTAACCGACGCGGGCACCGGCCATGCCGTGAACCTTGGAGAAGGTGCGAAAGCGCAGCGCACGGTCGAGCAGCGCCGTGGCTTCAGGGGTCACCCCGGCCGGTGCGAACTCCGCGTACGCCTCGTCGAGCACCAGGAGCGTCTCACCGGGGAGCGCGCGGACAAACCGCTCCACGTCGGCAGCCGTCCACCAGGAGCCCATCGGGTTGTCGGGATTCGCCAGGTACACGAGCCTGGCCCGGGTCCGGCGAACCGCGGCGAGCAACGCGTCGAGATCCTCCCGGTCGTCGTGATACGGCGCCGCCACCACCTCGGCGCCGTGCCCGGCCAGGTGATACGTGAACGTCGGATAGGAACCGTGCGACGTCACCACCGGGTCGCCGGCATCCACCAGCGCGCGCACGGTGTAGCCCAGAAGCGCGTCCACCCCCTCGCCGACGACGACATGCGAACGCCCGATCCCCAGGTGCGCGGCGAGAGCCTCGTGCAGCGCGTGGCTCTCGGGGTCGTTGTACATCCAGCTCTCGGCGGCCGCGCGGGTCATGGCCGCAACCGCCTCCGCGCTGGCGCCGAACGCGCTCTCGTTCGAGCCCAGCCGCGCCCGGAACGGACGGCCGCGCGCGCGTTCGAGCGCCTCCGGGCCGACGAAGGGCACCGTAACGGGGAGGCCCGCGACGAGACGGGAGAAGCGCATGCCCCCAGTGTCACGCATCTCTGCCGGGCTTGGCCCGAGTAACAAATGCGCGGACACGGTCGATGTCTATGGTTCGGTCATGACCGCCGACCCCCGCCGCCGCACGATCGACACGATCCGCGCACTCGCCATGGACGCCGTCCAGCAGGCGAACGCGGGCCACCCGGGCACCGCCATGGCGCTCGCCCCCGTCGCCTACCTCCTCTACGCCGAGGAGATGCGCCACAACCCCGCGAACCCCGGCTGGGCCGGCCGCGACCGCTTCATCCTCTCCGCCGGGCACGCCTGCGTGCTTCAGTACTCCGCACTTCATCTCGCCGGTTACGACGTCACGCTCGACGACCTCCGGAGCTTCCGCCAGTGGGGCTCGCGCACACCCGGCCACCCCGAGCTGGGACACACCGCCGGCATCGAGACCACGACCGGCCCGCTCGGGCAGGGTTTCGCCAACGGAGTCGGTCTCGCGATCGCGCAGCGATTCCTCGCCGAGCGCTACAACCGGCCCCGCCACGAGGTCGTCGACTCCTGGATCTACGCGATCTGCTCCGACGGCGACCTGATGGAGGGCGTCTGCATGGAGGCGGCGTCGATCGCGGGGCAGCTCGGCCTCGGCCGGCTCGTCTACGTCTACGACGACAACCGGATCACGATCGACGGGTCCACCGCGATCAGCTACGACCGTGAGGACAAGGGCAAGCGCTTCGAGGCGCACGGCTGGCATGTCGAGCACGTCGCCGACTCCGAGGATCTCGACGCCTTGCGAGCTGCCTTCGCCGCAGGCCGCGCCGAGACGAAGCAGCCGTCGCTGATCATCGTCCGCAGCCATATCGCCTACCCGGCGCCCAAGGCCCGCGACACCTCGAAGGCACACGGCTCGCCCCTTGGTGAGGGAGAGGTGAAGGCCGCCAAGGAGGTGATGGGCTTCGACCCGGAGGCCACCTTCGCGGTTTCCGAGGAGGTGCGCGCTCACATGGCGGGTATCGCCGAGCGGGGTGCAGCTGCAGAGGCCGCCTGGGAGGAGAAGCTCGCCGCCTGGGCTACCGCCTACCCCGAGCTCGCCGCGGAACGGGAGCTCGATCTGCGGCGTGTGCCCCGGGAAGGGTGGCGCGAGAAGCTGCCCGTGTTCCCAGCCGGCGAGGCTGTCGCCACCCGCGACGCGGGAAAGAAGATCATGCAGGCGGTCAAGCCGTTCACCCCGACGATGATCGGTGGCGCAGCCGATCTCGTGGAGTCCACCAAGACCGAGTTCGAAGGCGCCGGGGTCTTCTCGGCCACGCACGCCGGGCGAAACGTCCCGTTCGGGATCCGCGAGCACGGCATGGGTGCGATCGTCAACGGCATCGCGCTCGAGCAAGCCATGCTCTCGCCCTACGGCTCCACGTTTCTCATCTTCTCCGACTACATGCGCGGCGCCGTCCGGCTCTCCGCGCTCGCAGGACTCCCGGTCGTCTGGGCCTGGACGCACGACTCGATCGGGGTCGGCGAGGACGGCCCGACCCACCAGCCGGTCGAGCATCACATGAGCCTGCGCCTGATCCCCAACCTCTGGTACTTCCGGCCGGCCGACGCGAACGAGACCGTCGCCGCGTGGCGAACGGCGATCGAGCGGCAGGAGGGCCCGGTCGCGCTCGCCCTCTCCCGCCAGAAACTGCCGACCCTCGAGGAGGTATCCGTCGAGGGCGCGTTGCGCGGCGGCTACGTCCTCTGGCAGAGGGATCCCTCCGCCGCGCCCGACCTGATCCTGATGGCCACCGGCTCCGAGGTGCACATCACGCTCGAAGCGGCAAAGACACTCGAGGGCAACCCGCGTGTCGTCTCGCTGCCGTGCCTCGATCTCTTCGACCTGCAACCTCAGGCCTACCGCGACGAGGTGCTGCCGCCCGGGGTGACCCGGAGACTCTCGGTCGAGGCGGGTGTCACCTTCGGCTGGGAGCGCTACGTCGGCGTTGCCGGCACGTCGCTCGGCATCGACCGCTTCGGCGCCTCGGCCCCCGCCGAGCGCATCTTCCAGGAGCTCGGCCTCACCGCCGCGGCAGTCGCCGACGCCGCGCGCTCTCTCCCTTGAGTCTCGAACCGAGGAGGTTCACATGAGCCAGTCCCGTCTGCACTCACTCGCCGCCGCCGGCGTCAGCGTCTGGATCGACTCGCTCTCCCGCGAGATGCTCCAGTCTGGTGAGCTGGCCCGGCTGATGTCGGAGGACGCCGTCAGCGGCGTCACCTCCAATCCCACGATCTTCCAGAAGGCGCTGGCCGAGGGCGACCTCTACGACGCACAGCTCGCCGAGCTCACCGCGACCGTCTCCGATCCGGTGGAGCTCTTCTTCCAGCTGGCGATGGAGGACATCCGCGCCGCCTGTGACCTGATGCGGCCCGTCCACGACGCCACGGGCGGCGTCGACGGCTTCGTCTCGCTCGAGGTCGATCCGCGACTGGCCTACGACCGCGAGGCGACGTTCGCCCAGGCGCTGCGCTTCCACACGGAGGTCGACCGGCCGAATCTCTACGTCAAGATTCCCGCCACGCAGATCGGGCTCGGCGCGATCGAGGACTGTATCGCCAAGGGCAAGTCGATCAACGTCACGCTCATCTTCTCGCTCGAGCGCTACGCGGCCGTGGCCGAGGCCTACATCCGCGGCCTCGAGCGGCTCGTCGCCTCCGGGGGCAACGCGTCCTCGGTCAATTCGGTCGCCAGCTTCTTCGTCTCCCGTGTCGACAGCGAGGCCGACAAGCGCCTCGAGGCTGCCGGCCACCCCGAGCTCGCCGGCAAGCTCGCGATCGCCAACGCCAAGCTCGCCTACGAGCACTGGCAGCAGGCCTTCTCCGGTGAGCGCTGGGCGTTCCTCGAGGGCAAGGGTGCACGGCCGCAGCGCTGCCTCTGGGCCTCGACCTCCACCAAGAACCCCGAGTACCGCGACGTCATCTACGTGGAGGAGCTGATCGGCCGCGAGTCGGTGAACACGATGCCCATGGAGACCGTCAAGGCCTTCCAGGATCACGGCGAGATCAAAGCGGGCTCGATCACGGCCGATGTTGCCGACGCGCACGCGCTGCTCGCGCGGCTTGCCGCCGCCGGCATCGACTACGACGACGTGGTCGCCGTGCTCGAGCAGGAGGGCGTGGACAAGTTCGCCGACTCATTCCGCCAGTTGCTCGATGGGATCATGGCCAAGACACGGGTGCTGCAGGCGGCGTGAGCACCGGTGGTTCGAACCCGCTGGCGGAGGGGCTCGGCCTGCGCAGGCGTCCCGACCCATGTGTGGTCACGATCTTCGGTGCTTCGGGCGACCTGACCAAGCGCAAGCTGCTGCCGGCGCTGTACGCCCTCGCCTACCGCCGGCTGCTGCCGGAGCGTTTTGCGATCGTCGGGATCGCGCGCTCCGAGCAGTCGACGAAGCAGTTCGTGTCCGCCATGCGCCGGCACGTCAAGGCCTACGCCCGCGACCCGTACCAGACCGACGTCTTCGAGGCGCTGGCCCGGAACGTCCGCTACGTGGCCACCGACTTCGCAAGCAACTCGGGCGAGGACCAGGTGGGCGACACGCTCGCCGAGCTCGACCGCACGCTTGGAACCAATGGCAACCGCCTGCACTACCTGGCGGTCCCGCCCCAGGCCTTCGAAACCGTCGTCCGCGAGCTCGGCGAGCGACGGAGCCGGACCGGCTGGACGCGGCTGATCGTGGAGAAGCCGTTCGGACACGACCTCGCCTCGGCGCAGGCGCTGACCGCGCTCGTGCGCCGCTGGTTCGGCGAGGACGAGATCTTCCGTATCGACCACTACCTGGGCAAGGAGACCGTCCAGAACATGCTGGCGCTGCGCTTCGCCAACGGCATCTTCGAGCCGATCTGGAACCGCCAGTTCATCGACCACGTGCAGATCACGGTCGCCGAGTCGATGGGAATCGAGGGCCGCGCGTCGTTCTACGAGCAGGCCGGCGCGATCCGCGACATCTTCCAGAACCACCTGCTGCAACTGCTGGCGCTGACCGCCATGGAGCCGCCGATCGACTTCACCGCCGACTCCGTGCGCAACGAGAAGGTCAAGGTGTTGCGCGCGCTGCACACGCCCGGGCCCCGCTCGGTCGTGCGCGGGCAATACGGCCGCGGCTGGGTGGAGGGCGTCGAGGTTCCCTCCTACCGGGAGGAGCAGGGCGTCGCGCCCGGCTCGCTCACCGAGACGTGCATCGCCGCCAAGCTGCAGATCGACAACTGGCGCTGGGCAGGCACGCCCTTCTACGTGCGCGCCGGCAAGCGCCTCGCCCGTCGCGAGACGACGATCGCGATCCAGTTTCAGCGCGCGCCGCACCCGCCGTTCGCGGAGATCGCCGGCGACGGCCTGCGCCCGAACGTGCTGCTGATCCACGTGCAGCCGGACGAGGGCGTCTCGCTCGCCGTCGGCGCCAAGGTGCCCGGGGCGGGCATGCAGATCCGCACGGTGCACATGGACTTCGTGTACGGCGGCGCCTTCCGCGAAGGCCTTCCCGAGGCCTACGAGCGCCTGATCCTGGACGCCATGCTCGGCGACGCCACGCTCTTCACGCGCGAGGACGAGGTCGACGAGCAGTGGAAGCTCGTGGACGCCATGGTGGCGGGCTGGCAGCGCGACTCGGTCTCCTTCCCCAACTACGAGGCCGGCACCTGGGGACCATCGCAGGCGGACGACCTGCTGCACGCCGACGGCCGCTCCTGGCGCCGCCACTGAGACATGACACGCCTTGTGTTGACCTCTCGATTCTCGGCCGGCGTGGCGACCGTCCGCGTCCGCGGCCGCTCCAGGGGTAGTCGCGATTCCGGACGTGCACTCGCACATCCGGAATCTGCGGAGATCATGTGAGCCTCGTCCGCGAGATCGAGCGGTCACTGGCGCGGCAGCGGCGCCGGCAGGAACGCGACAGCTACCCGGAGCTGCGGCTCTCCACGATGACGCACGTGGCCTGGGTGCCGTCCCGCTGGCTGGACGCCGCGAAAGCAACGCTCGCCGGGCTGGAGGAGCGCCACCCCGCGCGCACGATCCTGCTCGTCCCGGAGCCGGGCCGGAAGGACGGCGTGGAAGCGACCGCCGTCGTCCATGACTTCGCCGCAGGCGGGGGCCGCGAGGTGCTGTCGGAGGTGATCGAGGTGCGCCTGCGCGGCCGGGTCGCCCAGCACCCTGCATCGGTCGTGTTGCCGCTGCTCGTCTCCGACCTTCCCGTCTTCTGCCGCTGGCGGGGCGAGCCGGACTGGGGAGGCAACGCCTTCGGCGAGCTGACCTCTCTTGCCGACAGGCTCGTGGTCGACTCAGCCGAATGGAAGAGCCTCGTGGCGGCCGCGCCTGACCTGCGGCGGCAGTTCGAACGCCTCGCGGTGTCGGACATCGCCTACCTCCGCTCGCTCGGCTGGCGGGCGCGGCTCGCCGAGGCCTGGCCCGGAGTGAGGTCGGTCACGCGGGTGGAGATCCATGGCCCTGAGGCCGAGGCGCTCCTCGTGGCGGGCTGGCTCCGCTCCCGGCTGCGCAGGCGGATCGAGTTGACGCACCGCCGCGCCGACCGGATCCGCGCGATCCGGCTCGACGGCGAAGCCCTGCGTCCCCCCACCGGCAAGAGGCCTGCCGGCAGCGATCTGCTCTCCGAGGAGCTGGAGACGCTCGGCCGCGACCCGGTCTACGAGGCCGCGGTCGGCCGGCTCGGCCGCTAACCGCGGAGACCTCCGACAGCACGGCCGTCTATTGAAGGACGTCGACTTCGCGCGGCATCAGATCCACGTGCGAAGTGGCAAGGGCGACCGAGACCGGACGGCGCTGCTTCCGGTGGCGATTCGAGCCGAGCTCGCCGCCCACCTCGAACGCGTGAGCACGCAGCACCGCCGCGACCTCGACCACGGTGCCGGATGGGTCGACCTCCCGGACGCGCTGCGCCGCAAGCTGCCTGCGGCCGGTCGCGAGTGGCCCTGGCAATGGGTGTTCCCGACCACGCGCACCTACGTCGAGACGGGAAGCGGGGAGTGCCGCAGGCATCACCTCACCTCCATGAGACCGTCTTGCAGAACGCCGTGCGCCGAGCCGTCCTGGCGTCCGGGATCCCGAAGCGCGCGACCTGCCACAGCTTCCGCCACTCGTTTGCCACGCACTGCTCGAGGACGGAGCCGACATCCGGACAATCCAGGAGCTGCTCGGGCACAAGGACGTGAGCACGACGATGATCTACACGCACGTCCTGAACCGTGGCCCGGCCGGTGTCCGGAGCCCCGCCGACCGACTGTAAGGCCCGTGACCACCATCGGATCCATCCGACACGCCCGCCGTCCCGAGCGGCCCACCCCGGCACCGTGCGGGCCGCCTCGGCTACACAGACCGGCCCAACGCCCGCGAGCGCCCTCGACCCCTCCCCTCAGCCCCGGAAGCGGGCGCACGCGGGCCATCCACGTTCCGGCCAGTCCCCGGTTAGAGTGCGACTCGACCCACCGTCACCCTGAATTCCAGACCGGTCCAATCATCGTTAGCTGCCAACAATGAGCCGTCTCGAAGAATCCATCGAACAGCTCTATCTCGCATTTGCGAGTGTGCCTCGGCCTGCAACGATCGACGCTTGCCCATGCTGCGTCCCCGAAGACGAAACCTGCCAACTAACGGCAGTGTCTAACGTCCGGACAATCTCGTCTTCACTTCTCGCGTCATATGCTTCATCTGCGTTTCTGACCGCTGGTTCGGCTGCCGACTATCTGTACTATTTGCCGCGCATCCTGCACATTTCCGCTACCGACGACTCTTGGTGGCCCGATCCCGAAGTCACTGGTCGCGCAATCAAGGCTGCTGAACCTGACAACTGGCAGGCTGATCAACGTTCGGCTGTCGATTCATTTTTCACTGCGGTAATCCACGCGTCGCTCGATCCAGATCGACATCACGTCATCGATTCGTGGATGTGCGCAATCGCAAGAAGCGGCTTTCCCGTTCAACCGCGATTGGCAGCAATCGAAAAAAACAAAAGTGCCGTTCTGTCCTACTTTAATGAAAACGCCGAAACACTTCCGCAACGCAAACTCATAAACGCTTTCTGGGACCTTCCCTGTGTGGCTCACAACACGATCGTGAACTGGTTCTATTCGGAACCGGTGCGTACAATCGTGGCAACTGAGTACGGCTACGTCTTCCCAAAAGGCAGCTAACAATCGGTTCAACCGGAGCCGCGGGCCGCGCGGGTATGTGAGGTCAATGTTGGTTGGCCGCGGCCCGGTCAACCGTGGCGTTATCCGGACAGAGAGGGGCGTGAGCGCAATGACGGCCATAATCATCTCCTCGCTGGCGTTGCTCGTGTCTGCTGGAACCGCCTACCTGACGTTCCTCAGGCGCGGCAGGCTTCGTGCGACGCTCCCGACCGTGGTCTACTTCGGTCCCGACGGTCCAAAGGAGGCTGGGCTCAGCAAGGTCTATCTCCGCACCCTCCTCTACAGCACCTCCCGCCGGGGGCAGGTCGTCGAGAGTATGCACGTGAGCGTCAGCCGAGGTGAGACGCGCCAGAACTTCAGCATCTGGGTCCTCGGGGATGAACGCCTCTCTCGTGGGAGCGGGCTGTTTGTCGGTGAGCAAGGCATCGCCACCAACCACCACTTCCTACTTCCAGCCGACGGCACTGCGTTTCCGTTTTCCGCGGGCCACTACGATCTTCGTCTCTTCGCGAAGCGCGTGGGTGATCGCCGGTCCCGTGAACTCCTGTGCTTGCATCTCACCGTCACGGACGCTCATGCAGGAGCACTACTCCGGGAAGACTGCGGTCTATACTTCGATTGGGGCCCCGACCAGGAGGCGTACCATGCGCATGTCCGGGGCGACCGGCCAAGACTGGAGCTTCCGAAGGGTCTCCTTGAAGAAGCGAGCCGGATAACAACCGGATGAAGCTGACGGCGCCGGCGCAAGCGATGGAGCGCCGCAGCTCATCCGGGTGTTAGGCAGGCGGGGTTCCCGCGAGGACGAGGATCGATCGATGACAGCAAGACTCGAAGCGGTTCACCCGGTCTTGATGGTGCGTGACGTTCGAGCGTCCGTCCGATTCTACCGGGGTCTCGGGTTCGACCTCGCTTTCGTGGACTCGGAAGTTGATGCGAAGTACGCGGGCGTGAGGCGGGACGGCGTAGAGCTCCACCTTCAATGGCACGATGCGAAGGACTTCAGTTCAGGCGATCGACCAACCTATCGATTCCTCGTGCCTCAGGTCGACGACCTTTCCGCGGAGTTCGCTACCAGAGATTCTGGTCTCGATCGGACCGAGGTGCGGGACACTCCTTGGGGCACCCGTGAGTTTCACGTTCGAGATCCGGATCGAAACGGGCTCCAGTTCTATCGGGATGTGTGAGACTCCCGTGAGGCGCGCAGCCCAACACCAAGACGTTAGGCGTCGCGAGTGACACTCATCTTGGCGGCTGTCTCACGCTCTCGAGCGGTGCTTGCTGCGGATCGTCGCATTGCCTGGGGTCCAACGGGCGGCCCATATCAGCATGCTGAGGCCGACAAGCTGTTCTCGGTCCGCGGCTGCGCCGTTGCGTCGTTCGGCTCTAGTCCTCCAAACACCGATGTGCCCCAGTTGATCCGCGCGCTCGACAGTTCATGCACTGTTGAAGCAACATGTTTGGCGAGCACCCTGCATGCACGGGTTTCCTCACTGCCCGACCCGGGTGACTTTGGGATGCTCGTGCTCGGCATGTCCGCTGGTCAGGCAAGCCTCTGCGAGATCCAGTCCAAAGGCGGCGTCACCGCGCATGAGCTGACGCCTGGCGCTCTACTCTCACGAGGGGTCGCGGTGCCACTACCTCAATTGTCTCTTCCGGAGGAAGAAGTGGCACTTCGGGAGCGACTTCTCCGAGTCTTTCGCCAGGCCGCCCAACAAACTGATTCTGTTGGTCCGCCGTATGAGTTTGCCTTCCTGTCACCCGATGCCGCGATCAGCATCTCACGCAGCGACGCCTAACCCGCCGTTAGCCCGTATGAGTCCGTGACATGACAGAACGACCGACGATCATCCTCGTGCACGGAGCCTTCAGCCGGGCTTCGCACTGCAATGCACTGGCGGCGTACTTCAAGACGGCTGGATTCGATTGCCTGACACCTTCCCTGCCGGGCCACGATCCTTCCGATGCCGCGCTGTTATCCCAACTCTCCCTGGATGACTACCTTGCTGCGCTCGAGCCCATTCGGTCGGCTCTAACAACTCCGCCAATCTTGATCGGTCACAGCATGGGCGGCTTGCTTGCCCAGCATCTGGCTGCCACCGGGGCCTGTTCCGCGCTCGTCTGTTTAGCCAGTGCGCCGCCGGGCATGCTGACGGCGCAGCTTCGAGCGTTACCTTACTTGGCACCGTTGTTTCCGCGAGTTCTCGCGGGTCGCTCGATCCATCCGCCGGCAGCGACATTCCGGTTCCTCGTGTTGCATGACTTGCCGGCGGCGGAGCAAGATGACTTGATGAGCTCTCTCGGGGCGGAATCCGGGCGGGCCTACCGCTCGATGATCATGGGGACTTCGCGCGTCCGCGCCTCGGATGTTCGATGTCCCGTGTTGTGCGTGAGTGCCAGCGAGGACCGGATTATTTCCCGGCGCGTCGCAAGAGGAGTGGCAGCGCATTATGGCGCTGCTCACCAGGTGCTTCAGGGCCGCGGCCATTGGCTGTTGGCGCGGGCGGGACTTGAGAGGGTTGCGCAACCGGTCTTGGCGTGGCTAGACGAAAGACAAGTCGGTTCTGCGCGAGCAGCGGTCTAACAACCGGTTGCAGCGGACGGCGCTTTGCGCTGTCGCTGAAGCCGAGCGTTAGCCGTCACAGGATTCGTCATGCGCAATCACATCACCTTTCTCCATACTTCGCCGGTGCACGTTGAGACGTTCGAGCGCCTTGTCAAAGGGATGGACCCACGCGTTCAGACGACTCATATTGTTGCGGAAGATCTCTTGTCCGATGCTCAAATCGTTGGCATAGACGATCCGAACCTAGTTGATCGCATTCACAAAGCTATGACCGATGCCGCGTCAGGCGGGTCGGCGATTGTGGTGTGTACTTGTTCAACCATCGGTGGTGCAGCAGAACGAACCCCAACCAACGGCCGATTCAAAGCCTTGCGAATTGACCGCGCAATGGCCGATCGAGCGGTGCAATCTGGCCCCAATATTTTGGTTGTCGCCGCACTCGAAAGCACACTTCAACCGACAACGGATCTCATCCAAGAGTCGGCTGCTGCGCTTAATAGCGTGGTGGAAATCAAGCATCTTCTTGTTGAAGGTGCTTGGTCGCACTTTATGCAGGGTGATCGTGAAGCCTATATTGGCACCGTCGTGGCGGCGGTTCGCTCCGCGCCGACCGGAGCCGATGTTGTCGTGCTCGCGCAGGCCTCGATGGCGGTAGCTGCAGAACAGTTGCACGACTTGGGTGTCGAGGTGCTATCTAGTCCGACACTAGGGGTAAAGTACATTGTCGAGCAACTCTAATGTGACGGCTACCCCCCGCATAACCCGGCGAAGTCGGCGGGTTATGCGGATCGTTCGGTCAATGGACTATCTCCTCACCTGGAATTTCCGCCACATTGATAATGAATTGAGTGAAATTGACTTTATTGACCACCGTTCAGATTGAGTTTGCGTTTGACCTTCTCGAACACGAAATTCAGCATCATGGGCAACTCATCCGCTTTGTTTATGGAAATGGACTTACCTTCCCAGACAGGCGGTGGGGCGGAGACCACGGTTAGCTGTGGAGCTACCAAGAAAATAAATCAATCATCGCTTCCCGCGCGGTGTACGCGCGGGAGAGTTTTCGTTGCGACGGGTTAGCCGCAGTCCGTTCGTCGGATTGGCGCTCCCCCATCAGTACTCAGCAGGGTCCGTCGATAGCCTGAGAGGACCGCATGGCCCAGGACAACAAACCAGATGCGAACGGCGAAGGGCAGAAGATCTCATCCGCCCCGTCGATCTCGCTCCCCAAGGGCGGAGGCGCCATCCGGGGTATCGGCGAGAAGTTCGCCGCCAACCCGGTCACCGGCACGGGGTCGATGACCGTGCCGATTGCCACAAGTTCAGGCCGCTCTGGATTCGGTCCACAACTGTCACTCTCCTACGACTCCGGGGCCGGGAACGGACCGTTCGGTTTTGGCTGGAATCTGTCCCTCCCCTCGATCACGCGCAAGACCGAGAAGGGGCTGCCAACGTATCAAGGCTCAGTCGAGTCGGATACGTTCATTCTCTCGGGGGCAGAAGATCTCGTTCCCACGCTTACACAGGATGCAGAAGGCAAGTGGATTCTCGAAATTATTCCCGAAAGAACCGTTGGTGGAGAAGTCTATAGCATCGCGCGCTATCGCCCTCGCATTGAAGGGCTGTTCGCCCGCATCGAGCGCTGGACGAACCAGGCCGATTCACAGGACACCTTCTGGCGCTCCATTTCCAAAGACAACATCACCACTTGGTACGGCAAGACGGCTGAAAACCGGATCGCTGATCCCAATGACTCTTCGCGCATCTTCAGCTGGCTCATATGCGAGAGCCACGACGACAAAGGCAACGTCATCGCATATGAGTACAAGGAAGAAAACTCCGACGGCATCAATCTGACTCAAGCTCATGAACGGAACCGCACGGCCAACACTCGCAAAGCCAATCGATATCTGAAACACATCCGCTACGGGAACCACACGCCCTACCTGCCGCAACTGAATGCCACCCAACCCTGGCCCACCCTGCCGGGTGACGATCAGTGGTTCTTCGAGGTCGTCCTCGACTACGGCGAGCATGACCCAGAGGTGCCCACGCCCACGGACAGCGGGAGTTGGCCACGCCGCAACGATCCCTTCTCGTCGTATCGCGCCGGATTTGAAGTCCGCACCTACCGGCTCTGCCAGCGGGTACTGATGTTCCATCATTTTCCAGAGGAGCTCGGCGCCCAGGATTACCTTGTCCGCTCCACGGATTTCACCTATTCCTACGAGCAGGATCCAGCGGACGAACGAAACCCGATTTTCTCTTTTCTGCATTCGGCATCCCACTCCAGCTACAAAC
>JBJXGY010000191.1:0-6722 GCA_046160185.1 Gaiella sp. | reverse complement strand
GTCGCAGCGAGCTGGACGCCTCGGAGCAGCGGCCCGCTGGTGACGCCCGTGGCCGCGACGAAGATGTTCTCGCCGCGCACGAGGTCGTCGTGGGTGAGCTTCTTCGAGATGTCGAAGCCGGCTTCCGCCAGCCGTGTGCGTTCGTCGTCGTTTCGCGGCCACAGCTTCCCCTGCAGGCACCCGCCCAGGCACTTGATGGCGGCGGCGGCGATCACGCCCTCGGGGGTGCCCCCCACGCCCATCAGCATGTCCACGCCCGTTCCCGGGCGAGCCGCGGCGAGAGCTGGCGCCACGTCCCCGTCGCGGATGAGGTTGACGCGGGCGCCGGAGTCCCGCAGCTCGGCGATGAGATCGTCATGCCGTTCGCGTTCGAGCACGACGACCGTGAGGTCGTTCACCTCCATGCCCTTCGTCTCGGCAACGCGCCTGACGTTCTCGGTGGGTGACGCGTCGATGTCGATCGCGTCCGCCGCTTCGGGGCCGACGGCGATCTTGTCCATGTACAGCGCCGCCCCGGGGAAGAACATCGAGCCGCGCTCTGCGACGGCGATCACCGCGATCGCGCCCGGCTGTCCCAGTGCGGTCAGCCGCGTGCCTTCGAGCGGGTCGACGGCGACGTCCACCTCTGCGCCGCTGCCGTCTCCGACCTCCTCACCGTTGTAGAGCATCGGCGCCTCGTCCTTTTCCCCCTCGCCGATCACGACCACGCCGTGCATGCTGACCGTCGACATCATCAGGCGCATGCCGTCCACGGCAGCCTGGTCGGCGGCGTTCTTGTCGCCGCGCCCGACCCACTGCGACGCAGCCAGCGCCGCCGCTTCGGTCACGCGCACCAGCTCGAGCGCAAGGTTGCGGTCGGGTGTCGTGGCGCGGATCGGACGCACGGCGCGATCCTACATCCGGGCGCGCTGGTCTACATACGGTCGGGCGCCTCGACCCCGATCAGCTCGAGACACCGGGCGATCACGTCCTTCGTCGCGCGGCACAGCTCGAGCCGAGCGGCTTCCTGCGGCGAACCGAGCACCTTGTGGTGGTGGTAGAAGCGATGGAAGTCGTCGGCGACCCGTATCGCGTACGTCGGTAGCGCGTGGGGTGCCCGCCGTGCCGTCGCTTCCCGCACGACGCCGGGGAACTCGAGGAGACGCTTGACGAGGTCGCGCTCCTCCGGCGCCAGCTCGGCCGCTTCGGCTGCGACCACCTCCGCGCCGGCGTTGCGCAGGATGCCCGCGATGCGAGCGTGCGCGTACTGCACGTAGTACACGGGGTTCTTCTGGCTCTTCTCCGCGGCGAGGTCGACATCGATCTCGATCGTCTGGTCGTGGCCGCGCGAGACGAGATACCAGCGTGCGGCGTCCACCCCGATCTCGTCGAGCAGGTCGTCGAGGAACACGACGTTCCCCGAGCGCTTGCCCATCTTCGCCTTCTCGCCGCTCCTGACGAGGTGGACGAGCTGGTAAAGCAGCACCTCGACGCGCGCCGGGTCGAGATCGAGCATCGCCGCGACCACCCCAAACCAGCGGCGCACTCCATGGTGATCCGCGCCGAGGATGTAGATCGCGCGATCGAAGCCACGCTCGAGCTTGTCGAGGAGGTACACGATGTCGGCAGCCTCGTACGTCGGCAGGCCGCCCCGCTCGGCCGAGCGCACGAGCACACGGTCCTTGTCGTCACCGTATGCCGACGAGCGCACGAACAGCGCCCCATCCTGCTCGTACGTGTCCAGCCGCGGCAACACCTCGGGCAGTCGCTCCTCGAGCGCCGACTGGCGTGCGAACGAGTCGAAGTGGATGCGAAAGCGCTCGAGCGTCCGCTCGATGCGCGCGAGCATGCGCGGCACCGGGTCCCCGTCCTCCGCGGCTATCTCGGCGATGTACTCGCCGAGGTAGCCGTCCTCGGGCGGCTCCTCCCCACGGCGTCGCGCCTCGACCGACGCCCGGAAGCGCGCCATCTGGGCGCCGGCGTCGTTGTAGTAGTACTCGCGTTCCACCGTGTGCCCTGCGAAGGCGAGGAGCCGGGCGACAGAGTCCCCATAGGCGCCGTTCCGGGCGGAGCCCACCGTCAGGGGGCCGGTGGGGTTGGCGGAGACCATCTCCACCTGCACCCCCTCGACCGGTGCCGCGAACCCGCCCCCGAAGGCCCGCCCGGAGCGCCTGATGGCGGCCAGGCCGCCGGCCACCCAGTCGTCGTCGACGACGATGTTGACGAACCCCGGGCCGGCCGCCTCGGCTGCGGCGATGCCGGGCACCGATCCCAGCCGTGCCACGAGGTCGGCCGCGACCTCCCTCGGCGGGAGCTTCCGCTCCTTCGCGAGTCTGAGCGCGACGCTCGTCGCATAGTCGCCGTGCGCCGCCTCGCTCGGACGATCCAGCTCGACGGGTGCCCCGGCCAGCGCACCCACCGCCTCCGCGAGGGCGGAGACGGGATCAGGCGACGACACCGGCGGGCCCGTGCGGTGCGAACAACGCTTCGAGCTTGACGATCTCCTCGACGGTACCCACGCCGACGAGAACGTCACCGTCCTCGATCTGCGCCCGGCCGTCCGGCGTCACGTTGAACGTGCCGTCGCGCTTACGCAGGCCGATGATCAGGGCACCGGTCGCCGTCTGGATCCGCAACTCGCCGATCGACTTCCCGCAGGCAAGGCAGCTCTCCGAGACGAGAATCTCCTCGATGCGCAGATCGGGCAGAGGGCCGGCGCCGGTCGTGACGACGTCGAGAAAGTCGGCCACCTGCGGCTTGAGCACGAGGTTGGCCATGTGCACGCCGGCCGTCGAGTAGGGCTGCACGACCCGGCTCGCACCGGCAAGCCTGATCTTGCGAGCAGCCGCCGCGGTCGAGGCCCGTGCCACGATCATCAGGTCGGGCCGAAGTGCGCGTGCCGAGAGCGTGATGAAGAGGTTGTGTTCGTCCGAATCAGCGGTGGCGATCAACGCTCGCGCGCGCGGCAGGCCCGCCTGTTCGAGATCGGCGTCCTCGGTGGCGTCCCCGTGGACGACGAGCGCCCCTTGCTCCTGCGCGGCGCTCGCCGCGTCCTCGAGGATTTCGATCACGACACACGCCGCGCCGGCTTGCGTGAGCTCGTCGATGACCCGCTCGCCGACCCGGCCGTAGCCGCAGACGATCACGTGTCCGTCGAGTCGCTCGATCATGTGTCTCCGTTTCCGTTCGGCGAAGGTGCCGCCCAGCACACCCAGTGCGATCATCTCCGCGATCGCGCCCGCGAGATACAGGAAGATAGCGACCCCGCCCAGGAGCACGCCGATGGTGAAGATCTCTCCGGCCGTGGTGTCGGGTTGCGTGACCTCGCCGGTGAGCGTCGTGGTGACGACGGTGCGGTAGAGCGACGTCACCCACCCTTCGTCGAGCAGCAACCGGAAGCCGATCGTGCCGATCGCGAGCAGAACGGCGTAGGCGCCGAGCGCCAGCCCGAAACGTCTGTAGTCGACCGCGACTCTCACGGCAGCACTCTATTCCGGAGATCATCCGGAGATCGGCGCTGCCGGCGGGTCAGTCGTCGTCGCCGCCGGAGCCCGAGCTGCCAGAACCCGACCCGCTCGAGCCCGAACCGGAGCCGGAGCTGTCGGTCTTGTCCGATGAGTCCGTGTCCTCCGCCGCAGAATCCGTTTCGATCCGCTCGTCGGTGTCCACCTTCTCCGTGTCGGTTTCCGCCTTCTCGGTGTCCACCTCGTCCCTGTCGTTGCTCCCCGAGCGACTCGAGCTGCCGCCCCCGGAGCCGGAGTGGTCGTCGTCCCCGCCACCCGCGCTCGAGCCGCCGCCGGATCCGGATCGGGTTCGCCCGGTCTCGTCCCGCTCGTCCGAGCCGTCCGGATCCGTCACCGGCGTGTCCCCGTCGTCGTCTCCACCACCTGATCCGCCGCTCCCGCCACGACCCGAGCGGCCGCCGTCGTCAGCCTCCCCGTCATCGTCCTTGCCGCTGCCCTTGCCCGAGCGTTCCGAGCGCTCGTCCGAGGTCTGTCCACCACCCGGGCCGCCACGGTCGTCGTCGGAGCCTGGCGTGGCACTCTGGGTGGACGCGGCAACCGGTGACGGCTCGGCAGCGGACGAAGCCGGCCGCGCCACGGCTGGACGGGCCGGATCCTCTCGCGAGATCCTTTCGACGCCGGTCACTGTGGCTGTTCCAGCACCCACGGCCACGACGCCGGCGGCGATCTTCGCGGCGACGGGTGCGGCGGCAAGCTTCGCGATCAGGCCACCGGTCGCGCCGCCTGCGGCAAAAGCGCTCACCCCGGCCGCTCCGCTGGAGAACCCTGGGAGCAGGGCCGAGAGGCCTTCGTGGATGCTGACCGGCGTGGTGAGGGCGCCCGCTGCGGGCCTGAGGCGCATGCGCAGCTGCCGGCGCGCGCGAAAGAGCAGCGCCTCGACCGCGGGAAGCGAGATCCCGAGGGCGGCCGCTACCTCGCGACCGCGGAGCCCGAACACGTCGTGGAGGACGACGGCGTCACGCTGGCTCTCCGACAGCGACGCGAGCGCCTTGTGCACGGTGGGATCGGGCAGCAGCTCGTCCGCCGGCAGCGTGTGTGCTTCGAGATCGTCCAGGGCGGTGACGTCTGCCATCACCGGTTCCTGCATGCGGTCTCGAACCCGCCCGCGGCATTCGTTGCGTGCAATCGCGCTGAGCCAGGCACCTGCGTCCCGGGGTGCACCGCCCCGGGTGATGGCGCGGTGGGCGGAGAGGAACACCGACTGGCTCGCATCCTCGGCGTCGTGCCCGTTGCGTAGCAGCAAGCGGCACAGGCCGTAGACGGCGCGACCGTGCCGTTCATACAACCCAGCGACGATTCGACCGGCCGCCTCGTTGCTGAGGCGGCCGGTCGGATCGGTGCTGCTCGGGGCGTGGCTCATGAGCGAATGGTGCCTAGCTCGGCGCTCTAGTCGTCGTCTCCGCCGCCATGCCCGGAACGATCGTCGTCGTCGTGATCGTCGTCGTCGTCGTGATCGTCGTCGTCATCGTGATCGTCGTCGTCGTGATCGTCGTCTTTGCGATCGCCGTCGTGGCGGTCTTCGTGCTCGATCTTGCGGAGCACCCAGACACCCGCTTTGAGATCGCACTTCATCTCGACGAAGTCGCCGACCGCAAACCGGGTGATCGTCTTGCCCGCCGGAATCGCGCAGGAGAGCGTGCCGACGGTGAGCGGGCTCAGCGAGGAAATCGTGCCCTTCACCTCACGCTCGTCCACACCGCCGTCGTCCTCGTGCTTGATCTTGCGGAGTACCCACGCGCCGGCCTTCAGGTCACAGGTCATCTCCACGAAGTCGCCGACCGAGAACCCGGCGAGCGTCATCCCCGAGGGGAGGGCGCACGAGAGCGTGCCGACGGTGAGCGGGCTCAGCGAGGAGATCGTGCCCTTCACCTCACGCTCGTCGCCGACCGACGAGGATGAGGACCCCGCGTCGCGTGTGCCCTTCTTCGCCTTGCGGGCCTTCTTCTTTTTCTTCTTCTTCTTTTTGGCGACGGCATCGGTTGCGGATGCCGCGCTCGTCGCACTCGAGGACGAGGACACCGCTGCGGTCGTCGCCGGAATGGCGAGCGCCACGATCAGAATCAATGCAAGGAGGAGTCTCAAGAAGGTTCCTTTCGTCGTGAGGACGGCTCTTACCTGACTAGAGCGCGTTCCGCGCGAAAAGCTTGCGGGCAGTTGCGCTGCGAGGCCGCGAGTGCGCTGTTACTTGGCCGCGCGGGTGATCGAGACGGCGACGCCTTCGCGCGTCAGTGCGGCCACGACTTCCTCGCGCGCCTTGAAGATGCGCCACTTGACAGTGGCCAGCGTGATCTCGAGCGAATCGGCGATCTCGGTATACGAGAGGCCGACCACGTCGCGCAGGAGTAGCGCCATCTTGAGGTCGACGTTGAGGGCCTCGATCGCGCGCCAGACGGCGTCGATGGTCTCGTTGCGCTCGAACGGCTGGTCGAGCGCCTCGAGGGGCGGGATGTCGTCGAGGGCGACGGTGGCGCGGGGCCGGCGCTCCATTGCGCGCAACTCGTCGAGCACCCGGTTCTTGGTGACCTGGAACAGCCACGTGGTGAACCTGCTGCGCAGCGAGAATCCGTGCAGGCCCTGGAAGACACGGAGGAAAACCTCCTGCGTGAGATCCTCGGCCAGCGAGCGGTCGCCGACGAGCCGGAGCACGTAGTTGTAGACGGGCCGCTCGTACAACCGCACGATCTCCGAGAACGCCTTCTCGTCGCCCTTCTGGGCTTTGCGAAGAACCTCGGGATCGGGTTGTACAAGTGTCAAGGTGGTCCGGGACTATAGCCGCGTGTGCGGGGGAATTACCAGGGGCTCACCAACACTTTACGGATCGATGGCATGTCAGTCCTCCCCCTTTTTTGGTTACGGCAGTGTTAGCGACTTCCCGGTCATCACGGACGGCTGCAGACGGCCGAGCAGCGCGAGCACCGTGGGCGCGAGGTCTGCGAGCTCTCCGCCGTCGCGCAGGCGGGCCTGCACGTCGGTGAGAACGAGCGGCACGGGATTCGTCGTGTGTGCCGTATGCGGGCTGACACCGTCCTCCTCGAGCATCTTCTCGGCGTTGCCGTGGTCGGCCGTGATCAGGCAGGTGCCTCCCGCTCTGCTCACGGCGTCCACGACCCGACCCAGGCACGCGTCGACCGTCTCCACCGCCTCGATCACCGCCGGGATCACACCCGTATGACCGACCATGTCGGGGTTTGCGAAGTTGAGGATGGCGAAGGCGAAGCC
>JBJXGY010000190.1:0-3931 GCA_046160185.1 Gaiella sp. | reverse complement strand
GCTTGTCGCTGATCACGTCCATCGAGACGAACGGCGCGCCGCCCTGTTTCGCGCCCTTGGCCGCCTGGGTCATCGCGTCGCGATCGACCTTGGCCGTGGAGGCGTACAGCGAGACGACCACCGTCCTGGAGCTCTGCAGCTTCGACGCGATCGCAGCCGGGACGCCCGGAAGCAGCTCCACCTTCGGCTTCGCTGGAGCAGCAGGCGTCGGGGCGGGCTGGGTCGGTGTCGGATTGGCCGAGTTCGCCGGCGCCGGCGTCACGGGAAGCGAGCTGGAGCTCGAGTCGCCCGAATCGAGGAGCACCGGCCGCACCACGAAGAACGCGGCAGCGAGCAGAACGAGTGCGCCGAGGACGACGAGCAGACGAGTGGGTACTGGTGTGGCGGTCACGAGACCTCTATCGGCAGCTCGAGCCGGTCACTTGAGAGCCTCTTTGGCACCGGATGAGTCATCCACCGCAGGGCGCAGCGCCGGTGAAGTACCGGACGTCGGCAACGCTGCCCGCGAAGGGCCCGGGCGGGCGGCCGCCGATCGAAAGGGTGCGTACGCTCGCGGTGCGACCGGCGCTCCTGTCCGAGAGAAGCACGAATTCGGCTGGCCGTCCCGGCGTGAGGGCAACGACGCGGGGGTCTCCGCCCGTCCGTAGCTCGAGACGTGTCTCGGGGAAGTCACCGGAGGGGAGGCTGAGTACGAGCCGTACACGGGTGCAGCTTCCGTCCGTACGGGGGAAGACCGAAATCGTGGCTTCGGGAGCAAGCCGGCCGTTGAAGCGGATCCCGTCCGCGAGCAGCCCGAGGCGGATCGGCTCGGCGGGATGGTGGAAGACGAAACGCCGGTCGTACTCGAACCGGCCTCGGCTTCCGAAGGTGACCGCGGTCCCGCCGGTCGCCACGACCACCGGCGTCTCGACCGGATTCCCGGTCGCGTCGAGCAGCGTCCCGTCTGCAGCGACCGACCACGCCGCCCCGAGCCCGTCGAGCGGGTCGATCCGGCGATCGCCGAGTGGCACGGCCCTGTCGATCGACCTGTTCCAGACTCCGACGAGCATGCTGTCGAAGCGGTTGGAGCCGGGGGTTTGCACGAGGGTTGCTGCGCCGGCATGCTGCGCGTCCACCCACGACGGTGAGGTCGCGAACACGCTCGTCCGAAGGGCAGTGGTCTTGTCGGCATCGAAGACGCGTGCGCCGGCGCCGATCGCCGCCACCGCGGTCAGAGACAGGCCGGCGACCACCGTCCAGCCGAGCCCAGGGCGTGTGCGAACCGCGACGCCGAGGCCGAGCAGCGTCACGAGCGTCAGCGCGAGCGCCACAAGCAGGCTGCCCCCACCGACTCCGACGCCGTCGAGTAGCCACCCGACTGCGAACAGAGTGGGGGAATCCGCCCGCCCCTGACCCTCGGTGAAGCCCGAGAGGGGCACACGCGCCAGCGCGACGACGAAGAGGACGGCAACCGCCAGGACGAGCGGACGGAACGGGCGCACAGCGAACCACGCAGCGCCGGCGACGAAGGTGAGCGGCACGAGCGCGATCAGATAACGCTCGAGGAAGCGATCGGAGGCGGTCTCGACCGTCAGCACCGAGGAGAGCCCGATCAGCAGTCCGGCGAGGGTCAAGAGGAGTGCGGCAAAGCCGGATTCCTCCCGCGTGCCCCGGCGGAGCGCCGCAAGTGTCCAGGCAAGCGCCGGTGGGACGATCGCCAGCCCGGCGGCGATCGCGACCAGGAAGCTGCTCGAGAGACCCCAGCGCATGCTCTCTCCGCTGAGCCCGAAGCCCGTGACCGTCCGGTAACGCCCGAGGGCGCCGGCCCCGAAGAGGCCGCCGGCCAGCGCTGCGGCGGAAAACGCCGCGCACGTGATCGCATACCTACGGAGAACGACCCCGAACCGTCCCCGCTCGACCACGAGGGCGGCCACGAGAAACGCGGCGAAGAGCGCTGCGTACTGGATTCGGGCGAAGGTGGCGACTGAGGCAGCACCGAGGAAGACGAGTTGGCTGGCCGCGGCCGGGCGGGAGAGGGCGCGCAGCGCGGCGTCGACCGCGAGCAGACAGGCGAGGTATCCCACCGCCTCGGCCGTGAGGTAACCGGCGAAGAACGAAGCGGGGCCGATCGCGGCCGCGGCCGCGCAGACCAACGCTGCAGAGGTCGGTACGCCGACACGGCGAGCGATCGCGTAGGCCGGCAGCACCGCGAGGGCCACCCACACGGCGTGGGAGACCTGGACGAGACGGATCGCGAGCTCGGCCGACCCCGAATGCCAGAACGCCGAGGCCAGAAGCGGCTCGAGCAGCGCAGGGAAGGGCGAGGGCGTACCGAGCACCGCGATGCCCTCGCCGCCCGCCAGCGAGCGCGCGAGACTCGCGTACAGGAACTCGTCAGGGAGATACGAAGGCGTTGCCCGCGTAAAGCCGAGCCCGGCCTGCAGGGCCGCGGTTGCCACGACCAGCGGCGCGAGCACGAGCCGCGCCGAAAACACGACCGGGCGAGTGCCGACGCGGGCGCGGATGGGTTCAAGCTGCATCGCCGTTGACGTATCGGCGTCCAGAGGGGGTAGCTTGAACGAGGGATGCTCCCCGGATGCCTCGCAGAAACGCGTGGGGCGCGGGTTCCCGCGCCCCACGCCACGTGCTTGGCTCCGGAAGAGCTTTAGCAGGTGTTGGAAATGGTGCCGCCCGGGCCGGTCACGGTCGCCGTGCAGCTACCCTGCGTGAAGGCGATCGTGTACGCGCTGGCCGCGAGGCCGGAGATCGTGACGCTGGCGAGACCGGCGTCGTAGCTCGCCTTGAGGACGGGGAGCGTGGCGCCGGCGTACGTGCCGTTGTCCGAGTAGAACGCCTCGAGGGCCGGAATGGCCGCGCGGACGTTCGAGTCAGCCGCGCGCTTCTCGGCGCGCTGCTTGAAGCCGAGGTACGACGGAACCGCGATCGCCAGCAGGACGCCGATGATCACGAGAACCACGAGGAGCTCGATGAGCGTGAAGCCCGACTCCTCCTTGCGAAGCCGCTGCTGCAGCTTTGCGATGAACGACATGTTTGGTGCTCCTTCCGAAGGGGGTGGAACCGACACGGGATCTATCGGCGCGACACCCTCCGGCTTGAATACCCGTTTGAGTGATTTGCGAGGGAGGGCGTCCCCCACAGAGGGTGATTCGGCTCTACGCGCAGGTGGCGTTCGCCCGGTAGTTCGGCGTCGTGCCGGGGCCCGCGACGCTCCAGGTCTTGCCGCCGATCGTGTCGGTCAGGCAGTAGGAAGCGGCGCCGGCCGAGGCGACGGTGAGCGTCGGTGAGACGGCCGTGTCGATGAGCGCAAGTGCAGCCTCCGTCATCCCGACGTAGGTGCGGTTGTCGGCGTAGAACGTCTCGGCGGCCGTCATCGCGGTGCGGATGTTCGCCTGGGCGGTGCGGTTGCTGGCCCGGTCCTTGAACCCCAGATAGCTGGGAACGGCGATCGCCAAGAGGACGCCGATGATCACGAGCACCACGAGCAGCTCGATGAGGGTGAAGCCGCGATCGTCGTGCAGGCGTTGCCGCGAGAACATGAGGAGCTCCTTGGTCGGACGACGCACGATGCATCGGCTCGTCGCCTCGAGGGCTTGACCCCCGGTGAGGGAGCGGTACCGCCCAGCGAGGGGGATGCCGCTCGAACGAGGGATGGCGCAACTCCGAGCCGCGGGTAAAACGAGTCAAGCACGAGCCGTCGCTGCCTTTCGCACGCTGCGCTCAAGCCCGGCGGGAGTCGTGCCGATAGAGGCGGTCGTGGAGACCACCGAACACGCCCAGGACTTGCCGCTCTCGGTCGACGCGCTGCTCGAGCGCTGCGTCCAGATGCGCGCTTCCGACCTGCACGTGACAGCCGGCTCGCACCCGGCGGTTCGCGTGCACGGTCACATCGAGCTGCTCACCGACTATCCCGTGCTCGACCCCGAGGTCACGC
>JBJXGY010000189.1:0-20222 GCA_046160185.1 Gaiella sp. | reverse complement strand
TGGGGACAGTCCCCCGGGGGGACTGTCCCCAGGACGGTGGTGGAGGGCTTGGCCATGTCCACCGCCCGACGGCTCCCGGCTGGCCAGGGGGCGGTCGCATGGTTCTCCTACGGCGATCGCCGGCGCTTTCGTACAACCGGCGTGGCGGCGTCCCGGGCGGGGGCGCGGGGACAGTCCCCCGTGGGGACTGTCCCCTGACATGTCACCGACCGAGATCTGGTGTAGTGTCGCCTGACATGTCACAGATGGAGAAGGCGAGGTCGAGATGAGCGTTCCGTTCCGGATCGGGGTGATGCAGCTGACGATGGAGCCGCTCGAGGAAATGCTCGCCTCGGCGCGCGCGATGGACGAGTCCGGCCTGGACACGATCTGGCTGGCCGAGGCCTACCCCTGGTGGCGCAAGCATCAGATGGAGGCGCGCTCCTCGACCGTCGTCTCGGCGCTGATGGCCCGCGAGACGAAGCGGCTGACGGTCGCCTGGGGGATTATCTCGCCGTACACCCGTCACCCTGTGCAGGTCGCCATGGACGCCCGCGTCGTGCAGGAAGCGGCAGGGCCGGGCCGCTTCATCGTGGGGTTCGGCACCTCAAAGATCTTCCTCAACAACACGAAGCAGGGCGGCTCGCCCAAGGAGACGAAGCCGCTCGCGCACATGCGCGACTCGGTGGAGATCGTCCGCGGCATCCTGGGCGGCGGCCGCTTCGAGTACGACGGCAAGGTGTTCTCCGCCGACATCCCGGCGCTCTCGGACGAGGCGCACACGCCCCGCTGGGATGTGCCGGTGTACGTGGCCGGGACGGCACCGCTGATGCAGCAGCTCGGTGGTGAGATCGGCAACGGACTGCTCACGCCGTCGATCACGACGCCGGCGTTCGTCCGCTACACGCGCAGCAACATCGTCGAGGGTGCGGCGAAGAGCGGTGCCGACCCGGACGACGTCGACCTCGGCTGCACCATCGTCGCCTCGATCCATGCGACCGACCGCGACGCCGGTCGTGACGGGGCCCGTGAGATCGCCGGCATGTACCTCGCCAACAAGGTTCAGAACATCCGGGGCTCGGCCGACACCCTGCTCGAGCTCGCGGAGATCGACCCGGAGCAGATCCGGCCCGTCGCCGACGCGATGGAGCAGGGCGGACGCCTCGCGGCGAAGGCGAAGGTGACGGACGACCTCCTCGATCGTTGCAAGCCGATCGCCGGCACACCGGCTGACTGCATCGCCGCCATCGAGGAGTACCGTGACGCCGGCTGCACACACATCATGCTCGAGCTATGGGGCGAGAACCGTCTCCAGCAGATCCGCCTCTTCGGCGAGAAGGTCCTGCCACACTTCCGCGACTGATGGCGCCGACGGCTCCCAGGGTGAACCGCGACCGGCTCGTGGAGACTGCGAGCCGCATGATCGGCGTGCACTCGTTCACGGGGAACGAGGAGGGCATGGCGCGCCTGATGGTCGAGCTCTTCGACGACCTCGGTCTGCACACGCAGTGGCACCAGGTGGAGGACGGCCGCGCGAACGCGCTCGGTGTCTGGGACGGCGCGGGCGGCGGCAAGAGCCTGATGTTCAACGGCCACATGGACACCTCGTACTCCGGGCGCGAGCCCTGGTTGCGCGACGCGCCAGGCTTCCAGCCGAAGGCGTTCGTCGCTGACGATCGGCTCTACGGGCTAGGGATCTCCAACATGAAAGGCGCACTCGCCTGTTACGTCGAGGCGGTCTCGGCGCTGCAGGACGCAGGCGTGCGGCTGCGCGGGGACGTCCTGATCGCCGCGGTCTGCGGCGAGATCGAGAAAACCCAGCACGGCGATGCGCAGGGGCCGCAGTATCGGGGTTACGCCGCCGGCACCCGCTACCTCGTCTCGCACGGCGGCGTCGCCGACATGTGCCTGCTCGGGGAGCCGACCGAGGGGAAGGTGGTACTCGGTCATTTCGGTGCGCTGTGGCTCCGGATCCGCGTCCACGGGAACTTCATCCACACCGCGTTCAGCGAGGGCAGGCGCGGCGAGAACTCGATCCTGCGGATGCAGGAGGTGCTGGCAGCCGTCCGCGAATGGATCCCGGCGTGGGAGGACGATCCCGCTAACAGTTACCGGGGCGCAAAGGCGATCGTCAACATCGGCGCGATCGACGGCGGTTTCGGCTGGCGCGTGTCGCGGACACCGCACCACACGGACGCGTTCCTCGATATCCGCGTGCCGCCGACCAAGTCGATGAGCTCGGCGCGGCGCGAGGTACTCGACATGGTGCGGGGGCTCGCCGCACGCTTTCCCGACTACGGCATCGAAGGCGAGGTTTACGTGACGGCCCCAGGGGCTGAGATCGAGGAGGAGCACGAGCTGGTCGCGGCGATCGACGCCTGCCACGTCGCGGTGTTCGGCGAGGCACCTGGTCGCGATGTCACCCGCTGGTTCTCCGACGCGTCCGCACTCACGCGGTACGGCATCCCCACGGTCAACTACGGCACCTCGACCGGTCTGATGGACGTTGAGCTGGGCGAGAATCTCGCCATCGACGGGCTCGTGCAAACTGCCGAGGTCTATGCCAGGGTCGCCATGCACGTTTGCGGCACCGTGTGACCACCGCAACCGAAGGAGCAAGCATGAGCGACGAACCCGAGTTCCCCTCGTACATCGGCGTCTCCGATGTGGCCACGATCTCGCACGGACAGATGGTCGTCGAGGCCTTCATGGAAGGCCAGCACTCGATCATGGCGGACGAGCCCATCGGGTTCGACATCGGCGATCCGCCCGTGCTGCAGGGGCAGAGCCGTGGCTGGACGCCGGTGCACTACCAGCTTTCGGCGATGGCGATGTGCACGGCGATCACGATCACCGTCGTCGCCGACGACCAGGGCTTTGCCTATACCGACCTTCGCACGAGCGTGCGGTCGCTGATCGACATTCGCGGCTTCTTCTTCGATCTGCACCTGCAGCCACAGTACGAGCAGGTCAACTTCGATCTCACGCTGGAGACGGCCGAGCCTGACGGTCGGATCAAGGAGCTCGCCGACGAGTCCGACCGGCGCTGTCCCCAGCTCGGTCTCTTTCACAAGGCCGGAATCCCGATGGTCGTCAGCTGGTACCGCAAGGGAGACGCAACGCCGGTCTACGTGCAGGAGTTCGCGATCGCGGGGGAGCGGCCCGAGGCGAGACTGCGGCGCGAGGCGGCGGAGCTCGTGTCGTGAAGCTCGTCACCTTCGGTGAAGAGGCGGGTCGGGTCGGCGTGCTCGAGGGCGGGCAGATCGCCGTCCTCGCCGTATCCACCATGCGGGAGTACTTCGAGCGTGGCGGTGCGGACTTCACGGGCGAACACGTGACGCTCTCCGAGACCCGGCTGCGGGCACCGATCATTCCCAAGAAGTTCTTCCACACGGCAGGAAACTTCCGGGAGCACAAGACGGAGTCGGAGAACGTCAACTGGTCGCACGACATCGCGCCGTGGATCAACTTCTTCCAGAACGTCGACGCCATCATCGGCCCGGACGAGCCGGTGATCTACCCCGAGCACCTGACCGAGGAGCTCGACTACGAGCTCGAGCTGGCGGTCGTGCTGCGAAAGGCGGGAAAATGGTTCTCGGCCGAGGAGGCGATGGACTACGTCGGCGGCTACCTGATCTTCAACGACCTCACCGCGCGCGACATCCAGCGAGGCGAGATGCGCTCGGGCGTCTTCTCGTTCTGCAAGGCGATCGACACCTTCTGCCCGCTGGGGCCATGGATCGTGACGCCGGACGATGTTCCCGATCCGCACAACCTGGCCATGGAGCTTCGCGTCAACGGCGAGGTACGCCAGGAGTCGCACTCGAGCCGCATGTCGGTGACGATCGCGCAGATCCTCTCCAACTTCTCGGGGCTCACGTACTCGGCGGGGGACGTCCTGTCCACGGGCACCGTGTCCGGCGTGGCGGGCTTCAAGTCGCCGGAGGAGCGGGCGCGGCTGTATCTCAAGCCGGGCGACGTGATCGAGGCGGAGATCGAGGGAATCGGCGTCCTGCGCAACCCGGTCATCTCGTGGCAGGAAGGGCACGGGACGCCCCCGCCGCCGCGCATTCGGCCGTGGGGAGATGCGTGACTGCAGAGGAAGACCGGTGCCTGACCGAGAGTCAGGCACCAGCGGTGTCTGCACCGTGGTCTGGAAGCGCGCTTCCTGGTGTCTGTGCCGGGGTTCGGTCAGGCACCGGCGCAAACCGCGCGGGAGCGTGGTGTCCGAATGTCGGTCGGACACAGGTGTTCCCGGCATGAGCTGGCCGCGCGACGACGCGAAGCTCGACCGGGTCCGCGCGCTGATGGCCGAGCACGGGCTCGACGCGCTCGTCGTGCGGGCGCCCGACAATGTCCTCTACCTGACGAACTTCTGGGGCATGAAGGGGTATGACGCCGTCGTGTTTCCACGGGAGGGCGATCCGGCGCTGATCTGTCTGGAGGCGAGCGCCGCGGACGCCGAGAAGATGGCCTGGACCCCGGACGTACGGCTGTTTGCGGGCTACCACCCGTCGGACCCGCGCCCGCCTCAAGCCCGGGTGCTCGAGCTGGCGACCGCGGCGGCCGCCGACTACGGCACGGTCGCGCTCGAGCTGTCGCTGGGCACCCAGGCCTCCGATCGCATGGTCGGCGAGCCGACCACGTTCACCGCCGCCTGGTTCGAAGCCTTCCCGGGCGCGCAGGACGCGGTGCCCCTCCTCAACGAGGCCCGCGCGCTCAAGACGGCCCAGGAGATCGAGCGGCTCCGCCTCGCCAACGAGATCGCCGCGGCCGCCATGAAGCACGTGACGACGACGATCAGGCCGGGTCAGCGAGAGTCGCAGGTTGCCGCCGAGTGGCTCGGCTTCGTCCACGGCGAAGGTACCGGCTGGCGGGGCAAGGTGGAGCTCGCGCTCGGCTTCTCGCTCGTCTGGGCCGGCCCGGGTATCCGAACCTTCACCGCCACCTCGAACCGCCCCGTGCTCGAAGGCGAGCCGACGCTCTTCGAGATCTGGGTCTGCGCCGACGGCTACTGGGCCGACCACACGAAGAACCTCGTCGTCGGCGATCTGCACCAGCGTTACCGTGATCTGGAGGAGGGGCTGCTCGGTGTCTACCGCGACGCCCTCGCCCTCGTGCGGCCGGACGCCTCGATGGCCGAGCTCGACGCGCGCGTGCGCGACGGGATCGACGCGCTGGGCTTTCCCGGCCAGCCGACGCATCCTGTCTGTCACGGCGTCGGGGCCCGCGCCCACGAGCCGCCGTACGCCCACCAGGCCGGCGGCGGGAGGTTCGCCGAGCACATGGTGCTGGCGATCGAGCCGGGCTGCTACTGGGCCGAGGGCGGCGGCCTCCGCGTCGAGGACAACTTCCTCGTCACGGCGACCGGCGTCGAGCGGCTTTCCCCTTTCCCCGACGGCATCGTGCGGGCAGCATGATCGACCGCAGCAAGATCTGGACAGGCACGCTCAACGAGACCGCTGGCGCGCCGATTCCCGGCGCTCGGCATGTCGGCCTCTACGACACGACGCTCCGCGACGGCGAGCAGACGGTCGGCGTCGTGCTCTCGCCGGAGGACAAGCTCGAGATCGCGAAGGCGCTCGACGCGGCGGGAGTCGACCGCATCGAAGCGGGTTTCCCGCGCGTCTCCGACGACGACTGGCGAGCCGTCGAGCTGATCTCGGCAGCCGGCCTGCGGGCCGAGATCTGGGGCTTCTCCCGAGCGGTGCCGGCGGATGCAGAGGCGCTCGTGGAGCTCGGTGTGCAGGCGTCGGTGATCGAGGGCCCGGTCTCGGAGGGCAAGCTCGCCGCGTACGGCCTCACCCGCGAGACGATGCTCGAGCGCATCACCAAGGCCGTCTCGTTCGCCTGCGACCACGGTATCCGAGTCTGCTTCTTCGGCGTCGATTCCTCGCGCGCCGATCCCGATTTCTACCGGCAGGTCTACGAGGCCGCGGTCGAAGCGGGGGCCGCCGAGGTGGCTGTGGTGGACACCATCGGCATCGCCACACCGGAGGCGGCGGCGTACCTCGTGGGCAGGACCCGCGAGTGGCTGGGAGCGGAGATCCCGGTCCACTGGCATGGCCACGACGACTTCGGCCTCGGCACCGCCGCCGCCGTGGCCGCGGTGCGCGAGGGCGCTTCCTGGGTGCACGGGACGATCAACGGGATGGGGGAGAGAGCCGGCAACGCGGACCTCGTCGAGGTGGCGATGACGCTGGAGGCTCTCTACGGAGTAACTACCAACCTGGATTTCCTGCAAGCACGTGGGTTGGCCGAGCTCGTCCAGCAGCGTTCGGGCTACCCACTCGCCCCCTGGAAACCCGTCACCGGCGACACGCTCTTCACCCGCGAGTCCGGCGCCGTCGCGTCGCAGTTCCACGACCCGCCGGCGATCGAGCCGTTCTCGTCGGAGCTCGTGGCAGCGCCGCGCAGGATCGTGCTGGGCAAGAAGAGCGGGCTCGACTCGGTGCGGATCAGGGCAGCCGAGCTCGGCATCGCACTCTCCGACGACCAGGTGGCGCCGCTCCTGGCAGCCGTCAAGGCTCGCGGAATCGCTACGCGTGCGCTTGTCGACGACGACGAGTTCCGCCGCCTCGCTGCCGACGTGCCGCGGTCGGTTGACTGACATGTCACGTTTCGGAGATACTCGCTTCGCCCCGTCTTGACATGTCAGAGGAGACGACCCGTGGTCCGACGCAGCACGCGAGGAACGACCCATCGATGAGACCACGCGTATGCGTGATCGGAGCAGGCTCGATCGGCAGCCTGCTCGCCGGACACCTGGCAGCGGTCGCGGACGTCTCGGTGCTCGTCCGCCGGCCGGAACATGCAGAGGCCCTGAACCGCGAAGGGCTGACGGTCAGCGGGCGCAGCGACCGCCACGCGACGGTGACGGCCGCCGCCGATCCTGCCCTGCTGGCGCCTTTCGAGATCGGGATCTTCGCGACCAAGGCGGGTGGGCTCGACGCGGCCGCGGCGTCGCTGTCGGGTCGCTTCCCCCAGGCGACGATGGTGACTGTGCTCAACGGGCTCGGGGCCGACGAGATCGTCCGTTCGCACGGGGCCTGGCCGATCGTCTCCGGTCTCACCTTCATGAGTGGCACCAAGCATTCCGACACGCATGTCGAGTACGTGCTGGACACGGAAACCTCGCTCGGCCCCTTCGAAAGCACCCCTTTCTCGACCGCGCAGCACGTTGCCGAGCTGATCGCCTCCTCGGGCCTCAAAGCGCAGGCGCTCGAGGACCTGGCGCCGATGCGCTGGTCGAAGCTGATCTTCAACGCAACGGTGAATGCGGTGGCGGCCCTGACCGGCTTGCCGCACGATCCGCATTTCGCCGACGAGTCGACGCCCGCCGGGCTCGGGCACCTCGTCCATGCACTCGTGGACGAGGGCAAGGCGGTGGCTGCGGCAGCCGGGGTCACGCTGCACGACGACCCCTGGCAGATGAACGTGTACGCGACCCGGCGTGGGTCGGCCCACTATCCGTCGATGCTGGAGGACGTCGAAGCACACAGGAAGACGGAGATCGACCTGATCACGGGCTCGCTCGTGAGGGAGGCGGAAAAGCACGGCGTGCCGGTGCCGCTGCACTCCACGCTGTACCGGCTCGTGAAGGCGAAGGAGGACTCGTGGAGCGTTCCACAGAGCCCGTGAGTAGACAACCAACCAGGCCTTCAAGGAGGGCGAGATGAAGGGACGGAGAGGTGCGCTCGGCGCGCTCGTGATCGCGGCGATCGTCGCGGTCACGGTGGTGGTCGCGACTGCGACCGCTGCCACCAAGCAGGACAACATCGTGATCGGCTGGGCCTTCGATTCGAAGGGCCGGATGGGGCCGTTCGACGGGCCGGCGCTGGCAGCCGCGAACGTGCAGGTCAAGAAGCTGAACGCAAAGGGCGGCGTCAACGGCCGCAAACTCGAGATCCGGACCTGTGACACCCAGGACAACAAGCCTGCCAAGTCGAAGTCGTGCGCGCTCGATCTGATCGGCAAGGGCGCGGACATCATGTTCACCACCTGTGACGTGGACCTCGCGACCCCGGCCGTGCAGGAGGCGATCAACCGTGGCATGCTCGCGATCGCCCCGTGCATCGGCACCGACCAGATGGGTCCGAAGCGGTTCGGCGCCAAGGGCAAGCTCGCGTTCTCGTTCGGCAACGTTGCCCAGGACGAAGGTGCAGCCATGGCGGACTATGCGTGGAAGAAGGGCTGGAAGACGGCGGCCACCGCGACGAACACGCTGCTCGTCTACTTCAAGAACGTCGTGCAGGCGTTCGAGGCGCGCTTCAAGCAGCTCGGCGGCAAGATCGTCGCGCGCGAGTCGTACCAGACGGGCGCGAACAACGTGCAGAACGCCGTGAGCCGCATCAACGGCGCCGACGCAGACGTCTACGTGACGTCGACGGCGTTTGCGGAGCTTCCCGGCTTCGTCGCCGGCATCCGTTCGCTCGACAACAAGACCCCGATCATCAACTCGTGGGCCGGTGACGGCACATACTGGCTGCCGAAGGAGCCCGCGATCACCGAGTACTACGCGGTCACGTACGCGTCGGTGTTCGGCGACGATCCGAACCCGGCTGTGAACGCGCTCGCCAAGGCGGTCAAGGCCGGCACGGGTGGGTTCGTGACGGGCGCCGCAGCGATCGACGGCGTCGTCGCCGCCATCCGCCGCGCCGGCGGCTCGACCAACGGCGCGACGCTCGCGGCGCAGCTCGAGAAGTTCAAGAAGGTGCCGACGATCTCGGGGCTGGTCAGCTTCTCGCCGCAGCTGCACAGCGTGTTCGGCCGTCAGTACCGCGTGATCAAGATCCAGAACGGCAAGGCCCGGAACGTCGGCTCGGTCGTCGCCGGCGCCGTGCCCAAGATCTGAGTCACGGGCGTTTGACGCAGGTAGAGGTCAGTGCGCGGAGGTCGCCCGGGGGATCACTCCGGGCGACCTCCGTGTCGCGGTCCTTCGCCGGTGTCCATGCGGTACGGGACGTGACGATGGAGATCCACCGTCACGAGGTGGTGGGGCTGATCGGTCCGAATGGGGCAGGAAAGTCGACGCTGGTCAACCTGATCACGGGGTTCGACATTCCGGACAGCGGCACGGTCCTCCTCGGCGAGCGCGACGTGACGTCGTGGGAGCCCGCACGGCGCGGCCGGGCCGGGCTGGCCCGGACGTTCCAGCACAGCCGCGCCTTCCGCGCCCTGAGCGTCAGGGAGAACGTGGAGGTGGCGGCGCTCGGCGTCGGAGCATCACCCTCCGAGGCGCATTCGCGGGCCACCGGCTTGCTCGAGCTGCTGCATCTTGCAGCGGCGGCCGACACTCCTGCCGGTGCGCTCGCCCACGGCGACGAGAGAAGACTGGGAGTGGCACGCGCGCTGGCCACGGAGCCGCTGTTCGTGCTCATGGACGAGCCCGCGGCGGGCCTGGTCGAGGCCGAGGTGCCGGAGTTCGCCGCGGTCGTCCGCGCCGTGCGGGACGAGCACGACGCCGGCGTGCTCCTGATCGACCACAACATGGCGCTGATCATGGATGTCTGCGACCGCATCCACGTGCTCGACCAGGGACGGACGCTCGCCGAAGGCACGCCGGACGAGATCCGCGCCAACCTCGACGTCGCCGCGGCCTATCTCGGTGAGAGCGCTATCCGCGACGAGGACGAGACATGAGAAGCCCGGTGCCAACCCCGGGTCTTGCGTGTCGGGGTAGCGGCCGGCCGTGTCAGCGGCCGCTTCAGGGGTCTTCCCGAGCCTGGAGTCGCGTGAGCGGGTTCCGGCTCTGGGGGCAAGCGTGAGCGCCGTGCTCTCGCTGGAAGGTGTGGGGATTCGCTACGGCGCGGTCTCCGCCGTACGCGATCTGTCGCTGACGGTGGAGAGCGGCGAGATCGTCGGCCTGATCGGCCCCAACGGCGCCGGCAAGTCCTCGACGCTCCACGCGATCATGGGGCTCGTCCCGGTCGCGGCGGGCACGATCACGTTCAAGGGCTCGCCTGTGCGGAGCGGTGCCCCAGAGCGGGTTGCGCGAGCAGGCGTGGCATTGGTACCGGAAGGCCGCCGCATCTTCGCCGAGTTGACAGTCGAGGAGAACCTCCGGCTCGGCCTCGCCGGGAACCGCACAGGACACCGCGCGGGGTCGTTCGACCGGGTGTTCGAGCTATTCCCGATCGTGGAGGAGATGCGCCGCCGTCAGGCGGGCGCGCTCTCGGGCGGCCAGCAGCAGCAGGTGGCGATCGCCCGGGCGCTCGTCGCCGAGCCCGATCTGCTCCTGCTCGACGAGCCCTCCCTCGGCCTTGCGCCCAAGATCGTGGACGTCGTCTTCGAGGCCCTCGCCGAGATCCGGCGAAGCGGGATCACCGTGCTGCTCGTGGAGCAGCGCGCACAGCGGACGGTGGCCTTCGCCGACCGGACGTACCTGATGGCCAACGGCGAGGTGCGGCTGACGCTCTCGCCGGACGACGCGGCCGACACCGAGCGGATGGTGGCCGCGTACCTCTCGTGACCGCGGGCCTCGTTGCCGCAGTCGACGGTCAGACGATCGTCGATGCCGTCGGCCTGGGAGCCGTGTACGCGCTCATGGCCGTGGGCATCGGGCTCGTCTTCGGCGTGTTGCGGCTCGTCAACTTCGCCTACGGCCAGGTCGTGATGGCGGGCGCCTACGCGCTCGCCTTCACTTCGCAGGCCGACTGGCCGGTGTGGGCCGGAGTCGCGACCTGCCTCGCGGTCACCGTCGGGCTTTCTGCGCTCATGGAACGCACCGTGTTCCGGCCGCTCCGCGTGCAGTCGCCCGCGGTGATGCTTGTCGCCACCTTCGCCGTCGCGTTCCTGCTGCAGGCAGTGGCGCTCCTGATCGACGTCAGCGACGACACGATCGGCGAGCCGGCGTCGTCCGTGGCCTCGCTCAACCAGGCGGTGACCGTTGCCGGCCTCGACGTGCGCAAGGTGACGTTCGTCGCCGTGGGAGTGGCCGCGGGCTCGTTGCTCCTACTTGCCCTGCTGCTCGCGCGAACCATGATCGGCCTGCAGATGCGCGCCGCCGCCGCCGACTTCCGCACCGCTCGGCTGCTGGGTGTCCGGGCCAACCGCGTGATCGGCGCTGCGGTCCTGATCTCCGGGTTGCTCGCAGGCGCGGTCGCCGTCCTGCTCACGGTGCAGTTGCCGCTCGTGCAGCCCGAGTTCGCGCTCAAAGAGACGATCGTCGTGCTCGTCGGCGTCGTGGTGGGCGGCATCGACCGGTTGTGGACGGCTACGCTCGGCGGCTTCTCCATCGGCTTCGCCACCGGCGTGATCTCGGGAGCATTGCCCACGGAGCAGACCGTGTTCCTCCCGACGGCCGTCTTCCTGCTCGTGATCGTGGTGCTGCTGCTGCGCCCCGCCGGGCTCTTCGCTCGCGGGCGGTCGGCATTGGTGGACCGCGTATGAAACAGCTCCGGCAGGATTGGGTGCAGGTCGTCGGCCCCGCGCTGCTGGTCGTGCTGGTCGCGATCGCCGGCACGTTCTTCGACGACGCCACGGAGATCTACTTCAAGAACGCCCTCGTGTCGGTGGCGATCGTCGTCGCCACGTTCGTGTTCATCGGCAACTCGGGCGTGCTCTCCTTCGGCCAGGTCAGCTTCGTCGCGGTCGGCGCCTTCACAGCGGGCCTGATGACGATCCCGCTGGAGTCCAAGGCCGGCGTGCTGCCCGACATCTTCCCGTTGCTCCGCGACCACTCGATGGGCAACCTGCCCTCACTTGTGCTCGCGGCCGGGGTCGGCGCGCTGTACGCGCTCGTGATCGGCTGGCCGCTGATGCGACTCAACGGGCTGGCTGCCGGGATCGCGACGTTTGCGGTGCTGGAGATCACGCACAACGTGCTTCGCGAATGGACGAAGATCGGGCCCGGCGCCACCACGCTGTCCCTCGTCCCCGAGACGACCGGGCTCACGCAGGCGGCATGGGGTGCGATCGTGGTGATCGCTGTCGCGTTCGCGTACCAGCGAAGCCGTTACGGGCGCATGCTCCGCGCCACACGTGAGGACGCTGCGGCCGCGCAAGGCGTGGGGATCGACGTGCGCCGGCAGCGCCTGATCGCATTCGTCGTCTCGGGCGGCCTCGCCGGGTTCGCGGGCGCGCTGCTCGTCCACTTCCTGGGTTCGATCACCACGGAGAGCGTGTACCTCGAGCTCACGTTCATCTCGCTCGCGATGCTCGTGTTCGGGGGCATCACGAGCCTGTGGGGTGCGGTGCTCGGCGCGCTCGTGGTGAGCGGTCTCGACTCGTTCCTGGCCGAGGTGGAGGAGGGCGTCGGGGTCGGCTTCACGCTCGACCTTCCCCAAGGGACGCGTCTCGTCTTCCTGGGCGCGATCATGGCCCTGATGCTCGTCGTGCGACCGTCGGGCATCACCGGCGGGAGGGAGTTTCGGCTGCCGCGGTGGAGAGGGACAGGGACATGAGGGTGGCCATCGTCGGCTGTGGCGCGGTCGGATCGCTGTTCGCGGCGAACCTGGCGACGCTGGACGATCTCGAGGTCTGGGCCTTCGACCTCAACCAGGCGCACGTGGACGCCATCAACTCGCGCGGGCTCCGCCTCGTCGGCGCAGGCGAGGTGCACTCCCATCTGCACGCGACCTACGACCCGGGGAAGCTGCCGCCGTGCGAGCTCGGCATCGTGGCCACGAAGGCCATGCACGCGGGCGCGGCGATCGCGGCAACCGCGCACGCCTTTGCGGACGGGGCTGTCGCCTCGGTGATGAACGGCGTCGGCAACGAGGAAACGCTCGCCGCACAGGTCGGGCGTGTGATCCGGGGGACCACCTTCCCCGCGGGCAAGCTGCTCGAGCCCGGGGTCGTCCAGTGGGACGTCAAGGGCGAGACGACGTTCTCGCCGTTCGAGCCTCGCGCCGCTCGGATGGAGGAGGTGGAGCTCCTGGCCGACGCGTGTACCCGAGCCGGCATGCCCGCCGAGGCGGTGGCCGATGCGCGCGGGGCGCAGTGGCGCAAGGTCATCTTCAACGCCAGCACGAATCCTGTGGGGGCACTGACCGGGCTCACCCACGGGCGCGTGTGTGAGCGGGCCGATCTTCGCGCCCTCGTCACCGCGTTGGTGAACGAAGGCAAGGCCGTGGCCGCGGCGCAGGGGATCGTGCTGGACGCCGATCCGGAGGCGCTGATCGATCACGCCGCAAAGCCGGAAGTTGCCTACGGGCACAAGGCCTCGATGCTCCAGGACGTCGAGGCGCAGCGGCTCACCGAGATCGACTTCTTGAACGGCGGTATCGCGAGGTTCGGGCGCGAGCTCGGCATCGCGACGCCGCGCCACGACACAATCACCGCACTCGTGAAAGGACTGGAAGCCTCATGGACCTAGGGTTCGAGCTCAACCGCCGACACGCCAACGCCAGACAGGCGATGGCCGCGCACGACCTCGACGCGCTCATCGTCGCAGGGAGTGAGTACAGCGGCTTCGAGGGCGCCGTCACCTACATGTCGGGCTTCCAGATCGTCCACCGCTACGCGTACGTGGTGCTACCGGCGGACGGCGAGCCGCAGATCTTCTTTCCGACCGAGGCGACATACGTGGGCGAGCACGGGACGGGGCTCCTCGAGCAGGTGTTCCATTCCCGGCCGGGCGAAGCGATCGCGCAGCGTGCCCGGGACGCGGGGTGGAAGCGGCTTGGGGTCTACGGCCTCGACTACGTGATGACCGTCCGTGACTACACGGCCCTCGAGGGCTTCGAGCTCGTTCCTTTCGACGTCGAGTTCGACGTCTCGCGCGCCGTGAAGAGCGAGGCGGAGCTCGTGTCCGTGCGCGACTCCGTCCGGATCAACGAGCGCGGGTTCGAGATCTGGTTCGAGCACTACGCCCCGGGGAAGACCGCCGCCGAGGTGATGGGCGCCTGTGAGGGGTACTTCGTCGCCGAGGGCTGCGGCCGGCTGACGCAGAACATGGTGCTGAACGACGCTGCGAAGCCCGGGCTGGCCACGCCCGAGTTCAAGATCGCCCGCAAGGACGAGATTCTCGGCGATGTGATGCTGCCCTCGCTGGAGGTCGCGGGGCCCGGCATGCACTGGGTCGAGGTCTCGCGCGCAGTGTGCGGACACGACGCCACGCTTTCCGCCGACACCGAGCGGATGCTCGAGGCATACGCGGAGTACTTCGCGGCGGCCCCGGACGCGATGCGGCCCGGCGTCACCTGCCACGACGTGCACCGCGCCGTCTCTCGCGGCTTCACCGACCGCGGCTACCACCTCGGCCATGTCACGGGACACTCGATCGGCATGACCATGATCGAGTTCCCGAAGGTGGGGGAGGGCTCCGAGATCCCACTGGAGGAGAACATGGTGCTCTCGATGCATCCGCACGCCATCGCCGCGAACGGCGAGGACTGCCTGTACATGCAGAGCACCTGGCTCGTGACCGCGGCGGGGGGTGTGCCGCTCGAGACGCTGCCCATGCAGATCTTCCGGAAGTAGCGGCGATCCGTGGACGTCCCGCACGACGGCATCCTCGTCGCCGACGACGGCGTCGCCCGGTGCTTCTGGGGCGGTGGTGACAGCGAGGAGTACCGGCGCTACCACGACACCGAGTGGGGCTTTCCGGTCACCGACGACGTGCGCCTGTTCGAGAAGCTGTGCCTGGAAGGCTTCCAGTCCGGGCTCTCGTGGCTTACGATCCTCCGCAAGCGCGAGGGCTTCCGTCGCGCCTTCGCCGGGTTCGACCCGGCGCGCGTGGCGCGCTTCGGCCCGCGCGACGTCGAGCGCCTGCTCGGCGACGTCTCCATCGTCCGCCATCGCGGCAAGATCCAGTCGACGATCAACAACGCGGCCCGGTGTCTCGAGCTGATCGAGAGCGAGGGCTCGCTGGCTGCCTACGCCTGGCGGTTCGAGCCGGCCGTCGACGAGCGGCCCTCACACCTCACGTGGGAGGTGCTGCGCACGATGGCCACCACCCCGGCCTCGACGGCCATGGCCAAGGATCTCAAGAAACGCGGCTGGACCTACGTCGGGCCGACCACCGTCTATGCGTTCATGCAGGCGATGGGCCTCGTCAACGACCACCTCGAGGGCTGCTCGGCGCGTGGCCAGGCAGAAGATGCCCGCGGGCGGCTTGCGCGTCCCGGGTAGACTGAGTCCGTGGGCTGGCCCTGGCTCCTGCTTCTGGCATGCGCCGTCGTGCTGTTGGCGGCGGCGGAGTCCCCTCGCATCTCGAACCCCTTCGGCTCGAGTGCCCGGCGTGCCCGCGAGCGCGCCAAGCGCAAGGCGTCGTTCCAGGTGCTGACCAACGATCCCGATTCGGACGAGTTCGCCGCCAGCGTGCAGCGCGACCTGGACTCGCTGCCCACGACGAAGGAGCCGAACCCGCGGCGCTAGTGCGCCGTCTCACAACGTTTCGCTGGAAACGCCTGCTGTGCGGCAGGCGCGCGGACGCGCGCCCTTTAGGATCAGAGGCCGGCTGCGCCGGCAGCCGGCCTCTGCAACAAACATTGGTGCGGCGGCTCACAACGATCATTTCCTGTCTATCGTTGTGAGACGCCGCGCTAGTGTGCGCGAAGCACGCACGCGGGTCAGCGAACCACCACGGAGCCCTCCCAGATGCGCGTGTTCGGCAGGATGCGCCCGACGTTCTCCATGTTGCGCGTCTCCTGGTAGTCGGAGATCTGCACCCGGAGGCGATGGCGCCCGCGGCCGAGACCGATGGTGGGCACCGTCAGTGCCGAGCCGGTCACCCGTGCGGTTCTCGGCCGGTCGTCGACGGTGACCGCAAGCGAGGCAGGATCGAGACCCGACTGCGCGTCGGAGACCCTGAAGCGGATCGGTGCTCCACGCCTCGGCTGGAGGACAACGGGCCGCACGGTCGGCGGCTTCGTGTCGTCGATCCAGAAGCGGAAGCGAAAGCTGCCCGCGCCACCCGGTGTCCGGCTGTCGAAGACCACGTCGTACTTCCCAGGGCGGGGCGAGATGGCACCGGCGGCGAGCACAGGGGAGCCGTAGCCGACGAGATACGGGTTGAGGTTGAGCGGCAGGGCCGCGTAGCCCGTGAGGCGGCTCTCGTCGCCGGCGGCGACGACGCGAGGCTCGACCGTGACTCCGGGTCCGCGGGATACGACGACGACGCCGAAGTTCGCCGCTCGCCTCGCGAGCGTGACACGGAACACCTGCTCCGGGCCTGCGAGCCGGCGCCCCGGTGCGTCGGGGTAGCGGTAACGGTCGACGATCGCCTGCCCGTCTGCCGTCGTCCCTTCGTGCAGACCCGGCTTCGCGAGCGGCGTGCTGACGACGGTCTCCAGCCGGCGGGCGGTGAGCCCGAGCCAGAAGGGTATCCGGCGCGTATCACCGCCACGCGTCAGCACGATGGCGCCGGACACGTCTGCGGTCGTGCTCGCCGAGACGCTTGCGACGACCGTGAGCACCCCGGGCACGACCGCCTCCGGCGGCGACGCGATGGTGACTCCCGCAGGGAGCGTGGGAATGTCGACCGTGACCGTCCAGGGGTCGGGGCCGGAGCCGAGATCGTCGAGGACGACGTCGACCAGTCGCTGTTCCCCGACTCCCAGCAAGCCGAAGCTGACACTGGCGGGCGATGCGCTGAGCAGCGGCGCGTCCGCGCGGGCGAGGTCGGTGACCCCCGCTCCGGATCGTTGTGGGCGGCCTGTCACGGTGTCGGCCAGCGGCCGGCTCGTCCCCACCAGCGCACCCTTGACCTGCCGCACGGTCCACTCCGGGTGACGCTGGCGAAGCAGCGCGACAGCCCCGGCGACGTGAGGCGCCGCCATGCTGGTGCCGGAGAACTCCGACCAGCCGTCCGGGACGGACGACAGGATGCCCCCGCCCGGGGCCGCGAGGTCGGGCTTGGCTCGCAGCGACACCGGCGTGGGCCCGGCGCTCGAGAAGCTCGCGAGCACAGGGCTCGAGCTGTTGGACACGGCCGCCACGGTGATCGCCTCGGCCGACGATCCCGGGGAGGCCACCGAGCCGAGCCCGAACTCGCCGAAGTCGTTGCCGGCGGCCACGACCGGGACGACCCCGGCTGCCGCGGCTCCGTCGAGCGCCCGCGCCACGATGTCCGCAGACGGCTCGATCTCGGCCTCGCCGAGCGAGAGATTGATCACGTCCATCCCGTCCGCGACGGCCGCCTCGATCGCGGCCACGAGCTCTGGTGCATTGCCGTCGAGCCCGACACCCGCGTCGGTCGGGATCGTCAGCGCCTTGTAGTTGCCGAGGTAGGCGCGAGGTGCCACTCCCGAGAGCTGCCGGTCGCGCGGGCCCGGTGTGTTGCGGTTGCCGGCAGCGATGCCCGCGACGTGCGTGCCGTGACCGGACTGCTCGGGATCGAACGGCTTGCCGGCATGCCGCCAGGCGGGAGCAGGGGGCGGGAAGGCTCGGGCCACGATCACCTTCGCGGTGGTGAAGGCCTTCTGGCCCTTCGGAAAGCCCGGGGGCATCGTGTACCCGGCCGGCGCGAAAAACGGGTGCCGCTGGTCGATCCCGTCGTCGATGATCCCGATCTTCAGTCCCTGTCCGGAGGTCTCGAACGCCGGGCCCCAGACCTGGTCGGCGGCGATGCGACCCGGCGAGCGGTCGAGTGCGCCGCGATAACGCGTGTTGCCGTAGACGCCCGTCACGCCGGGAAGGGCGCGGAGCGCGCCGAGGCTCGCGCGTGGGAGGACGACCGCCAGGCCGTTCTGGACGATGCGGTAACGCCAGCGTGGTGTGGCGTCCGGGATGCTTCGCAGGGCGCGGACAAAGGTGCGCTGCTCCGCGGCGATCGCGTCCGGCGTGCCGCCCGAGGCGAGTGAGGGGGTGGCGAGGGTCACCACGACCTGGGTCTGCGGGCCGCGGGAGGGCAGGCGCGAGCCCGGGTCGACGCCCGCCCCGGCAACCGAGACCGCGAGGGCGAGCAAAGCGACGATACGCAGGGATGTGGCCGGCCGGGACAGTCTCCCCATCGTACGGTCCGGCCGGTGGGGGCCGCGCTAACGCGCTGTTACGTCGGCGGAAGACCCGGTGCCTGACTGACGGTCAGACTCCCGGGCGACCCGGCACGCAGGCAACCGGGCACCTCATGCGGATGAGAGGACTTGAACCTCCACGCCCCTAAGGGCACACGGACCTGAACCGTGCGCGTCTACCAATTCCGCCACATCCGCGCGGCACGCCATTGTAGCGGTCGCACCTGCGCCGGACACCGCTGGGCGGCGTGCAGTGGATCCGCAGCTACCCCGGGTACCAGGTGTCTGACCGTCATCAGACACCGGTTTCCCTATCCGCCGCCGAAGTCGACGAGCACCTTGCCGAGCTTGCCGGGGGCCGCGAGCCGGTCATAGGCGTCGGCGGCCAGTTCGGGGGGGAAGACGGCGTCCACCAGCGCCCGCATCTGTCCGCTCGCCAGGTGGGGGACGACCGCGTGGCCGAAGGCCTGCACAGCTGCCGCCTTCTCCTCCAGGCTGCGCGCGCGCAGCACGGTCCCCATGATCCGCACGCGCCGGGCCATCAGGCGCCGCAGGTCGAGGCTCGCCTCGGCGCCGCCGCCGGTGCCCACGACGACGATGCGGCCCCTGTCGGCGATGCAGTCGAAGCTCCGGCCCACGTTCGGGCCACCGACCAGCTCGAGCACGACGTCCGCTCCCCCCGCAGCACGCGCGGTGGCGACGAGCTCGTCGGGAGCCACGACTTCGGCGCCCAGCTCCGCCACGCGTGGTCGCAGCGCGTCGTCCCGCACGGTTCCGATCACGCGGGCGCCCGCCGCGACGCCGATCTGCACCGCAGCAGTCCCCACACCGCCGTTCGCGCCGTTGACGACGAGAACGTCGCCCAGTCCCAGGCTGCCCTGGGTGACCACGGCGTCGTGGGCGGTGACGAAGACCTCGGGTACGGCGGCGGCCTCCAGCTCCGGCAACGCATCCGGTACCGCCACCAGATGCCGCTCGTGGACGACGACACGCTCGGCGAGCCCGCCGCCGCCGACGATCCCGAAGACGCGCTCCCCAACGGCAAAGCGGCGCGCCGACGGGCCGCACGCGACCACCGTCCCGGCCACCTCGATGCCGGGGATGTCGGGTGGGCAACCCGGCGGTGCCGGGTACAGGCCCGCGCGCTGTGCGAGATCGGCCGGATTGAGCCCGGCGTACCGCACGGCGACGACGATCTCCTCACCCGAGGGTTCGGGGGCAGGGCGGTCCTGCACTTCGACAACCTCGCGGCCGCCGATCCCGGTGTAGACGACCGCACGCATGCTGCAGTGCGGAGCCTACCGGCGAGGCGGGTGCGCTACGCGCGGGCGGAGAGCGCCGGGAGCCAATCGACGAGGTGTTCAAGCCGGCGCGCTGCCCCTTGCAGGTCGGCGAGAATCACCCGGCGGCGATCGTCCTCGAGGCGGCACATCGGGATACAGGTGGTGAGGGCCGCAAGCGTCTCGCCACTGCCGTTCGCGACGGCGACGGATGCGGCGTAGAGCCCGACCGCGGTCTCTTCGCGGTTCTCCGCGAAGCCGTCTCTTCTCACCTGCTCGAGGATGGCGTGCAGTTCGACGAGCCCGTTGAGCCGGCGCCCGGTGGGCGTGACGAGCAGCCGCCCGGCGAACAGCCGATCGACCTCCTCGGGCCGCATGCGGGCGAGAACGGCGCGACCGCTGGCCGAGGCGAAGGCGGGTGTCTTGGAGCCGACGTGGGTTGCGAGCCGGACAGGATGTGACGTCTCCTCCAATGCGAGATACAGGCTTTCCGCGCCGTCGAGCACGGCGAGCGCAAGGGTCTCGTTGTGTGCGGTCAGGAAATCGCTGGCGATGCTGTGGAACGCTGTGACGATCGGCAGCCCCGTCGAACGCGACCCGAGCCGGAGCGCGCGGATGCCGAGATCGAGGGCGCCGTCGTGGGAGCGCACGAGCCAGCCTCGCTCCTGCAGCACAGCGCAGATGCGGTGCACGGTGCTCTTGGCGAGGCCGAGACGGCGCGTGATCTCCGAGAGCTGCAGGGGGCCGTGGGCGGCGAGCAGGTCGAGGACGCGCAGCGTCGCGTGCACGCCCGCCGAGGAGGAGCGCGACGCCTGATCGGCCGTCGAACTCCTCGGCGCGGCCGTGTCCGCGATCGCATGCACGCTTGTGAGGATAATGCCGAGCGCGCGATAAGTCGAGACATCGGACTAGATCGGGGACCGCGCTCAAGAGGATTTACTTGACCTGGAGAGTCACGGGCCGTATAAAACGGTCTTCGATGGAACGCCGATCCATCCACAGGACGTGGCACGTGTCGCGCCGCGCTTCCCGGGCTTCGCGGCCACGATCGGCGTTCGGGTTT